>QKBZ01000283.1 GCA_003245895.1 Beggiatoa sp.
ATTTGTCTGTTGCTATAGCCTTCTTCCACCATCAACTTGGCATATTCCAGCTTCTGCTCTGCTGTGTATGTCTGACGAGGTTTGCGATTTGTCTGATTCATCTAATGTCTCCTAAATGACCAACTTTTGTTGGCTATCATTCTCTTCAAGATTATTAGACCATTACACTTGTCTTCTGAACAGGTATTAAGATACAAGGATGGGCTGACGTAGGAAGCCCATCCTACAAGTTTGTCATTCCCCACGCCGTTGCAACCGACGCGCATGCACCCTAAACAAAAAACCTCCTACCAATGCAAACACAGTCCCCAACACACTAAAAATAATCACCATAAACCACAGTGAATAAAAGCTGTTGATATGCGCTTGGCTAGGCACTTGCGGGTTGTATAACACTAACACACGTTCGCCGACACTATGAGCGGGCGGATTTTTACCCACGGAATCAGTAAACTGTATTGGCTTATTCGCATCTGCTGGCGTAAACCGCACCACAGGCCGAAAGCTGACCACACTACGCCGATCTGTGCTTTCTGTTTCAACCCGAATCACCTCAACCACCTCGCCTTCTGCTTGCACTGCGCCTGCGACAAACTCGCGGGTATGGTTATAAGCCAACAAAGCACCAATTAACAGGGCAAAGCCGATACCCGTAAAGGTATATTTCATTAATTTTAAAGCTTTCATTACTTTTGCAAAGCCCCCACTTCAACCGGTGCGTGTAAGGCATTCACCGTTTCATCTCCGACTACCGTTTGTTTCGGCGGTGGGGTAAACCACGCCAATTGCTGATGCAAGTTCACTACTGTGCCGACGATGATCAAACTTTGTAAACGCACATCGGCTTGTGCTACCAATTCAGGTAAAGTGCTCAACGTGCCGACGATTAAGTTTTGCTCTGAGGTAGTGGCTTTTTGTACTAAGGCGGCGGGGTAATCGCTGGCTAAGCCATTGGCGATCATTTTCTGGCAAAACTCACCCAAAGAATTCAAACCCATGTAAACGACAACTGTTTGATTTTCTTGCGCTAACACCGACCAGTTTAAGTTCAGCGAATTGTCTTTTAAGTGACCAGTAACGAAAATACAGGCTTGTGCATGATCACGATGCGTTAACGGGATACCGGCATAGGCTGAAGCCCCTAACGCTGCGGTAATGCCCGGCACCACTTGGAATGGAATGCCTTCTTCCATCAAAGTTTCAATTTCTTCGCCGCCGCGACCAAATACAAATGGATCGCCACCTTTTAAGCGCAGGACTTTTTGCCCCTCTTTCGCCAAGCGCACTAATAACTGGTTAATTTCACCTTGTGGCAAAGTATGATTAGAAGTCTTTTTACCAACATAAATGCGATCTGCATCACGGCGCACTAAGGCCATTACCGCAGGCGACACCAAGCGGTCATACACCACCACATCAGCTTGCTGCATTAAACGCAAGGCACGGAAAGTAAGCAAATCAGGATCACCTGGCCCGCCACCGACTAAATACACTTCGCCGCGTGGTTTTTGCCCTTGCTCAGTAACGGTTAAATATTGTTCTAAGGCTTCGCGGGCTTTGTCTTCATGTCCAGCTAACACTAATTCTGCAATAGGCCCTTGTAACACGCCTTCCCAAAAATCACGCCGCTCGGTGGTATTGTTGAAGCGTTGTTTAAGCTGATCGCGGAAACTGCCCATAAAATGTGCCAGTTGGCCATAGGCGGCTGGAATCGCACTTTCTAAACGCGCACGTAGCAAACGCGCCAGCACAGGCGCCGCACCACCTGTCGAAATGGCGATTTGTAACGGATTGCGCTCTAACATTGACGGCACGATAAAATCGCATAAATCTGGCTGATCCACCACGTTTACTAAAACCCGCTGTGATTTGGCAAGATTAGACACATATAGGTTAACTGCCCTATCATTAGTGGCAGCAACAACTAAACGACAGTTTTGTAGGTCATCGGCTTCAAACAGACCACAGCGATATTGAACCTGTCCAGCATCCACTAAGGCTTGCAACGAGGACGTGAGTTCAGGTGCTACAACCCGAATCTGGGCATGGGCTTGCAACAACAGCTCTACTTTGCGGCTCGCTGTTTTGCCGCCACCGACTACTAAACATGGATGTTGCTGAACGTTTAGAAATATGGGAAAAAACTGCATAACTGTCGTCCTTTAAATCCCTTTGGCGATCTCATTTTTGTGCGTTGCATCATATACTTGCGCCTTCTTTTGAGTTAGTATATAAGAATAAGCTTGAATACTAAATCATGGCTCAATGTTCGCGCACATTAATGTTGACCACCGTTTATTTGTAAATAGGAGAATTCCAACATGGCTGATTTTGATCAAGAGTTAGATGCAACTGGTTTAAACTGTCCGCTGCCCATTTTAAAAGCGAAAAAGGCTTTGAACACGATGAACAGTGGTCAAACTTTACATGTGCTCACCACTGATCCAGGTTCTGTGAAAGATTTTGCGGCCTTTGCGAAGCAAACTGGCAACAAATTATTATCTTCTGGAGAAGATGGAGGCAAATATACTTTTTTACTAGAAAAAGCTTAATTTCAGGTGCCATTAAGAGGGTAATATAATGTCTGAGCCGAAGAAACTGGCCATTATTGCAACTAAAGGTAGTTTAGATTGGGCATACCCGCCCTTTATTCTAGCCTCTACCGCGGCTGCATTAGGCTATGACACCGAAATCTTTTTTACCTTCTACGGACTGCAATTGCTGCGTAAAAAATTAGATTTACAAGTGTCTCCTTTAGGCAACCCCGCGATGCCTATGCCTTTTCCTGTACCTGTGATGGCACAAGCTTTACCCGGTATGCAAGGTTTCATCACCAAGATGATGAAACAAAAGCTAACGGATAAAGGCGTGGCGAGCATTGAGTACTTGCGCGAAATGTGTATTGAAGCTGAAGTCAAATTAGTCGCGTGTCAGATGACGGTTGATTTATTCGACTTTACCAAAGCAGACTTTTTAGATGAAGTCGAATATGGTGGCGCGGCAAGCTTTTTCGAGTTTGCAGGCGATGCTGATGTGACTTTATATATTTAATCCCCGCCTCAACGCCGCTGAATCACGAACGCGGCCTGCGTGCAGGTCGCGTACACGGTGTTTAAAAGCACACCTTACGCCATGAGTTGTAGGGTGTGCGAAATCCCACAAGGTATGTCGTTTGATAGTCCGCTGTCGTTGATGTGGGATTTTGCCCACCAAACCCCGTACGGTGAATTTTGTTTTAAAAACAAGCCTCTTGTAGGTCGGATAAGGCGATAGCCGTCATCCGACATGGCTAAGGTACGGTATATCAATCAGTTTTCTGTCTGGAAAGCAGGATACATTTGCTAATTTCAGACTGATTTCTAGCTTTTGCGGCGGATGACGGCTGCCGCCTTATCCGCTCTACAACGCCGATTAAGGTTGAAGACAAAACCGGCTCTCTCGGCGGCGTTTCGCACACCCTACATCAGCATTTTGTGTAATGTGAGTTAAAACAACTGCAACACATCAACAAATAATACCCGCAAGCAAAATAACAGTGCGATACAGCCAAACAGCAAACGCACAATGTCGTCTTTGCCTTCCTCATCTCGATAGGTCAAACCATGCCACGCAATGGCTGCGGTGACTAATACAAAAACAATATTCCAAATCATTAAATGAATCCTCCCACCTAAGGAATTATTCTTATTGCAATACAGATCATCCTCAGCTTAAATAATTGAGCAGGGGAAATCGTATTCTATTTTTTTGCCCTTATATCTCCTGCAACAAGCGTATTGTGTATTTACTTTGTAGGGTTAAGTCAAATTTGTAGCATTACACAGACACGCTTATGTAAGACAACTAGGCCATGTAAAGTGGCTAGTGGAAAAGGATAAAAGCTACTTATAACCATGGGTAATAACTTTTTATCACTTTTTGTTCAAAATGCTCTAAAATAACGGGTTTGTATTGTTGAGACATCACTAGCATTGTTCGTCTTTAAAGACAATGCGCTAAGCTTGCAACATCTCTTTCCCAATGAACGCATTGGATGCGAGTGGATGTCTATCTTTACAATTCAGACCCTAGGACGAACTTAGCACCTAACACGCAATAGAGACATTATTGCGTAAGGAATGATAAAGATGAATATTACAGAATTAAAACGTTTTGAGCGCTACGACCGCAGTATTCCTCGCTGTGATCCGCCGATTAGCATGCGTCCACCGCAAAGTATCCTAGGCCAAATTGATGAAATCGCCACGCAAAGTAACCGCCGCCGCACTGATGTGATGGTGAGTTTGTTACGCTTCGCGTTAGAGCGTTATCAAGAATGTCAAGATGAAAAAATTGAAGAGTTGTATATATTGCTGTGGACAATCCGTAGTAAATATCAAGACCCCGCACATCAAGACGAATTAGAAATTCGTCGTTTATTACAGCAATTAGAAGTCTTAGTATTAAGCGATTTTCGCAAGGCTCCGACAACAGAAAACTAAGGTTAAAATGATAACTAAGGTCTTAGGGTAAGTTGTTTTCGTCAGTGTTGTATCGACACTCGCATTAATACAAAATGAGCTAAGTTCTGGAATACAGTTCCTGAGCTTAGCTCAGTTTCTCATTAAGCAACCGCCCATTGTCGAATCAAGTTATGATACACCCCACTCAAGCGCACCACTTCTGCATGTGTGCTACCCAATTCCACCGTTAATCGTTGAATCGACTGATCTAAGTCAAACAATAACTCCCGCTGCGTATTATCTTGTATCTGGCTTTGTATCCAAAAAAAAGCCGCGAGGCGTTCGCCGCGTGTTACGGGCGTGACTTGGTGTAAACTGGTTGAGGGATATAACACCATATCACCCGCCGCCAGTTTGACAGTTTGCGTGCCATAACGAGTATCAATACTTAATTCCCCGCCGTCGTAGTCTTCTGGTTCGTTTAGAAATAGCGTAGCGGATAAATCTGTGCGCAAGGTGAGATGGCTGTTAGGCAATTGCATTAAGGAGCCGTCAATGTGCGCGCCATAATGACCGCCGTTTCGATAGCAATTAAATTTTGGTGGGTAAATACGTGCTGGTAGTGCAGCAGAGATAAACAGCGGCGTTTGCGCCAAAGCACGCAGAATATGTTTACCTAAGCTGAGTGCGGGTTCGGCAGTATCAGACAGTTGTAAGTTCTGCTTTACATGACGCGCTAAACTGCCTGCGGTTTGCACGCCATCTTGCCAGTCAGCTTGTGCAATGTGGGTGCGAAATTGCTGCACTTCGGCAGCCGATAAGACTTGTGGGATGACAATTAACATGATGTATTCTCTCTTGTAGGGCGGATAAGGCGTAAGCCGTCATCCGCCGTCACTGGCTCACTGCAATTAAGTTAAGCGATGCTAACGTGTAGGATGGGTAGAGCGAAGCGAAACCCATCATGTTACTACCCATCCTACACGCTAATATCATGCAGACTTCTCCGCGTTCGCACCGCAAAAGGACGCGGCGCAAACCCTACAAAACCGCTTAACTTAATGGCAGTGCGTCACTGGCTTGGATCAAGCTTCAAGCACCCGATGTCGGATGACGGCTGTCGCCTTATCCGACCTACAAAATCGCCTCAACTTAATGGCAGTAACCTAGCAAATGCGCTCGCACCCGCATCAAGGCAAATCCCAACAAATTCAAACCTTGCCATTGCAAAGGGTCTTGCGCTGCCGGATCACTGGCGGCTAAACCAATGCCCCAAATATTATCAACCGGACTGGCTTCAACTAACACCTTTTGACCGGTATTGCATAAAAACTGCTGCAATTCTGGGTGCTGACTAAACTTGGCTAAGTTGGCGTTAAATACGATGTCTTGCCGATGTTGCTGCCATACCGTTTCATCAAAACCTTGCACCTCGCGACCAAGCTTTTTCGCTGCATTGGGATGTGGTGCTTGTAGAACTTTTTGCGCAGTCGCGTGATCGCCGAATAAACGCGCTTTTGCCACCATCATGTAATGTTCCGCAGTGAGGTAACGATCTCCCTCAAGCTGAAAAGCCGCCGGATACCATTGGCTTAAACAGGATTTGTCTACAGTATCACCGCGTGCTTGATGTCCCCAAAATAACAGGTATTTGAACTGCTGCCCCTGTGCTATTTGAGTGCGTAAGCTGTCCACATTCTCAATTACAACTGACATTTTCCTCTCCAAATCAATTGACTGTCATCGCCATGTCATTAAGCTATGTTATCCAGACAAACGCGATTTTTGCACTGGCAATGTTTGCTAAGGTCGCCAGCACGCGGATAAATCGTTACAATATCGAGTCCCACGACCTCGACGGCTGGCCTAGCCCTCGGGGTTGTTTTTTTTCAGTCTTACTATGGCGTTAAGGGGAAATACACATGCTAAATGAACAGTGGTTTAGTGAAAACGATGCAATGGAAGAAGGCTGTTGTTTTTCTTTGAAAATCAAAGCTAAATTGCACGAAGAACAAACCGATTTCCAAAAAATTAGCATTTATGAAACGGAAAGCTTCGGTTATTTGATGACCATTGACGACATCATGATGTTAACCACCCGTGATAATTTCTTTTATCATGAGATGATGTCGCACCCTGTGTTATTCACCCATCCTAATCCTGAAAATGTATTAGTGATCGGCGGTGGCGACTGCGGTACATTGCGCGAAGTGTTAAAGCACGATACGGTAAAAACCGCGATTCAAGTGGAAATTGATGAGCGTGTAACCCGTTTAGCAGAGCAATATTTCCCTGAATTATGCGAATCGAATAACGACCCACGCGCCCAATTGTTATTTGAAGATGGCATTAAGTGGATGCAAGACGCGCCAGATAATAGCTTAGATGTCATCATCATCGACAGCACTGATCCAGTAGGCCCTGCTGAAGGCTTGTTTAACTTACCGTTTTATCAACAATGCCTGCGTGTATTGCGTCCAGACGGTTTATTAGTGCAACAAACTGAATCACCGTTGTTACACATGGATATTTTGCAATCTACCCATGAGTCTTTAAAAGAAGCGGGTTTTGCGAATATTCACCCTGTGTTATTCCCACAATGCGTGTATCCAACAGGCTGGTGGACAGCGTCAATGGCTGGGGCTGCGAATTTATTAAACTTCCGTGCAGATGCGGCAAAAGCTAAGACTTTTAGCACTAAATACTATAACGCTGAAATCCATGCAGCGAGTTTAGTATTGCCTAACTTTGTGCGTGAAGAATTGAAGTTAGGTTAAGCCTATGATGTAGGGTGGAATAGGCGCGAGCCGTATTCCACCATGATGCTCTGTATATAATTTCTGGTTCCCACGCGCCCTGCGTGGGAATCCTTAGCGGCGCGCCTGCGCCGAGTGCTGAATACAGAAACAGACTAATTCGTGACGCAGGCGCGTCAAGACGTGCTCCCACGCAAAGCGCGTGGGAGCCAGAAAATCCTGTAAATTCTAATTCAGACAGCAAGCCTTGTGGTGGAATACGCTAACGCTATTCCACCCTACATTGAACAAAATTTATAACTAGATCAAGACCATGAAAAAAACAGTTAGTGACTGGGTACGTCCTGAAATTTTAGCCATGTCGGCTTATCACGTCCAAGATACTTCTCAAATTCAAATTAAATTAGATGCAATGGAAAATCCCTATCAATGGGATCAACAGCAAATCAATGGCTGGTTAAGCAGCTTAACCACCGCACAATTAAATCGTTATCCAGACCCTGCGGCGACACAAGTTAAAGCCTTATTACGCCAAATTATGCAAATTCCCGATGCCTTCCCCATTTGCTTGGGCAATGGCTCGGATGAATTAATTCAAATGTTAATGTTAACGCTGGCAGGCACGGGACATACCGTATTAGCCCCTGAGCCAAGCTTTGTCATGTATCGCTTATTGGCAGAAGTAGTCGGCTTAAATTACGTCGGCGTGCCATTGCAAGCAGACAGCTTTGCCTTGGACTTGCCTGCGATGTTAGCGGCTATCGAGCAACATCAACCGGCGTTAATCTTTTTAGCTTACCCGAATAACCCGACCGGCAACGTGTTCGACAGCGAAGCCGTACACGCCATTGTTAAAGCCAGCACCGGCTTAGTCATTGTCGATGAAGCATATACACCGTTTAGCGATCACAGCTTTTTACCGATGTTATCGCAATACGATAATCTGTTGATAATGCGCACGGTGTCTAAATTGGGCTTAGCCGGTTTGCGTTTAGGTTTATTAACCGGTCATGAAGACTGGTTAGCACAAATTGAAAAGACTCGCCTGCCTTATAACATCAACGTGTTAACCCAACTGTCCGCCATTTACGCGCTGCAACATTACGGCGTGCTGCAACAGCAAACCCAAGCCATTCGCGCAGATCGTGCGCTGTTAATTCAGCGTTTACGCGAGCTGTCTGGCGTGCAAAAAGTATGGGATAGCGAAGCCAATTTTGTGTTATTGCGCGTGGAAAATGCGCGGCAAGTGTTTGATCGCTTAAGTGCGGCGGGTATTTTGATTAAATGCTTAGATGGCGTTCACCCATTGTTACAAGACTGCTTGCGTGTTACGGTGGGCACACCAGCAGAAAATGAAGCGTTTTTAGCCCAATTACAAAAATTTGTATAATATCGCCTTATCTTCCCTTCACGATTTGCAGCTAATGGATAACTTATGCAACATGTTGACACGCTAATCTACGCCGGTTGGGTCATTCCAGTCGTACCTGAAAACGTGGTCTATGAGCAACACGCGATTGCCATTCAAGACGGTAAAATTGTTGCGATTTTACCCAGTAGCGAAGCGGTAAGGCATTATGCAGGCCGCATCACCTACCGCTTACCTAGCCACGTCTTGATTCCTGGTTTAATCAACACCCATACCCATGCTGCGATGAGTTTACTGCGTGGCTTTGCCGACGATTTGCCTTTGCAACGCTGGCTACAAGAACGGATTTGGCCTGCGGAACAAGCCTGCGTCGATGCCGATTTTGTCGCTGATGGCACGCGCTTAGCCATCGCGGAAATGCTACGCAGTGGGATTACCTGCTTTAACGATATGTATTTCTTCCCTGATGTGGTGGGCGAAGTCGCTGCCGCCGCAGGGATACGCGCTTGCTTAGGCTTAATCTTGATTGACTTCCCAACTTCATGGGCAGCTAACGCTGAAGAATATTTGCAAAAAGGCTTGGAAGTGCATAAGCAATTCCACGGTCATCCCTTGATTCGTACTGCCATCGCGCCACACGCACCTTACACCGTGTCGGATGCGCCTTTACAAGCCGCAGTGAAACTGTCGGAACAACTCGATATTCCAATCCACATGCACATCCACGAAACACAAGAAGAAGTGGAAGCCGCAGTGGCGGAGACTGGCGAGCGTCCGTTAGCGCGTTTAGCCCGTCTAGGCGTGTTAAATTCGCGTTTAATGGCAGTGCATATGACGCAGTTACAAAACGACGAAATTCGTTTATTAGCACGTCAACAAGTTAAAGTCGTGCATTGCCCTGAGTCGAATTTAAAACTGGCGAGCGGTTTTTGTCCGGTGTCTAAATTAAGTCGCGTCGGCATTACTACCGCTTTAGGTACCGATGGTGCGGCGAGTAACGACGACTTAGATATTTTAGGCGAAATGCGCACCGCCGCCTTATTAGCCAAAGGCTTAAGCCGCGATGCTAGCAGTATTGCTGCCGCTGAAGCCTTGCGCATGGCGACCTTAAATGGCGCGAAAGCCTTGGGCATTGATTACTTAACCGGTTCTTTAGAAGCCGGTAAAGCAGCGGATATTACCGCTATCGATATGAGCCATATCGAAACCCAACCGATTCATAATCCTTTATCGCAAATCGTTTATGCCGTAGGCCGTGATAAGGTGACTGACGTTTGGATTGCCGGTAAGCACTTGTTAAAAGGTCGTGCTTTAACCTCTTTAGATATACACGATATTCAAGCGAAAACCCATTTATGGCGCGTGCGTATCGAAAATGTGTTGAACGACGAAGCCCCTGCGGAAAAACGCGACGAGGCGGAGGATGACTCAATGGTCGTGCCTGCGACCGAAGCCGCTGCCGAAGTGCCGTCTGCGCATTTAGCTGAAACTGAAGCGGATATTGATCCCAGCATCGATGTTGCGGAGCTTGACGCGAAACCAACGCCAGATGCAGATGCAAACGACTAATCCATTTCAGCGAACTTAGACCAGTCAGCAAGGGGTTACAATGTCCCAAACCGCAGCGCGAGTTTTATTAGTTTTGCTGTTGTTTGGGACGTTGTTCCTATTACTCATTCGTCAACAGGGCTGGTTTCAGCCTTTAGAGTTGATGATGTATGATCGTTTGCTACAACAGCAAACCAGCTTACCGCCCGACCCCCGCCTGTTAATCGTCGGTATCGACGAAGCCGATATTCAAGCCCAAAACCGTTTCCCGCTCTCGGATCAAGTGCTAGCCGATGCCTTGGCGATGTTAAATGCCTCACAGCCAGCGGTGATTGGTTTAGATATTTACCGCGATATTCCGCACGAACCCGGTCACGAAGCCTTGTTGCAGCAATTACAACAGCCAAATGTGATTGGCATTCGTAATATGGGCAGTGAAATTAACCGGCCGGTGCCTGCGCCTGCGGTGTTGCCCGTGTCACAAGTGGCGTTTAATGATTTGGTGTTAGACCCTGATTTAGTGTTGCGGCGTTATTTGATGTACATGACCATTGATGACGATGAGGCATCGCAAACCGTTTTCTCTTTTGCCACCTTCGCCGCTCTGCGGTATTTATACACAGAACACAACATTACTTTGCGCAATGGAGAACATGCAAAATCGGTGTGTTTAGGTGAAGCCTGTTTCTCGCCTTTGCAAGCGGATAGTGGCGGCTATCAACACGTTGATGCAAGCGCGTTTCAGCAATTGCTCCACTATCGCCGTCGAGGTGCGCCCGCGCCACAAGTTACCTTGTCGCAATTATTATCCGGTCAAGTTTCGCCAGACTTAATTCGCGGCAAAATCGTATTGATTGGCACTATTGCCGAAAGTGCAAAAGATATTTTTCTCACCCCTTATAGTGTTAATGAACCTGACTTTCCTTATGTGGCAGGGGTCTTGATTCACGGGCATATTGTGAGTCAGTTGTTAAGTGCCGCCTTAGGTGATGCACAAGCACCCACAGAATTAAACGCACATTATCAGCCGGTGTTTCATTACTGGTCAGAAGCCAGCGAATTAATGTGGCTGTTGCTTTGGCTATGTTTAGGCATTGCATTAGGCTGGGGCGTGACACATTTAGTCACACAAGTATTTTTATTTGGCGTAGGCATTTTAATTCAATTAGGCATCAGCACTTGGCTGTTTCAGCAATCAATTTGGATTCCCATCGCTGCACCATTATTAGGTTATGCCTTAATGAGTGCTACCAGTTTCGGCTATTTATTACTGTATCGTAGCACGCATGACGCATTAACAAATTTGCCTAATCAACTGAAACTACAGCGTTATTTGCGTTGGGTGCGTTACCGTTGGCAATCGCGGCCTAAATGGTATCCACCACAGCCTATGCCGCAAGATGTGTTGATCTTGTTCGATATTGACGGTTTTAAAATTATTAATACCGTGTTAAGT
>QKBZ01000416.1 GCA_003245895.1 Beggiatoa sp.
ATTCTTGTACTTCTAGTTCTACTTGATGTGCTGCTTCCGTTTGATAAAAACTGATAAAACCTGGTGCCGTGCCATTTTCACGCAAGACAGAACCTGCACTAAAACCACTTCTGTTATAAGCTTGATTTCTCGCAATGGATAAGCCCCATTGTCCTTCAGCTTGTCCAGTCGGTAGACTGGTTCTAATCACGTAGAAGCCATACTCATCGAATCGCGCAATACGATACGGGCAAGTGTGATTAGGACAATCAGTGGTTTCAATGTCTAAGCCTGAAGGCCAACGGCTGATGCTGCGGTCAATATCATTGACGGTATAAATATAACGGCCTGACGGTGAGAAAAATACTTTGCTGACTGTGCCGTGTGGTGTGTTGAAGGTGCGTAAGATTTCACCGGTATTTGCATCCCAGAGGTAAATACTCGATTTATCTTCATATTTGTATTTCTCCTTTCCTACAACCTCCTCAATCACCTGAAAACGACTGGTATCAACAGACACCACTGCTGAATTGTTGGGGGCAAACGCAACATCCACTGATCCATAGTTTGCGAACCCATCTGTGTGATTATGTGTAGCAAACTTTAATAAAGGGACACTGTTGTCCACATCATATATCAGAATGGTATTTTCTTCTGGAGACACACCACCAACGGCTGCGGCAATATGAGTGTCAGGTGATAATGCATTGAATTCTAATTCAATATCTTGACCTTGTACTGTGTCGGTAAATGTGTAATAAACACTATCGCCGGTTTGAATATCCCAGCGTGATAAAGACAGTGTTGAACTCATTGAACCTTTTACTGTCGCAAAGAGATATTCATTTTCTTCAGGTGGAAAAAATAACTCAATGACGCTGCTGGTCATGGAACGTGAGCCAAAATAGCCAAAAGACTGCATAAGTGTCCCAGTTGTTGCATCGACGATACTGATGGGATTGCTGCCTGCACCTGTGGCAATCAAACTACCATCACTAGACATGGCTAACGCCGAAACACCTATTGTCGACTCATCAAATACACGTAATAGCTGAGCATTATCAATATCCCATTGCGCAAAACTACTGCTATAACTTGAGGTGAATAAGCTACGACCATCAGGTGAGAATATGAGCGGGTTACCTCTAGCATCTTCTCCCAAGGTGCGTATTTTTTGTCCAGAGTTGACATTCCACAATGAAACTTCTTCTGTGTCAGCGGTGGCTAGATATTGACCATCTGGTGATAATTTGAACTGAGTGGGCATGTAAAAATCTTGTCCTAAGACATGGGAGGCAACGCCTGTTGTTGCATTCCGCAAAGTGATCCCCCCGTCGCTATGTGCAGTAGCGAGTAAGTTACTATTGGTCGAAGAAGGCTCTAGTGAAGTAATCGAAGAATAATTAGATGAATTATCGGGTTCATTGGCATAAATTAAGCTGCCGGTATTAATATCCCAATGTTCAAGCATATTTCCTCGTGCCACATAGACTGTTTGACTGTCATCACTAAAGCTAACTGAAGTTGTACTAGATGAACTGGCTGTTGACAGCATGCGCAAAAAAACACCGGTAGCACTATTCCAAACACTGACGCTTCCATCATTGCTGGCGGCTGCAAAATATTGCCCATCCGGTGAATAAACCACACTGTTCACCGCATCACTATGTGCCCCTAAATCAAATAACTGTGAACCATCCGCGACTGACCAAATCCGAATGCTGGTATCTTCACTACCAGAGATAACCGTTTGTCCATCCGGTGAAAAAGCCACCTCATTCACTTGCGCGATATGTCCTGTAAAACTGCGTATCTCCTCGCCCGTGCTGACATTCCATAATTTCAAACTGTTATCAGCACTGCCCGAAATAAGAAATTGTCCATCAGGTGAAAATGCCACTGTGGTAGCAGCGGCGGTATGACCGGTAAAGCGTTGAATGACAGTCTGTGTCTCCGCATTCCATAAAACTAAACTACCATCTTCATTCGCCGCTACCAGTGAATTACCGTCAGGGGAAAATACAGTGGCATACACTTTACCCGCATTCGGTTTAAAAATGCTTACCCCTTCTTGTGTTGCCACATTCCATATCCGCACGCTGAAATCATAACCGCTAGACGCAACCAAATAACCATTAGGTGAAAAGCTTACATCACTGGCATAGGTGGAATGCTTAAAACCGAGGGAGTCAAAAGAAAAGGTATAAGCAGGCGAATTAATCTCATCTGCCCACAACATAGAACTGTTTAAACACAGTAAAGCACTCAATGCCCAATGGCGTGCTGATAAACGCATGATTCTGCTCCTAAGCTTGCTACGTTCTGAATTGTATTACTATATCTGATTGGTATTACTTGGTACAGACGTAACTCAGAATACATTTGTGTCGGAAAAAGCTGTAAAAGGAAGGTGCTCGTCCGATTTTCTAGAAGTTACACAGTTGGAGATGAGAATGGTTGTAGGTCGTATAAGCGTAGCGTCATACGACATATCGGCGGATGACGGCTAACGCCTTATCCGCCCTACGAAAACCTAATCAATTCGTTTTGAACTGCGTAACGCCTATTTTCTTTAAAAAATAGAGGGAATAGCTTTACTAAACAGAGAGTAATTAAAATAAGAAATACATGAGTGTTCGTTTAAGCAGCTTTATGCTAAGGTAATAAGTTTACTTAAAACTTTTCCTGACAGCATACTTTGGGTCATCCTTCAATTCATTGCTATGACTACTTGCAAATGAGTCTGTAAAGCGAGACTATGGTAAGGATTACAAAGTTCTTTGTCTTTTAAAGCTTACCTGTGGATTATGCCCTATGACTCAATCATTTCCCTTATTGGAAACTATCGACTCCCCTGAAGATTTGCGGCGTTTAGCTGAATCTCAGTTGCCGGAATTGGCAAAGGAAATGCGCCAGTTTTTACTAGAAAGTCTCAGCCGTACAGGAGGACATCTGGCATCTAATCTGGGTACGGTAGAATTGACAATTGCTTTGCATTACCTGTTTAACACACCAGATGATCGCTTGGTTTGGGATGTAGGCCACCAAAGTTACCCACATAAAATTTTAACCGGTCGCCGTGAGGCGATGGCAGGCTTACGGCAGAAAGACGGCATTGCAGGTTTCCCACGTCGTGAAGAAAGTCCATATGACACCTTTGGTGTGGGACACTCTAGCACCTCTATCAGTGCTGCTTTAGGTATGGCAATTGCCGCCCGTCAAACTGGCAGCAATCGCAAAACCGTTGCCATTATCGGCGATGGCGCGATGACCGCAGGTATGGCCTTTGAAGCGATGAACCATGCAGCGGATGTGGATGCCAATTTATTGGTGATCTTAAACGACAACGATATGTCGATTTCACCTAATGTCGGTGGTTTATCGCATTATCTCACCAAGATTTTATCCAGCCATATCTATTCCTCTATGCGCGAAGGCAGCAAGCAAGTGTTGCGACGCATTCCCTCGGTGCGCGAATTGGCGCGCCGCACTGAGGAACATGTTAAAGGCATGTTTGTGCCGGGCACGTTGTTTGAGGAATTAGGCTTTAATTACATCGGCCCTATCGATGGGCATGATTTACCGACGCTGATCAACACCTTGCATAACATGCGCACCTTAGACGGGCCACAATTTCTGCACGTTATCACCAAAAAAGGCAAAGGTTATCCCGTGGCTGAAGAAGACCCTTGTGTCTATCACGGGGTGACAGCCTTTGATCCACTCACTGGCAAAATGGCGAAAAAAGCCGCGAGCGCACCGACTTACACCCAAATCTTTAGCCAATGGTTATGCGATATGGCGGCAGAAGATGAACGCTTAGTCGGCATCACGCCTGCCATGCGTGAAGGCTCTGGCTTAGTCGAGTTTTCTAAACGCTATCCAAAACGCTATTTTGATGTCGGCATTGCAGAACAGCACAGCGTAACGCTTGCAGCAGGTATGGCTTGTGATGGCTTAAAACCCGTAGTTGCGATTTATTCCACCTTCTTGCAACGTGCTTACGATCAATTAATCCACGATGTTGCCTTGCAACGTCTGCCGGTATTATTCGCCATTGACCGCGCCGGTATCGTGGGTGCAGATGGTGCCACACACGGCGGTTTCTTTGATCTCAGTTATCTGCGCTGCATTCCAAATATGCTCATCATGGCACCGGCTGACGAAAATGAATGCCGGAAAATGTTAACTACAGGTCATCATTATCAAGAAGGCCCTAGCGCAGTGCGTTACCCGCGTGGCAATGGCATTGGCATTGAAATCGAGCAAGAATTAGTCAGTTTACCGATTGGTAAAAGTGAACTGCGTCGCCAAGGCAAGCAAGTGGCCTTGTTAGTATTTGGTACGTTGTTAAGTGATGCTTTAGAAGTAGCAGAACAGTTAGACGCAACTGTGGTCAACATGCGTTTTATTAAACCGCTGGATACTGAGCAAATTGACCAGTTAGCCGCCACGCATGAACTGCTTGTGACTATTGAAGAAAATATGATTCAAGGTGGTGCAGGCAGTGCAGTAAATGAATATTTAATTGCCAATGGTTGCCAAGTGTCGGTGTTAAACCTTGGTTTACCCGACATTTTCATCGAACACGGCACACAAGCGGAATTGCTGAAAGAATGCGGTTTAGACAGCGCAGGCATGTTGCGCAGCATTACTCGGCAACTGAGTGTGTTAAAGCCTGAAGCCTATTTAACCAGTTTAGCGAGTGCGGCAAATAAAGGTATTTAGATTTAGGCTTGATGTAGGGTGGAATAGCGCAGCGTATTCCACCATAAAGTTCTGCAAATAATTAAGTCCGCTCAGAAAACAAGCTGCATGGTGGAATACGGCTCACGCCTATTCCACCCTACACATCCATTACAAACACAAAGCCTGCTTACCAATTGCATAAGCATCTGAGAATGGTTTTAAGCCATGTGAACCACCGTTAATTAAACGGCGTGCGGCTCTTAAATCGTTCTTAGCCAACGCCATTTTAATTTTTTTAGTCTTATCAGTAATAAAAGACGCTAAGATTTTAGCCGCAACGTCAGTTGTATTCGCCAGTTCTGGATTATCCACTAACTGCGTGCCCATGCCTAAAATTTGGCTGTAACGAATATAGTTATGGCGGCCTGTTAACTGCACAAAACCACGGCCTTTATACGCATCGCCATCCGGTGCACCGCGATTACCTAAATCAGTACGGTTATCATATAAATCAAAAGGATGTCCGTTAGGAGACGTATTGTATTTTGATTTAAATTCGTCTAAAGGCTCAAAGCCTGCTGTTTCGGCACGAATCGTTGCTAAAGCCATTAAAATTAATTGACGATCTGTAAAACCCACTTCTGAAAATGCGTGCAACATAATCGGCAAGTTTTTCTCAATATTATGTTGAACCCGCACACCACTTGGGAACATTTTGCAGACTAAATCCACAGTAATATCGCTAAAGTCACTGGGAGGTGCAGCGGACTCAACTGGTGTAGGCTCCTCTGTGGCATCTAAGCTTGTTAATGTGGCCTCATCCTCTGCAACCATCATGGCAGGCATGCCAACTGATGAAGTAGGTGTAATGTTTTCAGCGGTAGAATCAGTCATGGCGTATCCTTTGGTCTTTATAATGTGGGTGAAAACAAACTGTGTTACAAATCTGAGTTTATCAGCTTACTAGATTAGGAATCACTGAGTTGATTTACAAGATTGCGTTAACGCAATTTCTGCAACTCAATTAAAAAAATTAATTTTTAAGCTAAATCCATGCCGAGTAAGGGCTTTTTTTATCTTTAACCACTTACCGCGTATTTGCCTAGAATGTGGTAAACTGAAAGGCTTACTCAACCTGACAGAAACCTTGCGTTGCGGCTTATTAAACGGGCTTGCGTTCCTGCAAAACCCGCATGCCTTCTTCCCCTACACTGTTTAATAACGCCCCGCATCCAGTGTTGCAATTGTGACTGAATACAAAGACAGAACATAGGTATATGCACATGGCCGGAAAGACCTTATACGATAAATTGTGGGATGATCATGTAGTACGAGTGGACGACAACGGTGCCGCCTTGCTTTACATCGACCGTCACTTGTTACACGAAGTCACCTCGCCGCAAGCCTTTGAAGGTCTGCGCTTAGCAGAGCGTCAACCTTGGCGTTTAGCGGCTAATTTAGCGGTACCGGATCACAATGTACCTACCACTCCTGATCGTGTAGGCGGTATCAGTGCCATCGTTGACCCTGTGTCTCGGTTACAAGTGCAAACCTTAGACGATAACTGCAAACACTATAACGTGACCATGTTCCCAATGAACGACTTACGCCAAGGTATCGTTCACGTCATTGGCCCAGAACAAGGCGCAACTTTGCCCGGTATGACCTTAGTGTGTGGCGATTCACATACCTCCACACATGGCGCGTTTGGCGCGTTAGCGTTCGGTATTGGTACTTCAGAAGTAGAACACGTATTAGCTACTCAGTGCTTAATTCAGAAAAAATCACGCAATATGTTAGTGCAAATTGACGGTGAATTAGCGGCGGGCGTGACCGGTAAAGACATCGTGTTAGCGGTGATTGGTAAAATTGGTACTGCGGGCGGTACTGGTTTCGCCATCGAATTCGGTGGTTCCGCGATTCGTAGTTTAAGCATGGATGGTCGTATGACCGTGTGCAATATGGCGATTGAAGCTGGTGCGCGCGCAGGTATGATTGCTGTTGACGATACTACTTTGGCTTATGTGAAAGATCGTCCTTACGCGCCTAAAGCAGAGCAATGGGATCAAGCGGTTGCCTATTGGAAAACCTTACACAGCGATGCCGATGCACAGTTTGATCAAGTGGTGACTTTGGATGCTGCGGACATTAAACCACAAGTGACTTGGGGTACTTCGCCAGAAATGGTGGTGTCGATTGAAGATACCGTACCTAATCCTGCGGAAATGACTGATCCAGTTAAAGCGGAAGGCATGCGCCGTGCGTTGCAATATATGGGTTTAACTGCGGAAACACCTTTAACACAAATCGTTGTTGATAAAGTGTTTATCGGTTCTTGCACTAACTCGCGCATTGAAGATTTACGCGAAGCGGCAGCAGTGGTGAAAGGTCATAAAATCGCGGCCAATATCAAATTAGCCTTAGTCGTGCCGGGTTCTGGTTTAATCAAACAACAAGCCGAGCAAGAAGGTTTAGATAAAATCTTTACTGAAGCCGGTTTTGAATGGCGCGAACCTGGTTGCTCTATGTGTTTAGGCATGAATGCCGACCGTTTAGAACCCGGTGAGCGTTGTGCTTCAACCTCTAACCGTAATTTTGAAGGCCGCCAAGGTAAAGACGGTCGCACGCATTTAGTTAGCCCTGGGATGGCGGCGGCGGCGGCGATTGCAGGACATTTTGCTGATGTGCGGACGTATTTGAATTAGACAACTTTTCTAGCTCCCACGCGCTTTGCGTGGGAGCAAATCTTGACGCGCCTGCGTCACGAACTGGGTTCGACGAAAATTATCATTAAAAACAAAGTGTAATGGTCAAGTTTTTTTGTAGAAAATCTAAGCCACATTTAGAAAGGATAAGTTTTTCTGATGTGGAGTCATGTAGTCAATAGCAGAGTGTAATCTGCGGTAGTTGTAAAACCAGATATAGCGTTGAACACAATCATGAACAGCAGCCTGATTAAGGAAATGTAGATGGTTAAGACGTTCCGTTTTTAGATTTCTAAAAAACCGTTCCATAACCGCATTATCCCAACAGTTACCGCGTCGGCTCATGCTTTGAGTAATGTTTAATGTCGTCAGATAATCTACAAAAAGCTGAGCACTGTACTGAACACCTTGATCTGAGTGAAATAATAACTGTCGCGTATTGGGTTGTTGCTTGCGTATCGCCTGTGTCAAAGCCGCCTTAGCTAAAGTAGCATCAGCCGTTTGTGACAACGCCCAGCCGACAATTTCTCTGGAATAGAGGTCAAGTACACAGGCTAAATAACACCAACCTTTGGCAGTATGAATATAAGTGATGTCGCAGCAATTCTCAATTTAAGACTGACTAAAATAGTATGGTATATTCAGTAATTTAATCAGCAGTTTAGGCAGTTTTTATTGAATACATGCGGAGATTGCCGGATGTTTTGGAGGACATCAATCCTTCAAAAATCTGCATTAGGCTACCGTTTAACTCATTCATCATGTCATAGATTAATCCAAGACGGATGCAACGGGCTGATCAAATGAAATTCAGTACTCACGTTAAATAATTGTTTTTAAATAAAATATAAAAACCATACTACCATAATGGTTTTAAATTGAGAATTGCTGGTGATGTCGCCTACCCAATGCGTCATTGGACGTTCTGGGTTAAACTGACGGTTCAAGAGGTTAGCAGCAATTTTGTGTACAGTCCCCCCTGCATAACGATGCTTCTTAACAGGTCTAATGGCTGTCACCTGCGCTTGTTTCATCAAACGGCTAACTTTATATAAACCCATCTGAATACCTTGTTATGCAAGTACTCGCTGCATCCGTCGTTTACCATCAACTGGTTTAGCTCGAGTGTGGTAGTAATAAGTACTCGGACTCAGTTCAAATAACTGACAAAGTTCTGTGACGGTATACTGGCTATTCGCTTTCTTCACGTAGCTAATTAACTTTGTGACCAGTTGTCCATGGCAAAGAAAGCGGCAGCCTTTTTTAGGATTTCGTTATCCCGTTTGGCTCGCCAAAGCTGCTTTTTCCAGCGGATAACAGCTGTTGTACCTGCACCTGATATTTCTTCTATTTGTCTGTTGCTATAACCTTCTTCCACCATCAACTTGGCATATTCCAGCTTTAGCATTTCCATTTACCCACCAAGACAATAAAGTCTCAGCCGTTCAGGCAATCGCCCACAAAATGAAGTTGAATTGTTATACAATTCCATCTGGCATTGTATTACAATGACAATCTAAAACCCTTGTTAACGTCAATTCAATGTAATTCTATTCATAACAAGAGTCTTTCAACATAATGTTTCGTTCACTAATAATAAGCTTAACCTTATTAACATCACTGTTTACCACCCACTTAACCTATGCTGAATCTGATTCATTTGGTTCTTTGGTTGAAACGGGTGGTTTTTACATCATCTCGGCTCGTCTTGCTAATAATGCTAAAGAAGGGATGTGGAGTTTTGAACTAAATCATGGCTCTACGAACCTTTTAAGCGGAGGGGCGATTCATGCCGGTGCCATGTTATATGAAAATGGTGCTTATCCTGGCTTTTTTACTTTTCAGCTAGAAGAAGCCGAAGCAATTAAATTGACACCAGCAGAATATACAGGAGAAGTTGAAACACTCAATATGCGTATACTCACGCTGCCATACAGCGGAGAACGCGAGGAAGTCCAGTTGTGGACAAATGTTGCTCCGGGTACAGAGGTGCAAACGGCTATTTTGCCTAAAGGTTCTTATTTACTAGAAATTTTTAGTGCTGCTAACTCAGGGCGTGGTCGATTTGGTCTTAGCATAAATGCACCGCATATAAATGAGAATATAGGTGTTGGTGGTTGGTTAGATTCATTTACCAGTGATGTGCCAGAAGGGTTTGTCGCTGTCTATGTGCCCTATGATAGCAATAAACAATTCACTCGCTTAGGCGTACGTTTAAACTATGGCGATGCTTTTGGTGAGGTTGGTGCTGATAAACCAGAGTTGACAATTTATCAGCAAGCTGCTGATGGTGCTTTAACCCCTGTATCTAGCTCTACGGACACCTATTTTGTTACACAACAGTTAGTAAACAACGTGAATGATTGGGTGCCACCTGCTGTTAGCGATGATGGTGGATTTGTTGCTTATGTAGCAGCTTCTTCAACAGGATACAGTGATTTATTTTTATTTAATCTGCAAAACCAAACAACGACTCAAATCACTGATGTACATAGCTTAATGGGAGTAAGAACTTTTTTTTATGTCCATAAGTATTCGATTACTTCAGATTCTCGTTATTTAATTTACAACCTTAAATCAAGTTATACCTCAAGCACTTATCCCCATAGCTGCACAATCATTCACATATATGAGCTGAGTACAGCTCAAGACACTTCATTAGAAATAGAACCATTCTGTACAACAACAGACTTTGTAAAAGTAAGTGGTATTGGTTTTAATACAGAAACTCAAATGCTTTCGGCCTTAGTTGCCACCAATAGCGGCGCGTCGCTCAAGCAATATGACTTAAGTTCAGGTGGCCAATTAGTTAATGAACAGTCAATCACTGCATTTCAGCCCAATGCAGCCCATTTTTCAGCAGATAGTAATGTCATTGTCTTTTCAACCAGCACCTTGCCAACACCCACTGAAGGTAACAGTGCTGATATTTATCGCTATGTTGTTGATACAGGGGAACTAACATTATTATCTGCTGAAAACAGCGGACTGAATACAAATCCAAGTATCAGTACTGACGGCAATACAATTAGTTTTATTAATCAGGATAACGGCGAGACCCGTTTATTAATTTATCAACACATTGGGGAAACGCGGTTAATAGAATACACAACAACATCTTTGGGCGATAAAATATTAACAGGCGAAATACAGGATAAATTCATCGTTACCGAACGTACTCTTTATGGTGATCGCCGTAGTCGTTTATTTTTGAATTTGACTATCGGTGGGGTGTTTTATAGTGAGCTTGAGCTGACGACAGGTGCTGACAATGATAGTTATTCGCCTAGTGTGAGTCCAAATGGTCGATATGTTGCTTTCTACTCATATGCAACCCGCATGCGTGATCAGACCTTTGATGCACCGACTGATGATCAAAAACCTGCTTTATATTTAATGACTTTACCGTATTCTAATTTGTAACGGATAAAACGGTAAGAAAGCCTCAACAGTTTCCACTGTTGGGGCTTTCTTATTTTCTGTGACCCGTCCTAAATAAGGTACACACGCTCCTTGCATTCCCCTCTCGTTATATGCTTTCCTTGATCTTTCCGATCCATTATGTGTATTTATCATGTCAGATCACTTTCAACTCCAGTCGAATTATCAGCCTGATGGCGATCAACCGGCGGCGATTGCACAATTATTAACCGGCATCGAGCAGGATGAACAACATCAAGTTTTGCTCGGTGTAACGGGTTCTGGTAAGACATTCACCATTGCCAATGTGATTCAGCAGTTACAACGCCCAACGCTGATATTGGCACCGAATAAAACGCTGGCTGCACAGTTATATAGCGAAGTGCGTTCATTTTTTCCGAATAATGCGGTGGAATATTTCGTTTCTTATTACGACTATTACCAGCCAGAAGCGTATGTGCCTGCCTCTGATACTTATATCGAAAAAGATGCTTCTATCAATGAGCATGTGGAGCAAATGCGTTTATCGGCGACGAAAGCATTGTTAGAGCGACCGGACGCGATCATTGTCGCCAGTGTGTCGGCGATTTACGGTTTAGGTGATCCTGAGTGGTATATGCAGATGGTGTTGCATTTGATTCGCGGCGAGCGGGTCGAGCAGCGTTTTATCTTGCGTCGTTTGGCGGAGTTGCAATATACCCGCAATGATATGGTGTTGGAGCGTGGCAGTTATCGGGTGCGCGGTGAGGTGATC
>QKBZ01000302.1 GCA_003245895.1 Beggiatoa sp.
GAAATTTATCAAGCCAGTTTAGTCGAATTAGTAAAACTTGCTGTGAATCCAATTACTGATCAACATTTAGATTTACAAGCACAATTAGAAAACTTACAAACTTTAACCAATAATTTACGCAATTCTTTAGAAACTTTTAGCGGTCAACAATTGGCGGGACAGCAAGCGATTATCACCCAAGTACGTGACCAAGTTACTGTTTTAGCGTTTTTATTTATCTTATTGGCAACAGTGTTAAGCCTTAGTTTGTATTGGTATTTGCAAAATCAGTTAGGTGGGGAATTAAGTGCTATACAACGCTTAATGCAGAAATTATTACAGCAAAGTCAGCAAGAGCAAAATATTCATTTAGAACGCAGTTTATACGAGCAATTATCCTTATTACAACGCAATTTAAGCCAATTATTAGCCAATATTCAACGCCTTGCCCAAGGGCATACTAGCTTAATTTACAGTGATAACACCGATCCTACCCGTTTACATCAAGCCTTAAGTCAAGTTTCACAACGCTTAATTAATCTAAAAGAATTAGCGATTAAAGTGGTGTCGGGTGATTACAGTCAGCGTTTAACGCCTAGCAGTGAGCAAGATCAAATTTCACTCTCTGTGAATCAGATGTTAAGCCAAGTGCAACAAGTCACTGAGCAAAGTAAGCGTTCTGATTGGTTGAAAACAGGGCAAACAGAGTTAAATGAACGCATTCGCGGTGAGCAAGCCCCTATTCAGTTAATGCAAAATGTGCTGAATTACTTATCGCAATATTTACGTGTACAAGTCGGCGTGTTTTATTTAGGCAGTGATGAAGAATTTCGTCTTGTCTGTAGTTACGCTTATCAAATTAGAAATAATAATAACAGCCGGTTTAAATTAGGCGAAGGCTTAATTGGACAAGCGGCATTAGAACAAAAAACCATTGTTTTCAATCAAATTCCTTCACACCAACAGTTTTTAAGCATTAATACCGGCATGGATGAAGTCATGCCAAGCGCGGTCTGTGTATTGCCTTTGCGCTATGAAGACCATGTGTTAGGCGTGTTGGCCTTTGGCACACAATATGAGTTTGCTCATGCGCATTTAGAGTTATTAGAACGTGTCGCGGATAATATCGCCATTAGCTTAAAATCCGCCTTATCGCGTTTAGAAATGCAGGCATTATTAGAAGAATCACAGCGTTTAACCGAAGAATTACAAAGCCAGCAAAGCGAAATCGTCAGCCGAGAAACGCGGATTCAAGCCATTGTAGATACCGTGGTTGATGCAATTATTACCATTGATGAAGTGGGTTGCGTGGAGTCGTTTAATAAAGGGGCTGAACGCATTTTTGGCTATAGCAGCGAAGAAGTGATTGGACACAATATTTCGATGTTAATGCCAGAGCCTTACCACAGTGAGCATGATCATTACTTAGAGCGTTATTTAGAAGAAGGTGATCCGCATATCATCGGTCATCCGCGCGAAGTACAAGGTCGCAATAAAGATGGCAGCATTTTCCCCATTGACTTAGCGGTCAATGAAATGTGGCTAGGTGAGAAACGCTTATTTACCGGCATTGTACGTGATATTACTGAACGTAAGCGTGCAGAAGCTGCTTTGCGCACCAATCAATTAGAATTGCAAGAACGTGAAGCGCGTATTCGCGCTATTGTCGATACGGTGGTTGATGCCATTATTACCATTGATGGTCATGGCAATATTGAGTCGTTTAATAAAGCCGCTGAACATTTATTTGGTTATGAATGTTATGAGGTGATTGGCGAAAATATCAGCATCTTAATGCCAGAGCCACATCTGAGCCAACATGATCAGTATTTAAGTCATTATTTAGAGACAGGTGAAGCCCGCATTATTGGCAACCCTCGCGAATTAGTGGCTAAGCATAAAGACGGTAATATTTTCCCGATTGATTTAGCCGTCAGTGAAATGCACTTAGGTGAGCAACGCTTATTTACAGGCATTATTCGCGATATTACGGAGCGTAAACGCGCTGAAGAAGAATTACGTCTGCGCCAAGAAGAATTGCAAACACAAAATGAAGAAATGCAGGCGCAAAATGAAGAGTTGCAAGCGCAGCAAGAAGAGTTGCAAGCGCAACAAGATGAATTGCGTAAAACCAATGAAGCCTTAGAAACCCGCACCCACGAATTAGAACAACAAAAAGTTGAGATTCACCGACAAAATAAAACCTTAGAACAACATCGCAGTGAAATTGAACTGAAAGCTGAGGAATTGGCTAAAGCCAGCCAATATAAATCTGAATTTCTCGCCAATATGTCGCATGAGTTGCGCACACCGTTGAATAGTCTGCTGATTTTGGCACAGTTGTTATCGGAAAATCGGGATCAGAATTTAACCGAGAAGCAAATGGACTATGCGCGCACGATTCACAGTTCAGGCACGGATTTATTGACCTTAATCAACGAGATTTTAGACTTATCTAAAATTGAAGCAGGTCATATTGAAATCTGCCCTGAAAGCATGCCGATTGATAGCTTATTTGATAATTTGCAATGGAAATTTCAGCACATTGCCGAAAGCCGCCATTTAGATTTTGTGCAGCATCGCGGCGAGAATGTGCCGCCTAGTATTTACACCGACGAACAGCGCTTAACGCAAATTTTGAATAATTTATTGTCGAATGCGTTTAAGTTTACCTCAGAAGGCGAGGTGCGTTTATTCATCGAGTTGGTACAAAATCCTGAAGGTTTAGACGTTGGGCAATGGATTGCGTTCCGTGTCATTGATAGCGGTATTGGCATCCCAGATGACAAACAAAGTCTGATTTTTGAAGCCTTTAGACAAGTCGATGGCACAACCAGCCGTCGCTACGGCGGTACTGGCTTAGGTTTATCTATTTCTCGACAATTGGCGCATGTGTTAGGCGGTGAATTGTTCTTACACAGCACGCTAGGTGAGGGCAGTACATTTTCCTTGTTATTGCCGTTACAGCCTAAGCCGAGCACGGAAAAACCAACAGCAGCCCGTGATACTCCTGCTTCAACAGATGATACTGAAACAGAAACTGAGCAAGCCAATACAAAGGCGGTAGAACCTGCCCCGCATCTTGATACGGTTGCCGAGGAAGCGCGGCAATTACCCGGTTTGCCCACTGGCTCACGTCGTTTTGCGCCTGCCCCCGTGCCTTTTCTAATGTTCACCCCACCTGCTGCCACTGTGCCAGATGATCGGGACATCATGGAACCCAATGAGCAAATGTTGTTGGTGATCGATGATGATGTGAAGTTTTTACAGATTTTAAAAGATTTAGCCAATGAGGCAGGCTTTAAGTGTTTGTTAGCAGAAGATGGCATGACCGGCTTGCTGTTAGCAGAGGAGTATCGCCCCTCAGCAATTGTGCTAGATGTGAATTTACCGCGCATTGATGGCTGGGGCGTGATGGAAAGCTTAAAAGATGGCGCAAATACGCGGCATATTCCGGTGTATTTTGTCTCTGGCACTGATGAGCCTCATTTAGCCCGCGAATTAGGCGCGATAGGCTTTTTATTGAAACCCGCCTCTTTAGAATCTTTAAATACTGCCTTAACCACCATTCAGCAGTTTATTGATCGCGCTTCAAAAAATGTTTTGTTATGCGTGGTTTCAGAAGAATTGCAACAGCAAATGATGGGTATGATTCATCACGACAATATTGATGTCATGACGGCAGGTGATGTTGATGAATTTATGGAAACCTTAGAACACAACACGATTGATTGTGTGGTGTTGGAGGAAGCGCAATTTGCCTGCATTCATCGCCTTAAACAGCGTAAAGACGCGGAACAAGTGCCAATCATTTTATACGCTGAGCATTTATTAGAAGCTGAACTGCAAACCACCTTAGCGCAGTTTGAGCATATGACGGTTAAAGTGGCGAATACCTTGGAACAGTTATTTGATCAAGTAATGTTGTTCTTGCATCAAAAGGAAGCCAGTCTGCCATTAGAAAAGCAACGCATTTTACGCTTAGCCCACGACCGAGAAGCCTTATTAGCCAATAAAAAGGTGTTAATCGTCGATGATGATGTGCGCAATACCTTTGCCTTGACCACCTTTTTAGAAGGGCGTGATATGGAGGTATTAGTGGCCGAGAATGGGAAAGAAGCTTTAGAGTTATTAGATCAACATCCCGAAACCGCGATTGTGTTAATGGATGTGATGATGCCTGAAATGGATGGCTATGAAGCTATGCGCCAAATTCGCACCCAAGCCCGCTTTTTAAATCTGCCGATTATTGCGCTGACGGCAAAGGCGATGAAAGGGGATAGAAGTAAGTGTATTGAGGCGGGGGCAAGCGATTATTTGACTAAGCCGGTGGATACGGATCGCTTGATTTCGTTGATGCGGGTTTGGTTGTATCGGTAAGTATGTAGGTCGGATAAGGCGTAAGCCGTCATCCGACATTGCTAGCTAAACCCGTGCAAATTGCTTATGGCGGATGACGGCTGTCGCCTTATCCGCCCTACAAAGATTACAAATTACAAAGGCCGACTTACTAAAGTAATGCTCCGGTCTTCCTCATCAATTGTGGTGTGGAAGCCCAATTTGCTCATTAACTTCAACATGCCGTAGTTATTGGTTAACACCTCACCTTCAATCACTTTCAAGCCGCGTGAACGACCGGCAGCCATTAAGCAGTTCATCAACTTATGACCTAAACCTTTACCTTGCATGTCATCAGAGACCACTAAGGCAAATTCGCAGGTTTCGCCGTCTGGGTTGATCGAGTAACGTGCCACACCGACTTGTTTTTCTTCGCCGTTTTCTTCGCGTTGTACCGCAATTAAGGCCATTTCCCGATCATAGTCGATTTGGGTAAAGCGCATTAACATGACCGGTGTTAACTCTTGCAAAGTCTGCATAAAACGGAAATAGCGCGATTCATCGGATAAATTGCGCACGAAGATTTTTTCCATTTCCGCATCTTCTGGGCGAATCGGACGGATGATTAAATCTAAACCGTCTGGCAATTGCCATTGCATCACTAAATGCGTTGGATACGGGTGAATCGCCATATGGGCATAACGGTCAGGGCCTGGCGTGTAATGTTGCACCACTATCCGTGCATCGACGGCCACCGCGCCGCTTTCATCCACGATCAGTGGATTAATGTCCATTTCTCGAATCCACGGCAACTCGCACACCATTTCCGACACACGCAGCAGGATTTTTTCTAACATTTCCCGATCTGCTGGTGGGAAGTGGCGAAATTCACTGAGCATTTTCGCTGCTTTAGTGCTATCAATTAAGGTTCGCGCCAAATAACGGTTTAACGGCGGTAAACTGAAATTAATGTCGCCTAACACTTCAACCATAGTGCCGCCGATACCAAAGCTGATCACAGGGCCAAATAAGGGATCGCGTACTACGCCGACCATCATTTCCCGACCGTGTAAGCGGTTTTCCATACGTTCAATCGTTACGCCATCTAAACGTGCATCAGGCCGTTTTTCTTGCACACTTTGCATGATGAGCTTGTAAGCATCGCGCACGTCACGCGCACTGACTAAGTTTAAGCGCACGCCGCCAACATCAGATTTATGCGTAATGTCGTGTGAGTTGACCTTCATCGCGACAGGGAAGCCAATTGACTCTGCCATCACTAAGGCTTCGTTGACGTTACGCGCAATGGTGGTGCTCACCACAGGAATTCTAAACGCGCCTAATAACGCCTTAGACTCCATTTCGGTCAACACTTTACGGCGTTCAGCCAACACGCTTTCAATAATCATGCGCGCCCCTTCCACATCAGGTTGATGTTCACGGCCTAAAGAGGCTGGGGTTTGCATTAATAATTGTTGGTTAGTGTGATAAGCCGACATATAGTAGAAGGCTTCGACCGCTGCTTCAGGGGTGCGGAAATCAGGAATGTGTGCTTGCACAAACATTTGGCGACTGGCCATGATTAACTCGCCACCCATCCAGCACACTAATACAGGTTTAGTGGTTTTCTTAGCCAATTCAGAAACGGCTTGCGCGGTTTCTAACGGTGCGCTGATCACATGCGGGGTTAAAATCACTAAAACCGCATCCACACCTTTATCATCTAAACAAATAGATAAGGCAGTGGCATAAGCTTCCGCTTTTGCATCAGTGCATACGTCGATAGGGTTGGCATGTGACCACGTATTCGGTAATGCGGTGTTTAACTTGTCCATGCTGGACTGTGATAAGGCAGCTAAGGGCACACCTAAATCTGCTGCACGGTCGGTCGCCATCACACCCGGCCCGCCACCGTTGGTGATAATCGCTAAACGGTTGCCTTTGGCTTTATAACGCGAGGCTAAGGTTTTCGCAGCGGCGAACAATTGACCGAAGGTGTTTACACGCACCACACCGGCACGTTTTAACGCGGCATCAAACGCATCATCACGACCAATCAAAGCACCGCTGTGTGACATAGCGGCACGTGAGGTGGCTTCATGGCGACCGCCTTTAATGACAATCACGGGTTTTACCCTTGCCGCAGCCCGTAAGCCACTCATAAAGCTACGCGCTTGGTGAATGCCTTCGACATAGACTAAAATGCCGTGCGTTTGTGGGTCAGACACTAAGAAATCGAGGATTTCACCAAAGTCTAAATCGGCGGAAGTGCCTAAAGATACCACGCTGGAAAAGCCGACATCATTTGGAATTGCCCAATCTAAAACCGCCGTACATAAGGCACCTGATTGAGAGACTAAGGCAAGGTTGCCCGCTTTCGGCATTGACTTGACAAAGGTGCTGTTTAACCCAATAGATGGGCGAATGACCCCTAAGCAATTTGGCCCTAAGAAACGCAAACCATAGCGTTTTGCATTGGTCAGCATGTTCTTTTCCAATTTAACCCCAGCAGGGCCGATTTCTCGGAAACCCGCAGAGACCACAATGGCGGTTTTCACCCCATATTGACCACAGGCTTCAATGATGCTTGGGACAACTTTAGCGGGTGTCACAATAACAGCAAGGTCAATCGCTTCCCCCACTTCTTGTAGATTTTTATAGACTTTAGTGCCGTTGATTTCTTCATATTTTGGATTGATCGCAAACACTTTGCCTTTGTACTGGCTTTCTAACAAGTTTTGCAAAACCACATAACCGACGGAATCAGAATCAGCACTGGCGCCAAAAATGACGACGGAACGCGGTGTAAAGAGCGGATGTAGGTAATGTTTACTCATGACTGTTTCACTAGAGAATTAAGATTTGTTGATTATGCGTCAGTATAACAAAGAAACATCCTTTCTGCTGCACTGCAACATTAAATCATCATTGGATTAAGGCTCAAGCCTAGCGACGATTACTGTATACTGATGACCATGTTTTGAACACAAAAGATATAGAGGCTGATTTCATCATGCAATCGAGAACTGTAGAAATTTGGGTGGGTTTTTTTATTTTGCTTGGTTTTGCCGCATTATTGATGTTAGCAATGAAAGTCAGCAATTTAGGTGCTGCGCTGAATACGGAACAAGGCTATGCTGTCATTGCTAAATTTGAAAATATCGGCGGCTTAAAAGTAAAGTCACCAGTGAAAATGGCAGGCGTGCGCGTTGGGCGCATTACCGATATTCGCTACGATGACAATACTTATCAAGCAGTCGTTACCATGCACCTTGATAAACAGTATCAAAAAATCCCTACCGATTCTTCTGCTGCTATTTATACATCAGGTTTATTAGGCGAACAATATATTGGTTTAGATGCAGGTGCAGATGAAACCTATTTAAGTGATGCACCGGGTAGTGAATTAATGATTACGCAGTCTGCGGTGGTATTAGAACAGTTAATCAGCAAGTTCCTATACAGCATGGCTTCTAGCGACAGTGATAGTCAATAAGACTATAAAGTATTACGACTTTTAATTAAATCGCGTTATGATAAAACGCAGTTTTTTTGAACAAACCTAAGGAGTGTTTATGAAAGTGTTACAACAGGCTACTCGTTGGACTTTTGCAGTATTGTTAACCCTCAGCAGTGTGGCAATGGCTTCTGAAGAAGCGAAGGATATGATCCAAGCCACCACTGACAAAATGATGTCCGCTTTGCAAGCAGAGCAAAGCAGTTTAGAAAGCGACCCTGCTAAAGTGTATAAGCTGGTCGATGAGATCGTGTTACCTAACTTTGATTTTGAACGTATGTCACAGTTAGTGTTAGGTAAAAACTGGAAAAAAGCGTCTGACAGTCAAAAAACCGAATTTGTCAGTGCTTTCCGTGATTTGTTAGTGCGTACTTATGCCACTGCCATCGCTAAAGCGGTGTTAAAAGAAGGTGGCGTTGAAGTGAACTACTTACCTGTGAATGCAGAAGCGGATGCTAAATGGGTCACTGTGAAAACATTGGTACAGTATCAAGGCGAAAACTTCGCCATTGATTACAACGTGTATCCTGAGCCAAGCAGCCAACAATGGAAAGTGTTTAACGTAGTGGTTGAAGGCATTAGTTTAGTGACCAACTACCGCACCGAATTTAACAACGACATCAGCAGCATCGGTATCGAAAAATTAATCGAAAAGATTAAGAGCCGTAACGAAGCTGAAATGCACAAAGCCGTTTCAACGTCTGCTGCTGAGTAGTCTATGTTTTACGCTCAAGGTGTTTAAAGTCCTCTCCCTTTGGGCAAAGGTATCTACACAAGTCATATTTTACATTAAAAACAAGTAGTTTCTCGTTCCCACCATTTTGGTGGGAATGCATGCCGCGTCGCTCCAGCGGCGCGAATCAGGCTCCAACGATAGTTTGTTTATACGACTAAACGTGCCGCTGGAGCGACACAGTATACATTCCCATCGGGACGATGGGAACGAGAAAGCAATTGTTTTTACTAAAGATACCTTTGGCCTAGAGGGAAAGGACTTTAAAGACAAAAAACAGACACCTTGAGCGTTATCGAGGAATGAAATCATGAGTCAATTACGCTGTGATGGCGAGACATGGCAATTAAGCGGCGAATTAAATTTCGCCACCGTAGGTATTTTGCTAAAAGAGTTTACCCTTCGCACTCAGCAACAAGCATGGCCAAAAGTGTTGGATTTAAAAGAAGTGCAACGCACTGACAGTGCGGGTGTTGCCTTTTTATTAGAGTTGCTGCGTTTAAGCCGCGCTAACCCTATTCAGTTTCAACATATTCCTGCCCAAATGCACAGCATTGCCCAAGTGGGTGGTGTTGAGCAGTTATTAACTGAGGCCAGTTGCTAGTCAACTTGGCTTTTTTCTCCCTCTCGCGCGCTATTCTCACGAGGTCTACACCAAATGACCACGCCACACGCGGCTGCTCAATGGGCGCAAACCGCATCTTTAACACCTTCAGATATTGATTGCACCACCACTGTGGTGCTGAAAATTCTTGATCACAAATGCAAAATGACTTACGAGGCACAAGAGGCCGTGTTAGCCATTTACGAAGTGGTCAAGGATCAGGCTTTGGAACGCTTAGATGCAGATGTGCATCGTGTGATTGCCGAAGCCGAAAATAATCCCAACGAGGCAGTGTTTAATCAGTTGCATGAATTACGTGTGCAGGCTGAAAGTATTATCCCTAAACCGGTTATGAAAGCTTATAAACAATTATTACGGGAGCAATTAGATGATTTCTAAAAAATTTTTTTATGGGGTTAATTTAGCATTAATTAGTAGCTTTTCTTGTGCAATTGTTATAGCTCAAGAAAACTGCAACTTACAATATAGCCAAGCCTATGAAAGCTGTATGAATAATGCGGGAGCAACACCTGAGCTAATTAACTGTATTAATGCTGAATATGAATATCAAGATGCGTTGTTAAACAGTGCTTATCAAAAACTAATGCGTAACTTCACACCTCAGCGACAAAAAACATTAAAGCAAGCGCAAAAGGCATGGATTAAATTCCGTGAAGCTAATTGTGAAGCTCATTATGATCCAGAGGGAGGTTCAATAGCATCTGTTAATGCACATGAATGTTCTATGCGTATGACAGCAGAACGAGTAAAAGAGTTGGACAATTTCGATATGAGCTACTAACAATTTACCACCATTTGGAGTTTATAGCATGAAATGGATGCTCAAACCATGTTATTTAATTAGCGTATTTTTTGCACTAAATACGATTTTAATGACCAGCAGCGTTGCACAAGAAGAAAGCGAGCCTTATTTCAGCGACACATATCACGCTTGCACAGAAGAAGCCTTAAGCAGTGGCATGGGCGTGCCAATGAAGTTATTAGACTGCACCAATGCAGAATATACCTATCAAGATGCGCAATTAAATCAAGCCTATAAACAAGCAATGCAGCGTATTGAAGAAACGCAACAGAAACGGGTTAAAGAAGCACAACGGGCGTGGATTAAATACCGCGATGCACATTGTGATTTTTTCACTAACCCTGATGCAGCGGAAATTGCTGAGTTGCAAGTTCAAGCATGTTTAGCGCAATTAACCGCAGAACGGACACAATTATTGTCTAAACTTGGGGTAAATTAAGCTAAGAAACCAAGGAGATAAGCATGAAAAACAGCGGCATTATCTGGGTTATAGCAGGCATTTTATTTGTCGGCTATGTCTTAGGCTCTGGTCTGTTTGGCATGATGTACACCATTCAAAGCGGCACGGTGGGCGTATTAGTCACCTTTGGTGAATTTGACGAAGAAGAGAAAACCGCCGGTTTACATTTCAAAGTCCCGTTAATGCAAGACGTGAAGATTTTTGATATTAAGATGCAAACTGCGAATTATCTAGGCGCAGAACGCTCTGAAAATGAAGAAGGCGTGATTCGCAATTCGCAAATTCAAGTTTTAGACAGTAAAAACTTAACCATTGGTTTAGATGTCTCTGTGCAATACACACCGGTTGCCACGCAAGCCAATGAAATTTTGGCGCAATACGGACAAAACTACTTTTCTAAGCTGATTAATCCAGTGATTCGCAATATTGTGCGTGATGTGATCGGGCAATATCAGGCGGAAGACATTGCCATTAAACGGGCTGAGATTGGACTGGAGTTGAAAACACAACTGGCAAAAGCCTTTGAAGCTATGCCATTCACCTTAAACAATGTGAGCTTGCGCAATATTCAATTGCCGGATGTGGTGAAAAAGAAAATTGAAGAGGTGCAATTGGCTAAGCAAGAAGAACAACGCTTAGAAATGATTGAAAAGCAAGCGGTGAAAGATCAGCAAATCAAGCGCATTCAAGCCGATACCCGTTTAATTGAAGTCACCACACAAGCCAAAGCCGAAGCTGAGCAAAGACGTATCGCTGCTGATGCCGAAGCGTATCAAATTATGACGCAAGCTAAGGCAAATGCTGAAGCGAATACCTTATTGGCTAAATCCATTACCCCTGAGTTGATCCACTATCGCAGCATTGAGCAATGGGATGGGCGTTATCCTCAAACCATGCTCTCGGGTGAAAATGGCGGGTTGATTTTCTCGTTGCCGAAGAATCAGTAAACGTAGTCAGCTATAGTACAAAAAAAAGAGAACGCCCGAATAGGATAAAGTCCCCAGTCCTACTACAGACAAAACAGGCGTTCTCTCGATGAAGAAAATAAAGTACAAAACAGTTGATGTAAAGCAATTAGATTGGATTAAGTTA
>QKBZ01000111.1 GCA_003245895.1 Beggiatoa sp.
GGTCAACACACGACCTTAGCGGCAAAAGGCGTGAGCGATAATGTTGAACATTTATTGCTGAGTTATGGTTTTTCGCCTGCGCCGGTTTCTGATGGTCATTTAGAATGGTTATTAGATGTGGTGTGGCAGGACAGTCCGATGGCCTTTGCTTTGGCAAATACCGTTGGCACTTTGAGTTTGTTGCTAACCAATGGTCACTTAGTCAGTATCGACCCCGGTACGGTGGGGCGTGTCATCGGCTTATTTGATTTGCAAGCCTTGCCCAAACGCTTAGACATGGATTTCCGCGATGTATTTGACGCAGGCTTAGGGTTTGAAATTATCGCAGGCGATTTTGCTTTGCTCGATGGTTATGCCGAGACGGATAATTTAATTTTGCAAGCCTCAGCAGCGCGCGTGGAGATCAGCGGACGTACCAATTTAACAGCGCGAACTTATGATCAAAAAATTACGGTTACACCGCATGTGTCGAATACTTTGCCATTAGCCGGTATGTTGGCGGGTGGTTTAAGTGCCGGTGCGGTCACTTTGATCGTACATACACTTTTACAAGGCCAAATCGAAAAGGCAATGCAGTATCATTACCACCTAACTGGCTCTTGGCTCGCGCCTGAATTAGAAGCCTTAGCAGGGCCTTTTCCGCAAGGCAAAAGTTTACCCTTAAGCGAACGCACCCGCGATTAAGACAGTTCTTAGCGCGTTTAACGATTTTTACATTTATAAAAAACAGGACATAACATGGCTTTACCTGCTGCAAACAGTTACGATGCCTTACCTTATCATTCCAACCCCTTGTCTTATACCCACCCTGATCGCTTAGCCACGATTGCCACTGTGTTTGGCATGACTCCGCCAGATGTGCAAACAGCGCGAATTTTAGAGTTAGGTTGTGCCAACGGGCGCAATTTAATGGCTATCGCCACCAGTTTGCCTAATGCGCACTGTGTAGGCGTGGACTTATCAGCGCGACAAATCGAAGAAGGCCAAGCCAAAGTACAGCAATTAGGCTTAAGCAATGTCCAGTTATCACAACAGGATTTAGCCGAATTTACGGCTGAAGCAGGCAGCTTTGATTACATCATTGCGCACGGCTTATATTCTTGGGTACCTGCGCCAATGCGGGATCGTGTGTTAGCAATTTGCCAAAATGCGTTGTCAGAAAATGGTGTAGCGTATATCAGCTACAACACGCGGCCGGGTTGGAACGTGCGCGGCTCACTGCGCGAATTAATGCAGTATCACACCCAGCACCTCAATGATCCGAGTGAACGGGCGCAGGCATTACGCAAAATTTTGCAATTGTTAGCAGAAGCTTCAGAAGCCGGTAAAGATGCTTACAGCCAAATGCTGCAACAAGAGTTAAAAACCTTTAGAAGCCTGCCAGAAAGCTATTTATTCCACGAATTCTTAGAAACGGATAACCATCCGGTTTATTTTCATGAGTTCGTCGAACATGCGCAGCAACATGAATTGAGCTATTTAGGTGATGTGTATTTTCACACCATGTTACCGAGCAATTTAGGTGGTAATGCTGCGGAAGCCGTGCAAAAAATGGCGCGAGACGTGGTGTTCCAAGAACAGCATTTAGACTTCTTACGCAATCGCCATTTCCGTCACACCTTGTTATGTCACCAAGGTGTGAAATTAAACCGCTCTATCACACCTGAAGTGATGAAAGGCATGTCAGTCGCCTCGCCATTAGTGCCTGACAAAGAAAACGCAGCGAAATTTAACAGCGAACACGGTGTCATTGAAACCCCTAGCACCTTGATTCAAGCGGCATTTAAAGTGTTGTTTGAACAATGGCCTAGAGCAATCGCCTTTGATGACTTGTTAGCACAAGCACAGCAAAGCTGCGGTGCCACACAAGCAGAAGATGCCGACAGCTTAGCAGCTATTTTATTGCGTTGTTACAGTGCTGGTATCATCGAGTCACACGTTACGCCATCACCTTTCACTGTCGCTGTGGGTGAAAAACCAATGGCACCCGCTTTAGCACGTCTTGAAGCCAGCAACGGACGACAAGTGACCAACTTACGCTGTGAGTTAGTGAATGTGGAAAACGTAATGGCTTTACGTTTGTTACCGCATTTAGATGGGCAGAATACTGTTGCAGACTTGTTAGCCTTAGCACAAGACTGGTTAAAAACGAACGAGATTCAGCTTAATTTCCAAGCGCAAGATGGCAATACACAAAAGACAGTGCAGTTGAATCCTAAACAGGAAGCAGCGTTGTTGAATAGTTTGTTGCAGGAAGCGTTGCGCTTGATTGCTAAGGGGGCATTGTTGGTGTAGCTCGGATTTTAAATAGTCCTCACCTAAATCCTTTCTGCCATTAAGTTAAAGATTTGCACGTCTTGTAGGGCGGATAAGGCTTTAGCCGTCATCCGCCGTCATCCGCCGTAAGTGACTTAGTGCAACTTTTAACGATGTTATGTCGGATGACGGCTGCGCCTTATCCGACCTACAAAATCGCTTAACTTATCCCGCATCAATAAACGGTGCAAATCCCATTTAAATTGGTGTAAAAGCACCAATAAAGACAGTTATCATGCGTAAAGCAATCTAGTTAAATCAGTGTAAATAGCTGATTTTATTTTGAGTTAATGATTAACTTAAGCATTAGTTTTTGCTAAATTAGCAGCATAAACCGCATAAGCAAAGTCTACATAACAAAATGATTTTACAGAAAATTATGAGCTTATGCTGTTGCAATTTTTCTCATAATTTAACTTTAAGCCTTATAAGCTTGGCTTAAAATCTGCACTTCGCTATATAAACAACATCATTCCTGCTTTTCAATTGCACAAGGAGAACGCTCATGCGTGAAGGTAGCAAAGACATCATCCGTATTATCTTATCAGTGTTATTACCGCCTATCGGGGTGTTTTTACAAGTCGGTTTTAGCGGTCACTTTTGGCTGAATATCTTGTTGACCTTATTAGGTTACTTACCCGGTTTGATTCACGCGATTTACATTATCGCCAGCCGTCGAGGTGATGAGGTGATGGTGGTTCGTAAATAGGCGCACCGTTTCAGTCTTGCCTTGTAGGATGAGCTGACAAAGGAAGCCCATCAGTCGCGCCAACTGATTAAATCAATCGCGGTAAACGATGGGCTTCCTGCGTCAGCCCATCCTACGATCCCTTAAAGCAATGCAAATTCTTGTTTAAACGCTTCCACTTGCTGCACCCAATCAGTATTGCCAAAAGCAATCACTGTTAACTCCTGCTTAATCATGGGTGATAAACTCTGTAACCATTCCTGTGCTAACGCTAAACCCGTGCCTTCAAAACAGCCGACTAATGCCGTGTCTGGCGTTGCTAAGCGGCTTGCAACCTGCCAATCTTCCAATAAGGGGGCAGCCGCAATCACGCCCGCAGGCATGCCGGAAATAATGAGTTGTGATGGACGCGCTCGAAATGGAAAGGCATCCGCCTCTATAATGGCAGAACAAGCTAATGGCATCGCGTGTCGTTGTCGCCAATAGCTGAGCAAAAAGACTAAGCCGCCAAAATGTGAGCCTTGACTCAGCAGTAAAGCACGCTGTGGGCAACTGGTGATGGCAGGTGAAGCCGCTAATTGCAATTCGATGGCTTGCCCTTGTTGTGCTTGACTTAAGGCTTGTGTTGCGGCATCAGTGATAGGGTATAACACTTCAATCCAACCCTCATCTGCATTCACTTGCATAAAAGGATATGGCTGTGTTGTCAGTTGCTGATAAACAATGTGCACTTGTTGCCTAGGCAAAGCCGTTTGCGCTAAGGCTGGGCAATCTGCGCGAAGTTGCACATAATCTGCTGGTAAATAACTTTGCTGTACAATAACAGCTTGATAAGGTGTACCCATTGTAATCTATGCTGTCGTGACTGTGTTAAAGCAACACAGCAAATGAAATCCAAGGTCATGCTACGGTTCAGTAGTCAATGTACCACGTGTTATAAGGTGTGCTGAGCAATCTGCATGGAAGTATAAAACAATGAATGTGGTGTTAGGTTTTTTTGCCATTTTTTTCTATTTAAGTGCGGCTGCTGTTCGCTTTTATCTGCGTCGGCCATTGCTCATCAGTCCTAAACACTGGGTGTTGGGCTTAGGCTGTCTTGCGCTGATATTGCACGGTATTTTATTGACACACAATACCTTATTGCCTCAAGGCATTAACCTTGGCTTTTTTAACGCCGCTTCACTGATTCTGTGGGTGATCTCCACCTTATTATTGCTGACCTTGTTGAGTAAACCCGTTGATAACTTAATCATGGTGCTACTGCCTTGTACCGCCATCAGCATTATTTTAGATTTAAGCAACTCGTCTGTGCGCTTGCTCAGCAGCAACACCGAACCCGGTGTCAGCATTCACATTTTAACCTCTATTCTGGCCTATAGCTTTTTAAGCCTGTCTGCCTTACAAGCCTTATTTTTAGCCTATCAAGACTACCAATTGCGCCATAAACACCCCGGTTGGGTGATGCGTAAATTGCCGCCTTTACAAGTGATGGAAAGCTTATTGTTTCAAATGTTGATGTTAGGCTTTTTATGCTTGAGCTTTAGTTTGATCAGCGGTTTTGTGTTTTTAGAGGATATTTTTGCCCAACATTTAGTGCATAAAACCGTGTTGTCACTGGTTGCATGGGGGGTATTTGCTGCCTTGCTGTGGGGGCGTTGGCGTTATGGCTGGCGTGGACAAACGGCTATTCGTTGGAATTTAAGCGGCTTCTTTTTGCTAATGTTGGCCTATTTTGGCAGTAAATTAGTTTTAGAACTGATTTTACATCGTTAGCAGCGGGGACGATTGTCGTTGTAGGGTGGAATAGGCGTAAGCCGTATTCCACCATGCGGTTTATATTCTGTTTTTGCTCAGCTTCATGGTGGAATACGCTACGCTATTCCACCCTACAACAAGCCATTTCTCAAGCTACACGAAAAAACACCTCGTCAAACAATCCGTTTGTCATCTTACACCTTGAAGTTTGCAAAATGAGACTTATGTTGCTTAGCAAAATGCTGCGATGCACACAATTCCGATCCGCTAAGTGTCACATTTACGCAGTACAATACGCGCAGATAAAAGCGAAACGTAGCTGTTGCGATGCAGCATTAAAATCGCCATAATGAATTGACACCTTAGTAGCAGTCACCCCAAATGGTTATCAGTACCTACCGACAAAAACACTTTTCAAAATTTTCATGCAATGCAGCATGCGCAGAATATTCACCTCATATCAAATTCCGCTAATTGATTGATAACTGCTTAGGCGGTGTGTCTGGTATTACTCACACCCTAAACGAAACGTATGGAGACAATATAAAATGACTGAGTTTAAAAATTTTATGAGCCTAGAAGGTAAAAAAGGGTTAGTTGTTGGTATCGCTAACGAGCACAGTATTGCTTATGGTTGTGCGCAAGCATTTCATGGCTTAGGTGCAGACTTAGCAGTGACTTATTTAAACGCAAAAGCGGAATCTTATGTACGTCCTTTAGCGGAACAATTAGAAGCACCGATTTTTGTGCCTTGTGACGTGCGTGAAGAAGGTCAATTAGAAGCGGTTTTTGAAAAAATTGAACAAGAATGGGGCGAGTTAGATTTCGTATTGCACTCTATCGCTTTCGCACCACGTGATGACTTACACGGTCGTGTTGTAGACTGCTCTAGCGAAGGTTTCTTAATGGCAATGGATGTATCTTGTCACTCATTCATCCGTATGGCGAAATTAGCTGAACCGTTGATGAAAAACGGTGGCTCTTTATTAACCATGAGCTATTTCGGCGCGGAAAAAGTAGTTGAAGATTACAACTTAATGGGACCTGTTAAAGCCGCTTTAGAAAGCGCAACTCGCTACATGGCAGCAGAGTTAGGCCCTAAAAATATCCGTTTACACGTTATCTCTCCAGGCCCATTAAAAACCCGTGCGGCTTCTGGGATTAACCGTTTTGACGAATTATTAGAAAAAGCAGCAGCACGCGCGCCAGAACGTCACTTAGTGACTATCGAAGACGTAGGTGCAGTTGCAGCGGCATTAGTGAGCGATGCAGCTAAATCATTAACAGGTAACACCATTTACGTGGATGCAGGTTACAACATCATCGGTTAATCAATACCGAGTTCAGCTACAGGGGTAAAAAAACCGCCTATTTTGTAGCTGTATCTGTTAACGTATAAGCACACGCCTTAGCCCTAGTCTGACTAGGGCTAACTCAAGCCACCACTAGATTCTATTTCTTCCTACTATACTGGGGACAACTGTATGTCCGAACATGGCGTAATAGAGCAGCAATCCGGTTGCTTAGAAAATAAATTATTTAGCGAGATCAATATCGGTGATACTGCCTCGTTAACCAGAACCTTAACCTTTGAAGACATTAACTTATTCGCAATGGCTTCAGGGGACTTAAACCCAACGCATTTAGACTTAGAATATGCCTCTAGCGTTGGCATGGGTAAAGTGAGCGGTCATAGCTTATGGCAAGGTGCCTTAATTTCTAATATTTTAGGTACGCAATTACCAGGGCCGGGTACAGTTTACCGTCGTCAAGATTTAGAATTTGTACGCCCAATCATGTTGGGTGACACGGTGACGGTTACTATCACCGTGCGTGATAAAAAACCAGATGATCACAGCTTAATTTTTAACTGCGAATCCGTGGATCAAACCGGTGAGTTGATCTGTCGCGGTACTGCGGAAGTGGTTGCACCGTTAGAAAAAATTATTCGTGAACGCGCCACTTTACCTGAGTTACACATTAACAACCCAGGTGCTCAGTTACAGCGTTTAGTCAAAATGACCGAAAATTTTGACCCAATCCGCATGGCGATTGTGCATCCAGTTGACCGTAACTCCTTAATGGGTGGTATTGAAGCAGCACGCGCGCGCTTAATCATTCCTGTGCTGTTTGGCCCACGCGAAAAAATCGAAGCAGTTGCCAAACAAGAAGGCATCGACATCAGCACTTATGAAGTGATTGACACCGAACACAGCCACGAAGCGGCAGAAAAAGCGGTGGCAATGGCGCGTTCTGGTGAAGTTGACGCTTTAATGAAAGGCAGCTTACACACTGACGAATTAATGGGCGCAACGGTTAGAACCGGTACAGGGATTAAAACCGCGCGTCGTATGAGTCACGTTTTCGTGATCGACGTACCGCATTACCCACGCCCGATTTTAGTGTCTGACGCAGCGATTAACATCGATCCAAGCTTGCAAGAAAAAGCCGACATCGTGCAAAACTCTATCGAATTAGCACATGCTTTAGGTATCGACAATCCTCGCGTTGCGCTGTTATCTGCGGTAGAAACCGTGAACTCTAAAATGCGTTCTACTTTAGAAGCAGCAGCGATTTGTAAAATGGCAGATCGTAAGCAGATCACTGGCGGTACTATCGATGGCCCATTGGCATTTGATAACGCGGTATCTGAAGAAGCAGCACGCATTAAAGGCATTGAATCACCAGTTGCGGGTCGCGCCGATATTTTAATCGCGCCTGACTTAGAAGCCGGTAACATGGTTGCTAAACAGCTTGAATACATGGCTGAAGCACAAAGCTGCGGTATCGTATTAGGTGCGCGTGTGCCTATCGCGTTAACCAGTCGTGCAGACTCAGTGTTAAGCCGCATGGCCTCTTGTGCATTGGCCTTGCTCTTAGTTCGCAACCGCAAGAAGCAAATTCCATAGAAGTACATTCCATGAGTAATGCGATTTTAGTGATCAATGCTGGTTCTTCCAGCATTAAGTTTTCCTTATTTGCCCATGAGCCAAGCAAGCGCGAATTAAACTTAGTTTATCGCGGCGCGATCACCGGCATCGGCACTCACGCCCATTTCACTGCAAAAGCACTGGATGGTGAGCCGTTAGCCTCGCAAGATTTGTCTGGCGCGGATCATGAGCAAGCTTTCTCTGTGTTATTAGATTGGTTAGAGCACCGAGACGACGGCTTAAGCTTAGCAGCAGTGGGACACCGTGTAGTGCATGGCGGCGTGAAATTTAACACGCCAGTGCGAGTAGATGATGCGATTTTAACGGAATTAGATGCCTTAGTACCGTTAGCACCGTTACATCAGCCGCACAACTTATCGCCGATTCGTGCCTTAGCGAAGTTAAAAGGTGCATTGCCACAAGTGGCCTGTTTTGACACTGCATTTCATACCACGCAACCGGATATTGCCTGCTTATTTGCTTTACCGCGCAACTTAAGCGAGCAAGGCATTCGCCGTTACGGTTTCCACGGTTTGTCGTATGAGTACATTGCACAATGCTTACCTGAAGTAACAGGGGAATTACCTTCTCGTGTTGTAGTGGCGCATTTAGGCAATGGCTCTAGTATGGCGGCGTTAAAAGATGGTCGCAGCGTGGCAACTACCATGGGCTTTACCGCATTAGACGGCTTACCAATGGGTACACGTAGTGGCTCCTTGGATGCAGGTGTGGTGTTACATTTATTAAACAACGGCATGGATGCAAAAGCCGTGAGTAATATCTTGTATCATCAATCTGGCTTATTAGGTGTGTCAGGTGGTATCAGTAACGACATGGCGGATTTATTGGCGAATGATGCGCCAGAAGCCAAAGAAGCCGTTGACTTATTTGCCTACCGCATCAGCCGTGAATTAGGCTCTTTATCTGCCGCTTTAGGTGGTTTAGATGCCTTAATTTTCACTGCTGGCATTGGCGAAAATGCAGCACCTGTTCGGGAAAAAGTTTGCCGTCAATCTGAATGGTTAGGCATTCAGTTTGATGCGCAAGCGAATCAGCAACGCGCTAGCCGTATCAGCCTGCCTGATAGCCCCGTTTCAGTTTGGGTAATCCCAACCAACGAGGAAATGATGATCGCGCAACATACTCGGAATGTTTTAGGGTATTAAGCGGATTAGCATGCGTGTAGGGCGGATAAGGCGTTAGCCGTCATCCACCGTGATGTTATATGTACATAATTTGTTTTCAGAACTTTTTGTCAGAATCAGAATTCACAGAATTTAAGAATTTTCAGAATTAATTTCTTGATAATCCTGTTAATCCTATAATTCTGAAAATCCTGATTCAGACAATAAACATCACGGCGGATGACGGCTTACGCCTTATCCGCCCTACAACGCTTTCTTAAACCTCACAAAAACCTCACAAAGTCTCCAACCACCGCGCCAACTGCGTCATTGCGCCGCACAGCATCGGGCAATGTGCTTCTACAAACTGCTCGTCTAAATCGCTACTTAATTTCGCCGCTGCTTTTAAAGCCGCTGCGCCATCAAAATCAACAAACGCCATGCGTGTCACTAAAGCTTCATCCGGTACGCCAAAATCACTGGCTGGCAACATCGCCACACCTGTCGCCTGTAACGCCTGATCACAAAACGCATTACTACCATGAATACCAATCGCGTTTAAGCGTTCTCGATATGCAGCAAAACTAGGGAATAAATAAAACCCGCCTTGTGGCTCTGCGGTTTCTGCGCCCATGTGATGTAATGCTGTCATCAGATAACGGGCGACAGCTTTTAACACCCGACGCGAATCCGTTAAATACTGTTCAATCTCAGCATTGCCATTAAATGCCGTGATCGCTGCATATTGAATCGGCGCACTGACCGAGGTAAAGGTCTCACTGATAATCACGGTCATTGCCTGTTGCAGCCATAACAATTGCTCAGGAAACGAGAACAGACCTAAACGCCAACCGCCTGCGCCACACCATTTGCTTAAACCACCGCTGATAATGGTGCCTTCAGGATAATATTCCGCGATGCTGCGGTGACTGCCATCGAATTGCACTTCGCCATAAATTTCATCTGATAGCAAAATAACCTGATATTCTCGCGCCACAGCCGCTAATTCCGCCGCTTGATTAGCTTCATAACTGCGACCCGTTGGATTAGAGGGATAATTTAAAATCAGTAGGCGCGGGCGCGTTGGGTCTTGACGACAAGTCGCGGCTAAAGTTTCTGGCAGCAAACGCCAACCGTCTTCCACTCGCGTCGGCAACCAGTGAATTTGACGACCGATAATGCGGGCTTGTGGTGCGTAAGATACCCAGCTAGGACTTGGAATCAACAGATCACCGTAATAAGCCAGTTGTAAATTGAACATCAGTTCTTTAGAACCTGGCCCGATTAATATGCTTTCGGCAGTTCGGTGAATTTGCTGTGTGCGTTGATAATATTTCGCTACGGCTTCGCGCAATGCCCACAAGCCTTTGACGGGTAAATAATCCTTTTCTGCTGCATATTGCTGTAGGGCTGCAACGACAGAATCCGGCACAGGAAACGGTGATTGCCCTAGACCCAATTTGTAAACGGTTTTACCTTGTTGTTTTAATTGATTGGATAATTCATTGATATGCAAAGTGGCAGATGGTTTCAGCCCGCGCACGTTTAAATTCAAATGGATAGTGTGTTCCACGAAAAACCTCCTCTAAACCAGTGATGTTGAGCAGAGGAATTGGCAACACATGCCGAATAGTTTTACTTATTGCGGATTTAACACATCTGCCAATTCGTGCATCATGGTGCTAACACCGCCAGTAGACCAACCACCGTCTACGGGGATAACCGCACCTGTAATATAACTGGCTAGTGGCGAAGCTAAAAACAAGGCAGTATGTGCAATGTCCTGCGGTGTACCTTGTCGTTTCAAGGGCACACTTTCGCTAACTTTAGCCTGCAATGCCGCGCTAGGGGCTAAGCGTTTCATGCCCTCAGTCCCTGCAATCGGGCCGGGTACAATGGAATTAATCCGCACCCCAGACGCGCCCCATTCCATCGCCAAAACCCGCGTGACCATATCAACCCCTGCTTTCGCCGCACAGACATGCACTTGCAAGGGCATGGGAATGAAAGCTTGTGGTGCAGAAATATTGATCACACTGGCATCAGGGCGGCGCAGATAAGGATACGCGGTTTGCATCACTTGAAACGTGCCTAGCAAATCAATATCCATCACCGATTTAAAACCGTTAGCTGACATCTGCATCGCTGCCGCAGGAAAATTTCCCGCCGCGCCAGAGACCAACACATCAATCTCGCCAAGCTGCTGCTGAAACTGTTTGAATAAGGCTTGTAACGCTTCTAAATCTCGCACATCTGCGGTACCGCCAAACACCTCGCCGCCATATTGCTGCAATTGTGCGACTGCTGCCTCAACTTTCGCCGCCGAGCGACTTGCAACGGCAACGCGCGCCCCGTGTTCTGCAAAGGTTTCAGCAATCCCCAGATTAATACCACTGGTTCCACCGATAACTACGACATTTTTGCCAGTAAAATCTATTTGTAAACTCATGAGTGCTGTATGCTCTTTTTGTGTTTTAAATACGTTTTGCTCTGACCATTATTCATTCATGTTATGCAGCGTATCAAGCTAAGAGTTATAAAGTTCAAAGCGAATGGATGGTTTTTCGTAGTCAGCTATAGTACAAAAAAAAGAGAACGCCCGAATAGGATAAAGTCCCCAGTCCTACTACAGACAAAACAGGCGTTCTCTCGATGAAGAAAATAAAGTACAAAACAGTTGATGTAAAGCAATTAGATTG
>QKBZ01000289.1 GCA_003245895.1 Beggiatoa sp.
CAACTGTCACGCACATTAGATGATATTCGACAAAACTTAACCAAACTAGACGATTATGCGAATCAACTGCCCTTAACCACTATTCGCAATACAGTGGAAGAAATGGCGGATAATTTGGCGCATTTGAAAAAATCGCGCACACATTATTTAATGCTACAAAGTAAAATTGAAAAGCTGGCGGATAAGTTTATTGATTTTCAAACTTTTTTAGCTGATAACACAGACCCAATTATTGATGGCGTTAATACATTAAACAATACTTTTACTACGCACACAGTTGATCAGCATGAGCGTGTGGTCGATGAATTAGCCTATTATTACATTGCACGTTTATTGTTGATGACAGAGTTACAAAATGTCACCCAATGTTATTATTACCGCTTAGCGGATACAGATAAGCTCACGTGCAAAATTTTATTAAGTGATGTCAAACAAAGCTTAGCAGAGTTAAATGAGCAACAAGATAGTAATTTTATTAATTTGATGGATGCGGTGTTATTAGAGTTAGCCTCTATTGAACAGTCAAAAAAGCTGAATTTGACCGAACACCGCGATACTTTACAAGAACTTAAGTGGAGTATTGATAATTTAATTGCTAAAGAGCGTCATAACTTACAAAGACATGCTGAAGAGACCACTGAAATATTATCTGCTGCGCTTAAAGAATTAATTAATTTTGTAGCCAGTGATTTGAATAATGCCTTAGATATTAAGGCAGAAGGGCATTTGGTCATCAGTTTGCTAAACAGTGTTGTTTATGTGGATAAGTTGATAGCTGTCGATAGTTTGCACGAAAATTTTGACAACGCTTTACAACGCTTTGAGACAGCGATTAAAAACTTTGAACAAAGTAAGTTAGCTGATCAAAATCCTGTCTTAGTCGGCAATATCAATAATATCTTGGAACAAATCAAATATATTGCAACACCAAACAATAACAACATATTTTCTCTGAAAACAGAGCTTATCAAAGCAAATAGCGACATTAACACGGCATTATTTGACAATCATAAGCTGGCAGCAAAGATTAATACTTATATCAGTGGCGTTGATAATATTGTACATCGCTTACAAGCCAGTTTAGAAGATGTTGAAAAAACGATGGATAATATTCAAGGCAAAAGCCAGTATGCGTTCAGTTTTATCTTCTTGTTCAGTATTATCAGTACTATCGCTATGTCTTATTTAACCAGCCGTGAACTGGGTCGCCATGAATTAGCCTTAAGACAATCAAAAGACAGCGCAGAATCTGCCAATCAAGCTAAAAGCACTTTCTTAGCCAATATGAGTCATGAATTGCGCACACCGCTTAATGGTATTCTAGGTTATGCTCAGATTTTATTAAATCGTCATGATATTAAATTCGAGCAGAAAGAAGGCTTAGGTATTATTCAACGCAGCGGCGAATATTTACTGACTTTAATTAACGATATATTGGATTTGTCAAAAGTAGAGGCAGGTAGTTTAGAAATTCACCCTGAGCCGATTATCTTTGATAATTTCATGCAAGGTATTAGCGATTTGTTTGAAATACGGGCTGAGCAAAAAGGCATTAGCTTTTATTACGAACCTGAATTGCCACTGCCGTATTTAATTGAAGCGGATGAAAAACGCTTGCGGCAAATTTTAATTAATTTATTAGGCAATGCAGTGAAATTTACTGCTGATGGTTGGGTGAAATTAATTGTACGCCAGCAAGCCGAGCACTTTTATTTCTGTGTAGAAGATACGGGGGCAGGCATTGCAGAAGATGACTTGGCGCATATTTTCCAACCGTTCCGCCAAGTAGGCGATAAACGACAACGTGAAGAAGGTACGGGGCTTGGTTTATCGATCACGCATCGCTTAGTTTCTGCAATGGGGGGCGAGTTACACGTTAGCAGTCAATTAGGCAAAGGCAGTCAATTTTGGATGACCTTGCCATTAGTTGTCGCGGATCAACCCGATTGGCAAGTGCCAGAACAATTAGATACTTCTCGTTTAATCGGTTTTGCTGAAGCCATGTGCTGCGTCTTGGTTGTTGATGATAATGCGCAGGATCGGCAAGTTTTAAGGGATATGTTAATTCCGCTCGGTTTTTCGGTGTTAGAAGCTGCTTCAGCCGCAGAAACACTGGGTTTAGTACAACACCAAATTCCCTCGTTAATTTTGCTTGATTTAGTGATGCCTGAACAAGATGGTTACAGCTTAGCACGCGCCCTACGAGCCTTTCCGCCATTAGCCAACACACCGATTATTGCCGTCTCTGCCAGCGTTTTTGAACATCATCGCCATGCCAGTTTTACCGCCGGTTGCAATGACTTTTTAGGCAAACCACTGCAATATAGGGAATTAATCGAACATTTACAGCATTATTTACATTTAACGTGGGAATATGCCACGGTCAAAGCAGATGCTGAAGACGATTTTAACGAAAAAAGCGTTGGCCCCAGCCCAGAACAAGCTTCTTTTTTATATGAATTGACTATGATGGGCGATATTAGCGGGATTTTGGAATATTTGATCCACTTGGAAGAAAAAGACGACCGCCTCAGCCCGTTTGTACATCGGTTACGGGAATTAGCCCGTACCTTTGACGAGGATGGCATTTGCACTTTGATTGAGCCGTATTTGGGGCGGTGAGGGCAGCAATTCTTAATTTAAAACCATACAATTAGAATGGTTATATGATAAACACACTTGTTGTTAGAATTAATAAGATATGTCGTCCCCATTTCAAACAAAGTTATCCGATAGAGAGTTATCATTCAATGCAATAATCTCAATGGTAGCGGAGCAATTCAATACACTGCCAGATAGTCGAAAGTGTAATGGTCAAGTTTTTTTGTAGAAAATCTAAGCCACATTTAGAAAGGATAAGTTTTTCTGATGTGGAGTCATGTAATCAAGAGCAGAGTGTAATCTGCGGTAGTTGTAAAACCAGATATAGCGTTGAACACAATCATGGACAGCGGCCTGATTAAGGAAATGTAGATGGTTAAGACGTTCCGTTTTTAGATTTCTAAAAAACCGTTCCATAACCGCATTATCCCAACAGTTGCCGCGTCGGCTCATGCTTTGAGTAAT
>QKBZ01000437.1 GCA_003245895.1 Beggiatoa sp.
GTCCTGAAGATTACCAGACCTCTGAAACATTATTTTACGCTGTTAACCACTGTCTCAATGCTGTTGGGCAGCAACTGCATATTCTGTTTTCTACATTTCAGGGGCATCTAGTTAAATAATGTTTAATTTTGTCTGATTACTTACATTGAGTTAAATCGACTCTTTGCACTCGATGTTGCAACCATACCCTCAAGTTTTCTGCTTCAGGTTTACCTGAAATGACAATTTCTTGAAAAACTGCCTCAGGCACAAATACTGTACCAAACAGTTGTTCAAGCATTGGCAAACATCGACATATAGAAAGAGCAACTAATGCGGAACTATCTGCTATGACAATCATAAACAATGACGCTGCTCAAACCGTAACAAATCTGCTTCAATATCTTCAGGATCAACATTCATCACAGAAATATTATATTGCTTACAAGCGGCTAAAAAACTGTAAATATCCACGTCTGCAAACTCACAAGCAGCACCACGCGATAACTGCCCTGATTGAAATAATAATAAAGCACTATGCAACTTTAATTGCCGTGCTAATTGATGATGATCTTGTTTTTGTGGCAAACAATGATCAGGAATATCAAGCGTTAATTGCATCACATTTCACCTGAATAACGAATCAATGAAAAGAGTATAGCAAGGCTGTAAAAGAACCGCCGAATTGTCTGAATCAGGATTTACAGAATTTAAGGATTTTCAGGATTACAAATATTTGATTATCCTGTTAATTCTATAATCCTGTAAATCCTGATTCAGACAAGAAGTTCTTTAAGCCAAATCAAACCACCAAAGGCCAAGCCTCCTTCCGCTCAACCTCCAACCGCCGCCGCAACGCCCGCCGTTGCCCCAGAAAATACACCGCAGGCATTACAAACAGCGACAATAACGGCGCGGTAATCATGCCGCCAATCATCGGCGCGGCAATGCGCTGCATTACCTCCGACCCCGTGCCATGACTCAGCAAAATCGGGATTAAACCGGCTAAAATCACTGCCACTGTCATTGCCTTAGGCCGAACCCGCAGCACAGCACCTTCCATAATCGCCGCTTTTAAATCGCGTTCAGATCGCAAATGTCCATCAGCCCGCCATTGCTTCAGCGAATTATCTAAATAAATCAGCATAATCACGCCAAATTCAGCCGCCACACCCGCCAAGGCGATAAAGCCTACCGCAACTGCCACCGACAAATTGAAATGCAGCAAGTAAATGAGCCAAAAGCCGCCGACTAGGGCAAACGGTACGGAGACCATGACTAATAACGACTCCTTCACATTGCCAAAAATCAAATACAGCAAGATGAAAATAATCACCAAAGTTAACGGCACGACTTGGTTTAAACGCTCTTTTGCCCGCAACATGTATTCATACTGCCCTGACCATGTAATGGAATAACCCGCTGGTAACTGCACTTGTTCACGCACCACGCGCTGTGCTTCAGTGACATAACCGCCTAAATCCACATCTCGAATATCGACAAACGTCCAACCGTTTAAGCGAGCGTTCTCACTTTTTAACATCGGCGGGCCATCGACAATTTGAATATCTGCCACTTGCGCCAGCGGAATCTGTGCGCCACTGGGCAAAATCAGCGGCAAGGCTTCTAAATCTGGCAAGCTATCGCGCAACTCACGCGGAAAACGTAAATTCACCGGATAACGCTCGCGGCCTTCAATGGTGCGTGTGATATTCATCCCGCCAATAGCAACGCTAATCAATTGATTAATATCGGCAATATTTAGCCCTAAACGCGCTGCCTCCAAACGGTTCGGCACAATCTCCACATAACGCCCGCCAGCAACCCGTTCTGAATACGCCGAGCGCGTGCCTTCCACTTGCATCAACACTTGTTCTAATTGGCGACCAATATCTTGAATCACGCTTAAATCATCGCCGGAAACTTTAATGCCCACTGGCGTTTTAATCCCAGTCGCCAACATATCAATACGGGTTTTAATCGGCATCACCCACGCATTGGTCAGCCCAGGGAAATTAACCGCTTGATCCAATTCCTCGATCAACTTATCCACCGTCATGCCCTCGCGCCATTCCTCCTGCGGCTTAAGCTGAATCACGGTTTCAATCATAGTTAACGGGGCGGGATCAGTCGCCGTGTCAGCGCGTCCCATCTTGCCAAATACCCGCGCCACTTCGGGAAAACTGGCAATAATGCGATCCGTTTGCTGCAAAATCTCTTGCGCTTTACCAATCGATACCGCTGGCAAAGTGGTCGGCATATACATCAAATCGCCTTCGTATAATTCGGGCATAAACTCCGAGCCAAGGCCGCGCGTAAAACGGCTTAGCACAGAATCATCGCCGAATTGTTGCCGCCAATAGCGCAGCGTTTTATCTTGCCAATCATCCACTTGTGCCAACCATTGCGCCCGCACACTGTCGGCAGTCGGTTCGCCTAGCAGTGGATTACTCAAGGCGACAGGCCAGCGCAATGGCTCGAATAAACCGCCAATGCCAGCCAATGGCACGGCAACGGTCAACATGGTTAATAAAGCAATGAATAAGGTGGTACGCGGTAAAAGCAGCACTAAGTTCAGCAACGGACGGTATAACCAAATTAACACGCGGTTTAAAGGGTTGGTTTTCTCGTCGGGAATGTTGCCACGAATGAAAAAGCCCATTAACACCGGCACTAAGGTCACAGCTAAACCGGCAGCGACTGCCATTGCGTAAGTTTTGGTAAAGGCTAAAGGCGCAAACATGCGGCCTTCTTGCGCTTCTAAAGCAAACACTGGCAAGAAACTTAAGGTGATAATTAACAAGGAGAAAAACAGTGCAGGCCCTACTTCGCTCGCCGCTTCACCAATCACGCGCCAATGTTCTTCCGTAGTCGCTTTACGTTGCGGGTGTTGATGATGCCAACGCTCTAAATGTTTATGCGCGTTTTCAATCATCACAATCGCCGCGTCCACCATCGCGCCGATAGCAATCGCAATGCCGCCTAAGGACATGATGTTAGCGTTTACGCCTTGCGCGTTCATGATGATAAACGCCGCCATAATGCCCAGC
>QKBZ01000154.1 GCA_003245895.1 Beggiatoa sp.
CACTTAAAGCTGTGCGTGCGGTATTAAAATCAGTAGTCGTTTGTCCAAAGGTTTGGCTTAACTCACGCGCTCCGTTTTCTAAATAATGATGCACTTTCTCGCCCGCAACCGTGAGTTGCCCTGCACTGTCATGTGCAGCAGTGGTTAAACGGGTGTGAATATTATCGCTAGCGGCATCTAAACGGCTACTTAACTCAGTTAATGAAATTGCTAATTGTTGTAACGGTTCACCCAGTTTTTGAATCTCGCTTTCAGCACTTTGCTGCAACTGGCGATTAGTCTCTGACATGCTTTCGACCAAGGTATCAGTGGCATGGGTTAAGCCTTGTTGCAGCGCGTGGGCAGCATCGCCCATTTTCGCGCCAAAGTCGGAACCAGAATGATCAAACTGTTGCCGTAACTCACCAAATGCGGGCACTAATTCTTGTAAACTGGCAGCAAGTTGTTTTAACTCTTCGCCCGCTGCACCTTGCAGTTTTTGCGAAAATTCTTGCAACATGCGTTCTAAGGCATCTTGGTTCATACCGCCGACTTTATCGACTAACCCACTTAAGGCACTAGACAGCGGTTGCAAAGCTGTTACTAACTTATCTGAAAATGTATCTTCTAGTGCATTGGCAATTGACACTGCAAACTCACTGTTAAAGCGCTCTAATTGCTCAGTTTGTTTGCTCATTTCCCGCAACTGACGCGAAGTGATTTGCTCAGGTGTGAGATAAATCAGGCGGGCTTCTAGCGTTTCTGCCAAAATATGTAAACGTTTTTGTAATTGATGAATTAAGGCTTTTTCGCGCCATGAAAACACGATAGAACCTAATAAACCCGCGATAGAAGTGACAAACTTAAAAGTTGCGGCGTGCAATAAGTCGCGTAAGGCTTGTTGTGCTTGTTCAACATCAGGTGCAGCAACCCCTTCACTAGCAAACCACAAAGCAGCCACTAAACCAATGAAAGTAAAGAATAAACCGATACCGACTAAAATATTGGGCACCGATTGATATAATGCTAAATTGATTTTTGGTGCGATGACCGTGGCTTCGTTAAAATAAAACGCAGGGCGGCGGGTGTAATAAATTGGCTCGTTGGGTTTTAACGGCAAAATCAAAGTTTGCTTAAAGGCTTCCCATTGCGGCGCAAGCAAAGGCGCAGCTTGCAAGCGTTCGTTTAAGTCTTCGTAATAACTGACTAAATCTTCGGGTGGAATGTTATCGATAGAAAGCTGTACTTGCCGCAGTTGTACAAAAAAAGGCCACAATCGCCAGCGAAAAAATATCCATACTGACAACCCCAATGCAATGATGGTAAAGGCTAAGCCCCACGGCACAAGGGGATTGTTAATCGCACTAAAAAAAAGTTCCATAAACCGTCTCGCCAACGTCCTATAAGCATTTGATGTGAATGCTTTATTATAAAGAAGTTTTGGCGAGGTCGTAGCATTGTAAAATTAAGCTACATACCAAACTGATAACAGTACACCTGCACAGTCATTGCGGAAGTTGGTTAAAATATACAATCAACATTGCTGTTAAATAATGATAGGAAACACTCATGGGCAAACGACTTTCTCGCATTGTTACCCGCACAGGCGATCATGGCTCTACAGGATTGGCTGATGGTAGTCGCATTGATAAAGATGCCGAACGGATCGAAGTCATCGGTACAGTCGATGAGTTAAACAGTTTTATCGGCTTATTATTGAGCGAAACTGTACCTCCTATAGTGCATGCCTGCTTAAATGAGGTGCAAAATGATTTGTTTGATTTGGGCGGCGAGTTAAGCTTGCCACAGCAAACGCTGATCAAAACCGAGCATATCTTGCGTTTGGAACAAGCTTTAATGGAATTTAACCAATACTTGCCACCACTAACAGAGTTTATTCTCCCACGCGGTAGCCGCGCGACAGCATTAGCACATGTTGCGCGCACGGTTTGTCGGCGTGCTGAGCGGCGTTTGGTGGCGTTAATGCGTCATGAAGCGACTTCTGCCGAAAACTTAAAATACTTAAATCGCTTATCTGATTTATTATTTGTTATTGCCCGTTATTTGGGACAAGCAGAGTCAGAAGTGCAATGGGATCGTCATCGCCAAGCCTAAAACAAGGATATTGTGAACCGGTAAACGGTTTTAGTTTTTACTTTAATATCAATCAGATGATGTTTTTATATGACATATTTTCACTTCGCTATGCCATTCAATATAAAAACTAATCAATTTAAAATTTAGTTAAATGATTGGTTTAGGTTGTTAATATGCGGTGCTAGCGAGCAGTTGATGCAAACATTTATTGCTTTATACTAATTGGAGATTAAAACGCTTTAGCATCGTCATACAAATGTATTCATTAGTATTCAAATGTAATTTCGTTATAAGCAATTGATTTTAAAGCAAATAAAGTTTGTGTTTTTTTATATCATTCTGGCAACCTCATGCTATACTTAACTGTGTACAAGCATATAAGCCTCACACGCATCGTCTTAGCATAAAGTGTTGAATTTAAAACAGAACTATAAAAATAAAAATTGGCTTGCTTTGTGCATATATTAGGCGTGTGCAACATAAAACTAGCACCCCATAAAGATATAAAAATTTTCTCTGATTCCGACATACTGATGCTAAGGAAAACAACGATGAACATGAACAAATTATTCGCAGGCGCAACCTTATTGCTCTCTGCTGCTGTAGCAACCCCTGCATTTGCAAACGATTCAACTTACATTGAATTTCAAGGTTCTAAAAACCTGACTGGGTTCAATATTGAGTTCTTAGGTGTAGAAGGCACTACATGGTCTTATAAAGTAAGCCATGTTAAAGGTCACGCTTTAAGTCACTGGACATTAAACATGCCTTTATGCGTAGGTCATGTTGAAGCTTATTCACCACCCCAAGGTTATGAAGAAGGCCCAGATGGCAGCATTAAAGATCAAGACGTTGATGGTCTGAAATGGAATACTGATAATGGTGTAGGTGATGAAGGGATGATCTTCTCTTTCACCTTAGATGCAGAATACACTGTTGTTCCTGTGAG
>QKBZ01000296.1 GCA_003245895.1 Beggiatoa sp.
AGCAATTGTGATTTCGCAAAGGTTCTGGGGCTTTGGCATCTCCCTTTTCAAAATGCTCATGTGTTGGGCTGAAGAACTAGGACATAAAGAAGTGTTATTTCATTTGCTCGATACTAGACCTGAATACAAGGCATTGCATAAGATGTCTAGCAAAGTTCATAAAACGGAACTAGCGGGTCGGTGTTTTACCACCTACCATATTTCAGTGAGCCAGCAGCGCACAAAAACTGCTTAATTACAGGCTCTAAAACATCACCTGAAAAATCAACACCATCGCAATCACAAACAACAAGCCTTTAATCACCTGCTTAAACATTTCCTGAGAAATGCGTTTTTTCAGTTTAATGCCCAAGGAAATGGCTACACCAACAAACAGCAAGGCAATTAATGAAGCTTGCACCTCTACTAAACCAAAAGCACCAAAATAAGTAAATAAAACTAATTGAGTGCTTTTACTAAAGAAAAAACACAGGTTGCCAGATTGAATGGTTTCTTTTTTAGTAAACTTCATCTCTAACGAGTAAATAATCAAAACCGGTGCCATTGCATTGGTTAACCCGCCAACGATCCCCGATGCTAAACCAAAGCCAATCATAGCACTGTTGGGATTAGCCCTTATCCAAGTAGTCTCTAACTTTAAATTATTTATAAACAAATAAAACAAGATAAAAAATGCTAACAGTAATTTAAAAAATTCTGAGGAAAAATGCACTAAAATTAATGTGCCTATTGCGCTGCCAATCGTTGTTAATATCACTAAAGGATAAAATCGTTTAACCGACTGAACAAAGCCGCCTTCACTGGCAATACTCATTACATTGACTAATAAATTAGGAATAATGACAAACAAAATTGCCGTTTTTAAATCATAAACTAACGCCAACAACGGTGTCGCAATCATTGGAAAGCCAAAACCAATTGTGCCGTGAATAAACGCGGCAAAAAATAATACTACTGATAAAATCAGTAAAAAATCGATTGTTAATTCCATTTTTAATAATAACTAATGCGTTTAAATATGTTTTTGGGGAAGCATCCAAGAAAAACTGTGCTACAAAATAAGCAAAACACCAGCACATCACATTGTCGCCTGTCAGCCTTGTTCAATGAAACGGATTGATGATTTTGCGTAGGGCGGATAAGGTGTTAGCCATCATCTGCCTATATGTCGTATGACGCTGCGCTTATACGACCTACAAGCGTTCTCATCACTAACTGCGTAACTTCTAGTATTTTAAAAAAATAAAAATAATTAGACCACTACAGCGAAATTTTCTATTATAGATATTAAATTCTTGAGTTTAATGTTTCCCTTTCTACTAATCTCAGTGTAAACATACCAACAACAAAATACAGTAGTGACCCCACTGTTCTGCTGGAAACATGACTATCTCCTCATACTGTTTAATTTTCTTGCTGTCCTGCCTGCTATTCATAGCGACTTTCACAGCACAAGCAGACCCCACCACTTTTGAGTTGACGACTCAGGAGCGCGCATGGCTGGAAGCACACCCTAAAATTGCCTTAGCCGTCTCCGATCAGTTTAAACCCGATGTGCTTATTGATGCAGATGGTAAGCGTTCAGGCTTATTAGTGGATTACTTTGCAGCACTAAATCAATTCCTCGATAACCGCCTTGAACTGCACGTAGAATCAGACTGGCAAGTTCTCACAGAGAAAGCCATTCGGCGCGAATTAGACGGTTTAGCTGTCTCTAGCCCAAACCCTGAATGGGATCGCCATTTCCTATACAGTGACCCATATTATTACGGCTATTTCTACATCTACACCCGCGCAGATTCGGCACCACTCCCCGACTTGCAGAGTTTACTGAATAAACAGGTTGGCTATTTGGCGGGCATGAGAACCGCAAAAAATTTATTACAAACCGAAGCAGACATTACACCGGTTGCCTTATCAGATAATGAAGCCTTGATGAAAAGCTTATTGGAGCAAAAAATCGATGCGGTGATTGCGCCGATTGACTTAGAATGGTGGCGTGAACAAAACAGCTTTTTTAGTATTAAAATTAATGGATTACTAGAAGAAACCCGTCACCCTTTAGTAATGTCACTGCGTAATGATCAACCGCTATTACAAAGCATTATCAACAAAGCCATGCGTGCCATCCCTGTCGATGAACGTCAGCGCATAGAACAACGCTGGCTTGGCGACTTACCAACCAATCATTCAGCCCGCTTAGAACTCACCGAAGAAGAACGCGCTTGGCTACAACAACATCCGGTCATTCGCACGCGCATTTTTAATTTTCCACCCTTCAATTATTGGGATAACAGCCCGCGCGGCATTTCCATCGATTTTGCAAAAGCCATTCTAGTACCACTCGGCGTGCACTTGGAGTTTCAACACGGCATTAGTTGGTCGGACAGCTTGCGAGATATTCAAAACCATGACATCGATTTATTGCTCAATGCCAAATATACCGAGGCGCGGGCGCAGTATCTGAATTTCAGTGAGAATTATCTAAAACTGCCGTGGATGATTTTTACCAAGGATAAGGAAGAGGGCATTACACAGTTAAATGACTTGTTTGGCAAAACCGTGGCCGTAGAAAAAAGCTATGCACTACAAACACTTTTAACTGAACAATACCCAGAAATTCAGCAACATTTAGTTGAAAGTGCAGATGACGCTTTGCTTGCTGTTAGTGCAGGTAAAGCAGATGCCTACATTGGCAATCTGCCCGTCGCGCAATATCACATTGGCAAAATGGGCTTATTAAATCTCAAAGTGACAGGCAAGCTTGATTTCGGCATTCATACCCAAGCCTTCGCCGTGCGCAAAGATTGGCCATTATTAACTTCTATTTTGAATAAGGGCTTAGCCGCACTCCCAGAATCGCAACGCAATGAAATTCAACGTAACTATTTAAGTGTAGAAGTTAACGGCGCAGAAACGCAGCTTATACTCAGTACAGAAGATCAGGCTTACCTTGACAATCTCATCATCAAAACGGTGTTGTCTTATGATTGGCTACCCTTAAGCTTTAAGGACAATCAGGGACAAACCGTTGGTATTGCTGTCGATTATTGGCAATTGATACGCAATAAACTGGGTTTGCATGAACAAGCTAAAAGCGCGCTCACGTTCAATGAATTGCTAGTGGCTATGCAGCACGGAGAAATAGACCTTTATCCCAGCACGACAAACACCCCTGAGCGTGAAGCCTTCGCGGTATTTACCGACAGTTACGATCAATATCCGATAGCGATTGCCGCGCGGCGTGATGCAGCCTTTATTACGGACATCGCCACTTTACAAGGTGAAGTGGTCGCTGTGGGCGAAAACTACAGTGCTTATTATCTGGTGAAAGCGCAACATCCCGATATTAAGTTTTTACAAGTGCCCAATACACGGGCTGCCTTGCAAGCGGTGGCAGACGGTCGGGCAATGGCGGCGGTAGATATTTCACCTGTACTGCAATATCAAATTGAACAATTCGGTGGCAATGTTCGGCTAGCGGGTGTCACCAATATTATGTTTGATCTGAAAATTATGGTGGGTAAACAGCATGCGCGTTTAGTGCCGCTACTCAATCGTGCTATTGCCACCATTACGCCTAAGAATCGTTTAGACATACATAAAAAGTGGATGAGTAGAAGCCTTGTCGTGCATCAGTTTGACTCGTCTTTGCTGTGGCAAGTGGTGATCATGGCATTACTGGTGATTGGCATTGTGCTCTACTGGAACCACAAATTACGCCGCACACAAAATGCACTGGACTGGGAGCGTCAGCGTTTACGGAGCTTAATCGACACCATTCCCGACTTAATTTGGTATAAAGATGCAGAAGGGGTTTATTTAGGCTGTAATCGGCGTTTTGAACAGTTTTTTGGTGCAACAGAACAACAGATTATTGGTAAAACCGATTATGATTTTGTGGATCGCGAGCTAGCAGAGTTTTTCCGTAAACACGACCGCATTGCATTACAACTTGGGCACGTTGTAGTTGATGAAGAAAAGATCACCTTTGCCGATGGCCATCAAGAACTGTTGGAAACCACTAAAGTAGCGATGTATGACCGTTATGACAGTTTTATTGGCGTGTTAGGCATAGGACACGACATCACAGAACGCAAACAAACGGAACAAGCGTTAATCCAAGCGCGTAAAGAAGCTGAAGCGGCGAATCAAGCCAAATCAACGTTCCTTGCCAATATGAGCCACGAATTGCGCACACCACTCAATGCCATATTAGGCTTTGCACAAATTTTAGCAAAAGCTGAAGATTTACAGCCCAATTATCAGCACATGGTAGACACCATCAATCGTAGTGGTGAACATCTATTGACCTTATTAAACGATGTGCTGGATTTGTCCAAAATTGAAGCTGGACGTTTTGAAATTAATCCTAACCCTTGTAATTTACACAGTTTGCTCACCGGCAGTGTGGAAATTTTCGAGGCACGCGCCCAGCAAAAAGATTTAGTCTTTGAAAAATACTTTGATACCGCATTGCCTAGAGAGGTTGAAGTGGATGACAAGCGCTTACGTCAGATTTTGCTGAATTTGCTGGGCAATGCGCTGAAATTTACAGAACACGGCTCTGTCAGCTTATCTTGCCGCTATAACGACGGCACGCTTTGTCTTAGCATTCATGACACTGGCATTGGTATTCCAATCAACAAATTAGACAGCATTTTTCAGCCCTTCCAACAAACAGGGGAACACCGTTACAAGGTGCAAGGCACGGGCTTAGGCTTAGCCATTAGCCGGAAATTAGCGGAATTGATGGGCGGCGGTATTCAAGTGCAAAGTAAACCCAATATAGGCAGCACTTTTATTGTCAACATTCCCATTAAAGTGTTAGCGGAACAAACGGAAATAGCGTCAAACAGCCGCGACAGTCTCCCCATCATCGGCTATCTGCGCAGCGATGGCGGTAGCCAAGCTTATCAAATATTGTTAGTTGATGACTTGGCGAGCAATCGTGAATTGCTGCAAACAATGCTGCAACCTTTAGGCTTTATCATCCAGCAAGCAGATTCTGGCGAAGCGTGTTTAACACTGCTTGAAAACATGTTACCCGACATGATTTTGATGGATTTGAAAATGCCGGGGTTAAGTGGTTTAGCCACCATTCAGCGCATTCGGGCAATGGGTTTAACCATGCCCATCATCATTGTTTCTGCCAGCACCTTAGCAGAGGATCAAGTCGCCACGCTCGAAGCGGGTGGAACTGCTCACCTTGCCAAGCCGGTGAAATATAGCCAATTGCTGAGCTACTTGCATCAGTATTTAGCACTAGATTGGCAATATAGACATAAGCCGAACACGCCTGTCGCAACCGTGGTGCAATTACCTGATGAAAACCGCCAAGCACTGTTAAACTTGATAAAAGCAGGCGATATTAATAGTGTTTTTAAATCTCTAAATGAGTTGATACAACAACCAGAATATGCGGAATCAGCGAATTATTTACTTAATATTGCCAAAAGTTTTAATTTGTCTAAGTTGTCTAAATCTTTAGAAAATAAGAAAGCTTGTTAGGTTATAGCTAACGCACTGTAAAAAGAACAGTTGTAGGTCGTATAAGCACAGCGTCATACGACATTAACGGCGGATGACGGCTAACGCCTTATCTGCCCTACATCAAACCTATTTTAAAGTGCGTTAGCTATATTTGTGTTGTTGGGGGATATACACTATTTTTCTTTTGTTCAGATGCGTTTTTTGAGGAATACACAATGCAGGCAATTCTAAAAAAACACCGTTTCTCCGTGGAAAATTGGCGGAAAATGGGGGAATTTGGCATTTTTCCTTCAGATGCACGGCTTGAATTAATCGAGGGAGAAGTGATTGATATGTCACCGATTGGGAGCTTACATGGCAGTCAGCTTAAGCGCTTAACGCATTGGTTTAAACTTAGAACCGGTGAAGAGACAATTATTAGTGTGCAAGACCCGCTACGCCTTGGTGATTTTTCCGAGCCACAACCTGACTTAATGTTGCTGCGCCCACGAGATGACTTTTATGCTCAAGAACATCCAACCCCAAAAGATGTGTTATTGCTGGTTGAAGTGGCTGATAGCACATTAGAACGCGACCGCGACATTAAAATGCCGTTGTATGCACGTTATGGCGTAGCAGAATCTTGGCTGTTAAATCTTCAAGAAGCTTGCATTGAAGTGTACACCAACCCCAGCAGTCAAGGTTATGCAGATCGGCATATTGCGCGTAAAGGTGAGGAACTGAGTTTAAGTTTATTGCCTAATTTGCGGGTGATGGTAGGGGATATTTTGGCTTAATAGTCTGCCGATGGCTCATGCACGGTTGTAGGGTGTGCGAAATCCCACAGAGTATAACGTTTGATAATCCATTGTCGTTGAGGTGGAATTTTGCCCACCAAACCCCGCACGGCGTGTCACTGCCATTAAGTTAAGGCATGCACGGTCGTAGGGTGTGCGAAATGCCGCCACTGAGTTTACGTGTCGCAATGCACTTTCTCGGCATTTTGCGCACGCGGAGAACTTCTAACATCATGCAGACTTCTCCGCGTTCGCACCGCAAAAGGACGCGGCGCAAACCCTACAACGACCTTAACTTAATAGCAGTGACGCGGCATGTGGGAACGAGAAACCAATTGTTTTTACAACAAATATTTCGTCAAACTCAGGTTTAACAGCGAGTCCGCTGCAACATCTCATTAAGTGAATTGATACTCTCGGGGTCAGCCTCTAGCCTAATACAATGTTCAGAATCTTTATCCCATGATGCTGAGGAAGCCATGTGGAAATGAACAACAATCTCTGCGTCAATATCCCCCGTCAGCAATCCGGCGGGAATCCACATTAAATTGCTATTTCGCAACGGGTTTGGCGTAGGGCTACCACAAACCGAACAGAAATCACTCCGATAGTCTGTAGCTTTCTGAAAACTGGTGATGTTTTCTTGACCAGAAATCCATTTAAAGTTTTCTTGATGGACGAGGGTTGCTGCATTGGCATTAGACCCTGTTGCCTTGCGACATAGTGAACAATGGCATTGGTAAAGATTTGGCAATTCTCCGGCAATTTCAAACTTTACTGCGCCGCAGAGACATTCACCTTGCATTGTGCTTCCTTATTTTGGCTAGTTTCCATATGCCTTGCGGCGGATGACGGCTGTCGCCTTATCCGCTCTACACTTTAACCTAACTGAGATATTTGTTATTTATCATCAAACAGTCAGTTTCAATTAAAATGGGAAAATGTCCAGCGTTATTAGGTACGAAAGCACACAACGTAAAACCAAGGCTTTCGTAATATTTGATGGCATCGCAAAAATACACAGAATCTTTGTATATTTTCTTAACTGATAGCTCACTTTGCAAACCAACAAATGCACTAATACAATTTTCTGAACTTTTTAAAATATGAACATCATAACCTTGCGTATCGAGTTTCAAGAAAGGATTTGAGAAATTATATTGGCTCAGTAATTCCTCATAAACATTAGCAAGGCTATCTGTCTGCACCGTTATCGATGTTTTAATGCTGTTTTGTCTAGTAAAAAGCTGTGTTTCATTATGGAGCGGACTACTCATTGAACTAAATTGGCTTCCCTTCATCACATTGAAAATGGCTTCTCCCTTAGCATCCGATAATGCCAATTCTTTAACAATCCAACGTGGATCATGTGCAGAAAGTTTTCTTAAGTCTTCTGCTACATCAGGAATGGGTTCAAAAGAGATAATCAGCCCCCGAAAACCGCATTTTTTCCTAAGCATGGTTGCATATTGTCCATAATTTGCCCCAACATCAAATACACAATCAATTTTAAATCGACTAAATATCTTAGCAAGCTGTTGCTGCTCCCAGAGAGAATACAACTTAGATTTATCGATAAGGGCAATATTGCCTAATTTCCTTTTTATCCGCTTAACCGTATTAACTGCCTTATTCAACATGTTCTTTTCTCCAAAGTTCATTGAAGTAAAATAACTGTCTCCTTAGCCGTCCTACGTTTGTTGCACAATGCTCTACTCCTCTGGCTTCGCTTCTAAAAAGGTTTGTAACTCTTTAGCAAAGCCGACCCCAGCTTCAGTATAGATATTGAAAGTCGATTCAACACCAATCGCTTTCAATTCCGCTTCCTCATCGGGATATTTAGTCGTTGCCGCAATGCGACCGTTATAGCCTAACGCCTTAAGTTGCAACGCGGCGTTTATATTGGCGGTATGGTTAGGTAGCGTCAGCAACACCCATTCCAAATCGTGCAGCAATTCGGGTGCTCTTGCCCAAAAATCGGGGTTCGTCGCATCGTCGCCGACCACGTCACGGCCTGCGGCGCGGTGTTGTTCTGCTTTAGCGGGATCGATTTCGATACCCACTAAACGACCGTGATAATTTTCCGCCATCGCGTTATAAGCCGCACAGCCCATGCGACCCATGCCTAACACTAAAACTTGAATATGGGCTAAATCGAGATTTTCTTCGCCTTCTAAACGGTTTTGGCGTTCAAAGCGTCTTAGCTGAGTGTGCCATTTTTCATATAAGCTATCGCGGATACTCAACAAGGGGGCAGATAAAATAAAGGACAGCGATAAGACTACGGCAAACACTGCCAGCCATTCAGGGGCTAACCAGCCTGATGCAGCAGCAATTGCGCCGACGATTAAACCAAACTCACTGTAGTTGGCTAAATTCAGCGAGGTACGCCAAGAGGTGCTGGCGCGTAAGTAAAAGAGGTTAAAGAAGCCAAAATACATGGCGACTTTGATTGGCAATACCAGCATAAACAAGCACGCAATGAATATTTCTGTCCAGCTTGGCAAGGTGGTCATGCCAACGCTTAAGAAGAAACCAATTAAAAACAGTTCTTTGAAACCGAGCAGTGCTTTAGCCAACTCTGTCGCTTTAGGATGATTGGCCAACAACATGCCGCACACCAAAGCACCGACATCGCCTTTCATGCCGACTAATTCAAACACATCCGCGCCGACGAGTGCTAAGGTAATCCCGAATAAAATCAATAACTCGCCGTGTCCGACTTGCTCCAGCAATTTATGCAGCACGAAGCGCAGAGGAATCAATGCTATCAAGGCGACAGCCCAAATAGAGGGTAATTTTCCCATTGAAATGGCGAGGAATAACACAGCGGCGATGTCTTGCACCACTAACACGCCAATTGCAATCCGCCCGTGTCGAGAACTGGTTGCGCCGAGTTCGTCTAGTGCTTTTACGGCAAACACCGTGCTAGAAAACGATAAGGCAAAGCCTATCAGCAAGGCGGTTGCTGGATTTAATTCAGACACCAGCGGCAGGCCAGTGTAGGACAGCAGAAGTGCAAACGCGGCAATTATTAAGCTGACTGCCAGCATGTGCAAAGTCGCCACGCCCCAAACCTCAGGCTTAGCCAATGAGTTTAGTTTGAGTTTTAAACCGATGGAGAACAGTAATAAGGTGATACCGAGATCAGACAAGGCACTGAGCAGGTCGCCGCCCTCTGCCCCCAAGGCATTAAGCACAAAACCCGCAATCAAGAAACCAACTAAAGGCGGTAATCCCACTAATTTGATTGCTAAACCACATAAAAAGGCGATAGCAATCCACAGCGGGTCGCTGTAATGAATAGAGAGTAGTAGAGAGTCCATAGTTTGCCGGAGAGAGAAGTTTAGCCATTTATTATACACAGAGCGTTAAAAGGGCTGGGGGGATTTTCTGTGGTGTATTAGGCGACAGCCGTTATCTGCCATTGCTAAAATACGTCAAATAGTTCGGCTTTTTATCTGGATACGTTTATTTATGAGTATTGAAGTTGATTTTTTGTGCCGTCACCCCGCGTATATTCCAACGGTTGCCAATTGGGCTTGGCAGTTTTGGAATCAGGCTAAGGGTTTTACCTTGGCACAAATTATTGAGCGGTTTTCGCTGAGTTTCGACGATAAAATTCCGCAAACGTATCTTGCTTTTTATCAGGGTAAACCTGCTGGCACGATGTCTTTATGGCATCATGATTGTGTTCAGCGACCTGCTTTGTATCCGTGGTTCGCCGCTTTTTATATTGATGAGCCTTATCGCGGGCGGCAAGTGGATCGCGCTTTACAAGCTTTTGCTGTTGAGCAACTGCGCCAATTAGGTTTTGCAGAGGCTTATTTTGTGACTCCGATTGAGCATTATTATGAGCGCAAAGGGTGTCAGTATGTTGAGCAGGTTATTGTTGCGCATGGTGAATGTAAGCGGTTGTATTGTGTGAGGAGTTAGTTTTGTGGTGGGTGATGGTTAACCTTGAGCATTCAGTAATGCATTTGCTATAGTTTGTGTCACATTGTATTGCAAAAGATGGTAAATGAGGCACAGATGAAAACAGAAATGTTGAGTACCCGTATTGATCATGATACTAAAGCGGCGTTTACTAAAATATGTGATGAGGTAGGGCTTAGTCCTTCGCAAGCGATAAAACTTTTTGCGCGTGCGGTGATTAATTATGGCGGTATCCCTTTTGAGTTGAAAACTCGCCAGCCTAATGAAGAAACGATTGCTGCAATGAATGAGTTAATACGTGGGGAAGGGCAAAAGACTGAATCTGTTGATGCGCTTATGTTTGAATTAACTGAGGGGAAGCTCAAAGATGTATCGTCTTGAGTATTCATCTCAGTTTAAAAAAGATTTTAAGAAGATTACTAAAAGACCCATTCCTGATATTTTGGAGGCGGGTTATGTTGTTTCTAAACTACAAAAGGGTGAAATACTGGATGCAAAATATGTGGATCATCCGTTAGTTGGCAATTGGGCAGGATTTCATGATTGCCACATAAAACCCGATCTCGTTTTGATTTATCGTATTGCTGATGAAGTTTTACAGCTTGCTCGGATTGGTTCTCATAGTGAGTTGTTTTAGGATTTGTAAGGAGGATAAGGCGTTAGCCGTCATCCGCCGTTGCTGAGATATGGCAAATAGTTTGGTTCAATTAATCATCTTCTGCATCTATTTCAACGCTTTGTTCTTCTTGAGGAGGAAGGCTCATTAATTTATATAAGATTTCTCCAATTATTGGATCAGATAACATTGTTGATAAGCCTTCTTCTAATCCCGCTTTGTCTTCACAATAAATTTCTTGATCACCAAACTGAATTTTACATGGGTAGCCATAGCTATCTTGATTCCACTTAGCAAGCTCTTTTTCACTTAATGTTACTTGAGGGTTTCTTGCTTCAATAGTCCGATACAACATTGGACGTTCTTTTAATAAAGCAAGTTTAAATGGATTTAGTGGCTCAGAACGTTCTGTTATTCTAATTTCAATTTTTCCGCTAGTTTCCTTTTTTAATTGTGAGTTCAATTCATTAAAAATATCTGAAATCTCTTGTCGGTTACCTTCAGCGCGTTCCGCAGCATGAATACCCATAT
>QKBZ01000405.1 GCA_003245895.1 Beggiatoa sp.
CAAGGGCATGTTGAAGCTCAGTTTAATTTAGGTATTGCTTATGATAATGGTTGGGGTATTGAGCAAAACCAAGAAGAAGCTGTCAAATGGTGGACTAAAGCTGCTGCACAAGGAGATATTGAAGCCCAGTTTAATTTAGGTATTGCTTATGATAATGGTTGGGGTATTGCGCAAAATCAAGAAGAAGCTGTTAGGTGGTGGGCTAAAGCTGCTGCACAAGGGCATGTTGAAGCTCAGTTTAATTTAGGTATTGCTTATGATAATGGTTGGGGTATTGAGCAAAACCAAGAAGAAGCTGTCAAATGGTGGACTAAAGCTGCTGCACAAGGAGATGTTGAAGCTCAGTTTAATTTAGGTATTGCTTATGATAATGGTTGGGGTGTTGAGCAAAACCAAGAAGAAGCTGTCAAATGGTGGACTAAAGCTGCTGCACAAGGAGATGTTGAAGCTCAGGTTAATTTAGGTATTGCTTATCATAACGGTCATGGTATTGAACAAAACCAAGAAGAAGCTGTCAAATGGTGGACTAAAGCTGCTGAACAAGGAAATGTTGAAGCTCAGTTTAATTTAGGTATTGCTTGTCATAAAGGTCATGGTATTGAGCAAAACCAAGAAGAAGCTGTCAAATGGTGGACTAAAGCTGCTGAACAAGGACATACTGAAGCTCAGGTTAATTTAGGTATTACTTGTTATAAAGGTCATGATATTGAGCAAAACCAAGAAGAAGCTGTCAAATGGTGGACTAAAGCTGCTGAACAAGGAAATATTGAAGCTCAGTTTAATTTAGGTGTAGCTTATCATAATGGCTGGGGTATTGAGCAAAACCAAAAAGAAGCTGTCAAATGGTGGACTGAAGCCACTAAGCAAGGAAATGTTGAAGCTCAGGTTAACTTAGGTATGGCTTATTATAGTGGCTGGGGTGTTGAGCAAAACCAAGAAGAAGCTATCAAATATTGGATTGAAGCAGCGAAACAAGGAGATGTTAAAGCTCAGTATATTTTAGGTGTAGCTTGTTGTAATGGCTGGGGCATTGAACAAAACCAAGAAGAGGCTGTCAAATGGTGGACTGAAGCTGCTAAACAAGGGGATATTAAAGCTCAATTTGAATTAGGCATAGTCTATTTCTATGGTAAGGGGGTTGAGCAGGATATTAAAGAAGCTGTGAAATATTTCTCCGTTGCATCAGAGAAAGAAAATATCAATTCTCAACTGTTCTTGAGCTTTTGCTTTTCAGATGTTAAAGAAGTAAACAAAGACCAAAAAAAATCGCTATTTTTGCTATATAAAGTTTCTGCTAATTTACTCACAGAAAATACAGAACTTACTGAATTTGAGAAAGAAGATGAACACTTATTAAATTTTATTCATAAAAAAGCAACAAAAAACATCGCCCCTGCACAGGTTTTACTTTCTCACCTATATCACAAAGGAAATGGTGTGGAAGAAAGTAATAAACAAGCATTTTATTGGTTAAAAAAAGCTGCGGAACAAAAAGATATAGTTGCCCAAGTGAGTTTAGGCATCGCTTATATGGATGGGAATGGCATAGAAAAAAATTTAAGTGAAGCTACAGAACTATTTAAGCAGATAATCTATCAACTTGAGGAAAAAGATAAAATTATAACGCACTATGCAAAACCATATACTCAAGAAAATAACGAAAATGAAAACGCTGATTATCCTCGTGACATCAAGCAGTGGGTTGCTTTGTTAGCACAAAATAAGCTTTCTCTGCTTAAAGAGCAAGAAGCTAGGAATAGATTGCAACAGGCAAAAGAAGAGTTGGAAGACTTAATGGGTATGGTTGCGCATAAGTTTCGCGGCTCTCTGCGCAACGTCCACTACAATGCAGAACATTTCAATAACCCTCAAATTACCTTAGAAGCCGCTGATACAATGGAAGGCTTATTAAAAATTTTTGACATCACTTCTATGGATGCTGAGAAATTGAGGAAACAATTATACGAAGACAGCAATGGTGAAGGAACTCCGCAAACAGTATTGGAAAAGGCATTAATATCTGCATTAAGCCAACTTTTAACAGATGATAATCGAAATAAAATTACCCAACATTATTTAAATTACGCTAAAACTAACCAGCTTATTCCCTCTGATACATCACTTAGAGAATTTAGAAGAAACTCTTCTTATCGTGAAGTTTGGAAAAACTTACAACAAGAATGGGAAGCCTCATTCATGACACTGCTGCAAGATAAACCGTCTTTATCTGTAGTTCAAAGCTGGATAAAAGCTAAGCTCTTCCCTCTCGAGTTTTCAGGCTTTACTGATAATGACATACATTTCAGTCATTATGGCTCAACTGAATCAGTGTTATTAGTGACATTCACGGAAATTCTATTAAATGCCATTAAGTACTATGCATTAAATGAACAGAGTACAGTCAACCTAAACTGGAAAAAAGAACAGGATACTTACTGTTTTACTTGCCAAAATCCAACTTTAGAATCAGAGCAATATGACAAGGGCAGTTTTAAAGGACACAAATTTTTGCGTGTTATCAGCAATAAACTAGGCGGCAAAGTCAGTATCGAAAGTTCAGCCACACAATATAACGTCAATCTGTTTATTCCAACAGCACTTTTACTTGGGAAAGAATAATGAATCGTTTTTTATGGGTGGAGGATTTTGGTGGGGAAATGACAGTACAGGCTACAGTCAAATCGGTGTTTGGTAGTTTGAATCATTTTCCCGAACTATCTGACAGAACAGATAAGTATGATCTCTGTGAATTGCTTGAACCTTATATTAGCCTAGCACTTAATTTTTCCGAGGCATTAGCTTTCATTGTTGACCCTGATAAGTTGCACAAAGTTGATTATGTGATACTCGACGTTGATTTGCCCATCGACGAAGGAGATAGTCAATACAGTGATGAAGTACAAAATATGCTTAGAGATATTTTAGGGCGTTACGCAGGCGAAAATGATAAACAGAAAGAAGAAGGGTTGAAGAAAGTAGCTGGCTACCAGCTTTACTTGGAACTGATTATCAAGCGAGGCTTCCCCGAAAACAATATCCTGTTTTGCTCCGATCATGCTGACAGGCTTGAAACCATAGCCAATGCTTTTTCTCAGGCCAAAATTTCTGTTCCTGTTATTTTCAACAAAGGTCAAAAACAGGAAATTACGACGTGGTTAAAACAAAGAATTGAACCGCAAACTGATTACGAATACTTGCGCAAAGGCGTATTAGAAGCATGTGAACACTTGTCTGCTGAGATTGAACGAGATAAATCTAATATTCGTTTTGGCGATTTCCTAAAGCGGAATGGAGAAACAGTAAAACCTGAAGATTTGTATGCTGAAATGAAGGATTATCTACATACGCTACAAACCTTATTACCTGTCCGCGAACCGCAAGGAAAAAGCAAAGGAGCGGCATTAAAACTGTTTGTTCGCACGCTGGCGCATGAATGGGAAGACGATGCAACACCACCGAAGTTGAACAATTTATCGGACTCTGATAAACCTTTACATGCTTTTGCTTGGATTATGAAATGTGTTCGTAATTGGAGTACACACACAAAAATACTCGATAGAATGGATGAACGACAATTGGCTTTTGTCTTTTTATCGGGAATGCGAGTTATGTTCAAATTGTCAAATGACATACAAGCTTATGAAGAGCTTCTGTTAAAGTTGTTTGTGAATAAACGCTTACTAGAAATGACAACTGAAAATGAGCAACGCCAAAAACTCTCAAAATCTTATGCGAATATAATGAGCGGATATTGCTCTGATCAGGCAGAAAAAAGCAAAACAGTTACATTCAAAAATGCTGATTTCATCACCATACTAAGGGCAGTGCAGAATAATGATAAAGATAACCAAAAGAACTTTGATTACATCCAAGGTTTATATCAGATTTTCTGGCATGGTTTATCACCTATAACTTTATCTGCCATCTCTGTGCCAAATTTAGAGCAGAGCTTAGGAGAAAATAAAATTCAACTTGAGTACACCTGTAGTTTTACCTTACATAATTACGGTACAGGGAATGATTTTTTGAATACATTGGCTTGTTGCATTTATGAAGATAGTTGGTAGCAAAGACTAATAAAAACACCGCTTACAGTTAAATAGAAGCAATCCAAACATTCAGCTCCTGCTTAGTCTTCTCATCAAACTTACCACCCACCGTATCATATAACCACTGCAAAGACTTCCCTCGCAGATGATTGCGATAAGCATCCTCTGCTTCTTGCATCACCACTTTTATCAAGCAAGGACAGTCTTTAGTGAACTTAGAGGGGTCTGCGACAAAAATATTTTTTTTACGAATTTCTGCGCATTGAAAGAAGTAACTTGCTCCTTCAATGGCCTCGATAATATCCCAAAAAGAAATATCTTCGGCAGCGCGTGCAAGCTCGTATCCGCCCTTAACACCTGTGATAGAACGCACAATGCCTGCCTTGCGCAGTTTTGCAAACACTTTTGACAAATAAGTTTCCGTCAGATTATTCAGCTCGGCAATCTGCTTGATGCCGACGCTTTTATGTGCTGGCAGTCCCACAAGATAAAATAATGAATGAAATGCGTACTCTACGCCAACACTAAACTGCATGCTTCTCTCCTCGCTGTGTTTCCCTACGCATTAATGATTTTCGTAGGGCGGATAAGGCGGTAGCCGTCATCCGCCGTTGTGTCGTATGACGCTGCGCTTATACGACCTACACTCATTTTTTACTGACAACGATATTCTGGTGACCAGCCTAAGGCTGTTACTGCCTTTGCGCTAGAAACTTGCGGATTTTGTTCCGTGATATTGAAAATGCCATTGATAGAATCTTGCATCGCTAAAAACGCGGCATGTGCTGCGGCATCAACTTGCACTGGCGGCATACCTTCTAAGGGTGTCGGTATCCCCGTGCCTTCACCATACAACAAACCATAGCGCAAAATCACGCCTTCAAAATCGGCATTTAACACTTGTGACTCTAGGCTGGCAACCGCTTTTGCCGTCTCTCCATACATCGGGGTGTTAAAGTTTAACAAAGGTGATTCTTCGGTAAATGGCGTATCACTCGCGCTCGGTTCATAAACAAAGGCCAAGCTTTGCGCGATCATTTTTTTCACACTGGCATTAACCGCCGCCGCAACTAGATTGCGCGTCCCCTCTTCTCGCAAACGCGCATTGCGAACCAGCGCCGCCTCCATCTGTTCTGGATCAAGTCCATAAGGCAGATCAGTTAATTGATGAATCACTACATCTGGCTTTGCTTCGGCGACGGCTTGCGACAGCGCTTGTGCATCAAAAACATCTAACACAACCGGTTGCACACCTAATGCTTTTAGCATGTCGATGTTATGTTGTTTTCGTGTTGTGCCAATGACTTCACAGCCAGAGGCAACGAGAATTTTACATAAGCGTTTCCCTATCGCGCCTGTTGCCCCTGCAAGAAATACTGTTTTTTTCATGTTCATCATGCCTTTATAAAAATTACTATTATGGATACTTAATATCCATAATTATGATAAACGTATTAAAGATGAGAGGTCAAGCGTTGTAGGATGGAATGTCATGCGAGATTTACGGCGGATGACGGCTGCGCCTTATCCGCCCTACAAGTCAAAAAAAAACCTCCGTTATCTCCTGAATAACGAAGGTTTTGCGGTTGCCTCTCACCATATGGTAATAGCGGAGGCAGATGTGTTGCTGATAAGCAAAAAACGGTTTTAGTCGATATTAAGCGACTTTAGACTGTACGTTCGGGCCAGCAGCGCGTACTGCTTCGCTGACTTTATCGGCGTATTTTTCAAAGTTTTCTAAGAACATACCCGCCAGTTTTAATTCTTGCGCATCATATGCAGCTTTGTCTTTCCAAGTGTTGCGCATTTTCAGAATTGAACTGTCAACACCGGCTAACGATTTAGGAATTTGGAAACCGAACACAGGGTCAGTTTCAAATTCAACTTGGGCTAACGCGCCAGAGACCGCAGCGTTTACGATGCTACGAGAAACCGCGATTGGCATACGTTCGCCAACACCGTAAGGGCCTTGCCACCAACCAGTGTTTACCAAGTAACAATCTACATTGTATTTTTTAATGCGTTCGGCTAACAACTCAGCATAGCGCGTTGGGTGCAGTGCCATAAATGGCGCGCCAAAACATGCGCTGAAAGTGCTTTGTGGTTCAGTGACACCGGCTTCTGTGCCCGCCACTTTTGCAGTGTAACCGCTGAGGAAGTAGAACATTGCTTGCTCAGGGGTTAATTTGGCGACAGGTGGTAACACGCCAAACGCATCACACGCTAACATCACGATGGCATTTGGCTGACCGCCAGTGCCTGCTGGGTGATGGTTAGGAATGCAGCTAATTTTGTATGCTGCGCGTGTGTTCTCGGTAATTCTATCAGAATCGAAGTCAATTGTGCGGCTATTTTCATCCATAACCACATTTTCTAACAAAGTTCCGAAGGTATGGCAGGCATCCCAGATTTCTGGTTCAGCTTTTGGCGATAATTTGATGGCTTTTGCATAACAACCGCCTTCAAAGTTAAACACGCCGTTATCGCTCCAACCATGCTCGTCATCACCAATTAAGTGACGGCTTGCATCCGCTGATAAAGTGGTTTTACCGGTACCGGATAAACCAAAGAACACCGCAGAACTTGCACTGTCATCTGTGTTTGCAGAAGCGTGCATAGTCATGATGCCCATTTGTGGTAAGTAGTAGTTCATGACTGTGAACACAGATTTTTTAATCTCGCCACAGTATTTAGTACCACCAATCACGATTTCACGGCTGTCAAAGTTGATCGCGATGAAAGTTTCAGAGTTAGTGCCGTCTTCGTCTGCATCTGCGTGTGCAGAAGGCGCGGCATAAATAGAAAACGGTTGTAATAAGGCGTGATCAGAGTAGCTTGGCAGTGGATCACGGAACATTGTCCACGCGAATAAGGCTTGATACGCATGCTCAGTGCGCACGCTTAATGGCATGGCATAACGTGGGTCAGCGCCGACGGATAAGTCGAGGTAGAAGCTTTCGTCGCTGTCTAATACCGCTAACACTTTACCTTTCAGTTGTTGGAATTGTTTTTCAGAAATCGGTTGGTTGACTTTGCCCCAGTCAACTAAGTTTTCTGTGCTGTCACTGCGTACAACGTATTTATCTTTCGCTGCTCGCCCTGTGAATTTACCAGAAATTGCCACTAATGCACCGTCGGCAGATAAGTGGGTTTCGTGGTGTCTCAGTGATTTTTCAATCAATTGCGTTGCAGTGAGATTTTTATGAATCATTAGGATGTTCCCTCTATTTGTTCATCGATTTTATGTCGCCTGAATGACAGGCAAGTCGATAGCAACGGCACATCATTGCCAGCGCTTGCGGGCAAGCAGGCAAGTATTAGCAACAGGAAAAGCGATTATAAGTTTTCTTAATAAAATATGCGAGTCAGGGAAAACCCTAGTATTCAGGATGCGGGTTTCTTGACTCAGTGTGCAGGCAGCAAGCTTTTAAAGCTTTGTTTATCAAACTAATTATAAGCTTGTGGTAGGGCGGATAAGGCGAAGCCGTCATCCGCCGTTTGTCGCATGACGCTACGCTTATGCGACCTACCACTGCACTGCGTTAGGCTGCCGCTTCTTTCTCGGCTTCTGCCTCCTCTGGATCATAGGCTAAAGAAGGCGCTAACCATTTCTCAGCCTCTGCCAATGTCATCTGTTTGCGTTGGGCATAATCGACCGCTTGGTCGCGTTCAATTTTACCCACACCAAAATATTTAGCCTCTGGATGCGCAAAATACCAGCCCGACACCGCTGCGGTTGGATACATGGCAAAACTTTCAGTGATTTGTAAGTTAATGCGTTGATCCGGTTTCAGCAATTCCCACAAGGTGGCTTTCTCGGTGTGGTCAGGGCAGGCAGGATAGCCCGGTGCAGGACGAATACCGCGATATTCTTCCGCAATTAAGGCTTCATTGCTTAACTGTTCATCGGCTGCATATGCCCAAAAATCTTTTCTCACCCGCTCGTGTAAGCGTTCAGCAAAGGCTTCCGCTAAACGATCTGCTAAGGCTTTTAACAGAATGCTGCTGTAGTCATCTTGCTCAGCTTCAAAACGGGCAATGTGTTCTTCAATGCCAATGCCTGCGGTCAATGCAAACGCGCCGATATAATCCGCCACGCCACTGCTTGCAGGGGCTACAAAATCCGCTAAACACATATTTGGACGAGCACCCGTTTTCATGCTTTGCTGACGCAAATGGTGCAACATCGCGCAAGTGGCTTTGCGTTCATCATCTTGATACAAGGCAATATCGTCGTCGTCCACCGTGTTTGCTGGGAAAAAGCCCAACACAGCACGCGCCGTTAACCAGTTTTCCGCAATGATCTGATCCAACATCGCTTGCGCATCAGCAAACAACTTGCTGGCCTCTTCGCCCACCACTTCATCTTGCAAAATGGCTGGATAACGCCCCGCCAATTCCCACGCTTGGAAAAATGGTGTCCAGTCGATGCGCTCACGCAATTCCGCCAGCGGATAATTGTCCAATACTTCCACGCCTAAGAAATTCGGCTTAGGTGCTTCATAGTTGTCCCAATCCAATTTGGCTTTATTATCGCGGGCTTGTTGCAAGCTGAATTTCTTACGCTGGCTACGCTGTCCGGCACGTTGATCGCGAATTTGCTGATATTCCGCCTGTACTTTGGCGGCATACTCCGTTTTCAGGTCTGGGGAAAGCAAGCTTTGCGCCACGCCCACTGCCCGTGAAGCATCCGCCACATAAACCACAGGGTGATTTCGCGCCGGAGCAATTTTAACCGCAGTATGCACTTTGGATGTGGTCGCGCCACCGATTAACAATGGAATATTTAAGCCTTGGCGTTCCATTTCTTTGGCAACATGCACCATTTCATCTAGGGACGGCGTGATCAGACCTGACAAGCCAATCACGTTACATTCATGTTCAACGGCGGCTTTCAGAATTTTATCCGCAGGCACCATTACGCCTAAGTCGATGACTTCAAAGTTATTACACTGCAATACCACGCCAACGATGTTTTTGCCGATGTCATGCACATCGCCTTTCACCGTTGCCATTAAAATCTTGCCTTTAACTGAAGTGTCCGCAGCACCTTCCGCACTCATGCGGGCCTTTTCTTCTTCGATGTATGGCAACAAGTAAGCAACCGCTTTTTTCATTACCCGCGCTGATTTCACCACCTGCGGCAAGAACATTTTGCCCGCGCCAAACAAATCGCCGACCACGTTCATGCCGTCCATTAATGCCCCTTCGATGACGTGCAGCGGACGTTCTGCTTGCTGACGTGCTTCTTCGGTGTCTTCGTCGATAAAGTCGGTGATGCCTTTGACTAAAGCATGTTCTAAACGCTTGCCTACTGGCAACTCACGCCAAGCCAAATCTTGTTTGCTTTCTTGACCGCTGCCATCGCCGCGATATTTTTCCGCCACTTCTAATAAGCGTTCAGTACCGTCTTCAGGGCGCACGTTTAAGATCACATCTTCCACACGCTCGCGCAGTTCTTGTGGCAAATCTTCATAAATCGCAAGCTGACCGGCGTTCACAATCCCCATCGTCATGCCGACGCGAATTGCATGGTATAAAAACACCGAGTGAATCGCTTCACGCACCGGATTATTACCACGGAATGAGAACGAGACGTTAGATACACCACCAGAGATCATGGCGTGCGGCAGGGTTTCTTTAATCACTTTGGTGGCTTCGATGAAATCAACCGCGTAATTGTTATGCTCATCGATACCGGTCGCGACAGCAAAGATATTCGGGTCAAAAATGATGTCTTCAGCAGGGAAGCCGAGTTGCTTTGTTAAGATATTGTAAGAACGGGTGCAAATCTCGATTTTGCGCTCGCGAGTATCCGCTTGCCCTACTTCATCAAACGCCATCACGATCACCGCCGCGCCATAGCGTCGGATCAAGCGAGCTTGCTCGATGAATTTCTCTTCGCCTTCTTTTAAGCTGATGGAGTTAACCACGCCTTTACCTTGGATACATTTTAAACCGGCTTCTAAAATGTCCCATTTCGACGAGTCCACCATGATTGGTACACGGGCAATATCTGGCTCGGCGGCGATTAAGTTTAAAAAGCGCACCATCACGGCTTTCGACTCTAACAAGCCTTCATCCATGTTGATGTCGATGATTTGCGCGCCACTTTCCACTTGCTCGCGGGCAACGTCTAAGGCTTCGTCAAATTTTTCTTCTTGAATTAAGCGTTTAAAACGTGCGGAGCCAGTGACGTTCGTCCGTTCGCCGACGTTCACAAACAATGAATCTGCGGTGATATTGCAGGGTTCTAAACCGGCTAAACGGCAGGCGGGGGCAATGTCAGGCACTTTACGCGGCGCGAAGTTTTGCACGGTTTCGGCAATGGCTTGAATATGCGCAGGCGAAGTACCGCAGCAACCGCCGACAATATTTAAAAAGCCACTGTTTGCCCATTCTTCCAATTGTTTCGCCATGTCAGCAGGCGATTCATCGTATTCGCCGAACTCGTTTGGTAAACCGGCGTTAGGATGTGCAGAAACATGGGTGTCCGCAATATTGGACATTTCTTCGATGTATTGGCGTAACTCGGCAGCCCCTAACGCACAGTTAAAACCAATGCTTAACGGCTCAGCATGGCGCACAGAGTTCCAGAACGCGGCGGCGGTTTGGCCTGATAAAGTACGGCCTGATGCGTCGGTAATCGTGCCGGAAATCATGATCGGCAGACGCATTTTGTGATCGTCGAAATATTTGTGTAAGGCAAAAATCGCGGCTTTAGCGTTCAGCGTATCGAAAATAGTTTCGATCAACATGATGTCCGCGCCACCTTTGATCAAACCATCAGCGGCTTGATAATAGGCTTCGACTAAATCATCAAATTGCACATTACGGAAACCAGGGTCGTTTACGTCTGGAGAGATAGAGCAAGTGCGATTCGTTGGCCCTAATACGCCTGCGACAAAGCGCGGACGCTCTGGATTTTCTGCGGTTACAGTGTCAGCGGCTTCGCGGGCAACTCGTGCGGCGGCCTCGTTAATTTCACTAACTAAGGACTCCATGCGATAGTCTGCCATCGCAATAGTCGTCGCGTTAAAGGTATTGGTTTCGATAATGTCCGCGCCAGCGCGTAAATACTGGGTGTGAATTTCTCGGATAATGTCGGGTTGTGTCAACACCAGCAAATCGTTATTGCCTTTTACATCACATTCCCATTGTTTAAAGCGGTCACCGCGATAATCTTCCTCGGTTAAATGGTAGCCTTGGATCATGGTGCCCATCGCGCCATCCAAAACTAAGATGCGCTGTTTAAGTTGAGTATGTAACTGTGCGATACGTTCGGTCGTTGACA
>QKBZ01000124.1 GCA_003245895.1 Beggiatoa sp.
AAGGTACGACCAGTATTGAAGAAGTGGCGCGGGTGGTTGATATGACGCGCAATGTGCAATAGTTGTAGTAATTGTTGAATATATTTGTAGGGTGGAATAGGCGTAAGCCGTATTCCACCATGCGGTTTATAATCTGTTTTTGTTTAGCTTTTGCAGAATTTTATGGTGGAATACGCTGCGCTATTCCACCCTACAACTTAACATTCAATACTCCAGCGTTCGCGCCGCAAAAAGACGCGGCATAAACCCTACAGCAAGCAAGTCCAACTGCCATTCAGGGACGTAAATACACTTATGAGTCACCATTTTTCTTATCGCGCAATGGATGCACATGGTCGCATTATCCAAGGCCATGTCGATGCCAATAACGAAAATGACTTAGAAGCCCGCCTAGACCGCATGGGCTTAGACTTAATCAGCTATCAGCGCAAAAAAGAACGCACGTTCACCAAAGGGCGCGTGACGCGGATGGAGTTAATCACCTTCTGCTTTCACTTGGAACAACTCACCCGCTCCGGTGTTTCCATCATGGCGGGCTTAATGGATTTGCGCGACAGCTTGCCACAATCTGCCTTCCGCGATGTGATCTCCAACCTCATCGAAAATATCGAAGGCGGCGAGCAACTCTCCGAAGCGATGCAACATTTCCCTGAAACTTTTGATAAGGTCTTCGTTAGCTTAATTGCGGCAGGGGAAACCAGCGGCGAATTAAGCAAAGTGTTTAAGCACTTAACCGAAACCTTAAAATGGCAAGATGAAATGATTGCCCGCACGCGCAAAATGTTGATGTATCCTGCCTTTGTCGGCGTAGTGATTTTAGGCGTGTTCTTTTTTTTAATGGTTTATTTAGTGCCACAACTGGTCAGCTTTATTAAAAATATGGGCGGTGAATTACCAACCCATACTAAAGTTTTACTGGCGACCTCTGATTTTGTGGTGAATTATTGGCATTTTCTGTTAATTACACCGATATTTTCGGCACTCGGTTTCATGTGGATGATACGAGTCAGTCCACGCTTTGCCTTTGCCGTAGATCGATTCAAGCTCAAAATATGGGTCATTGGTCCGATTTTAGAGAAAATTATTTTAGCCCGTTTTTCTAACTTCTTTGCCCTGTTGTATGGCTCTGGGGTCAGCGTGTTAGACAGCTTAGATATTTGTAAAAATATCATGGGCAATCGCCTGCTGGAGAATGCTTTGCAACAAGTGCGCGATTCCATTGCCGACGGGGTGGGCATTGGTGAAAGCTTTGAGCGGGTTAAATTATTTCCACCGTTAGTATTGCGTATGGTGCGCATTGGTGAAAGCACAGGGGAGTTAGACGCAGCCCTTGCCAATGTCAGCTATTTTTATGACCGTGATGTCAAAGAATCCATTGAAAAAATGCAAGCTTTGATTGAACCAACATTAACGGTGATTATGGGGGCTTTATTAGCATGGATTATGCTGTCCGTATTAGGGCCGATTTATGACAAAATCAGTGACTTTGCAGGGCCTAGTAGCCAGCGCGGACTGTAAACCATGAAACGGATTTTATACTTAAACGATAATTTATTAACGGTTTACCATGTACAGAATAAACAATTATATGAATTACATCGTTTACAAGCAGCAGATGACACTGATTTAGCCATTTTTGAGGATTATTTAGCCTCAGATGTGCGCACGCCTCTTGTCTGGCTATTAGATACCGCCTTAGAAGAATATCAGCAAATCACACAGCCGCATGTAACGGGCGGTGAACGCAAAGCCTTATTAAATCGCCGTTTACAGCGCTTATTTGATCGCGCAGCGTACACCCATACCGTGTTCCAAGGACGTGAAACCAAGGGACGGGGTGATGACCGGTTTTTACTGTTAGCGATGAATAATGCCGAGGATTTATTACAACCTTGGCTAAAACACATTAAAGCCAGCGGCGTACCGTTGCAAGCCATTTGCTCCGTACCACTGTTAACGCAGCGTTTACTGCGCTACTTCCCGCAAAGCAAATATAGTTTAGTTGTTTCACAAGCACCGCTCGCGCCAAACTTACCCACAGAAAATATTAGACAAAGCTTTTTTCTCAATGATCAGCTTCAGTTCAGTCGCCTAACGCCTTTAACCTTACAAGATAAAAGCAAGTATGCAGAACATTTGCTGACGCAAATTATGCGTACGGAACGTTATTTAACCACCACGCGCGTGTTACCAACGGGACAAAATTTAAATGTCTTTATTTTAAGCAACCCGCCTTATTTTGATTATTTAGCCAACTATCTTGAGCAACATCCTAACGATACTGAATCCATACAACTGATTGCTGTTGATGAATTAGCAGAATATCTAGGCGTACAATTCGATGCCCCACAACTGAATTTACAGCATTTATTGCTGCATTTAGTGGGCAAAAAGACACCACGTAATCATTATGCTCGCCCAGATGACCGGCAGTTTTATCGCTATCGTCAAACCCGTTTTGGCTTGTACTTTCTGAGTGTGCTGCTTGCATTTAGCTTTTTAGCCGCAGGTGGACGTTTGGGATATGAAGTCTGGAAAGAACAGAAAGAGAATGCCTTGATAGATCGGCGAATTCAGGGCGTGCGCGTTGAAATGATCAATATTGATGACAGCGTGGGAGAATTAAGCGATGCAGAGTTATTATCGATAACGCCAGTGACTCAAATTGGAAAATCATTAGAAAATCAACAATATTGGCCTAATTTACCTTTAAGGCGTATTAGTCAAATTTTTAGCAATTCTCAATACCATGATTTTGTTTTAAAAACAATCATATGGCAAATGGATTCTCCTAATTTAAATAATATCAATGCTGATAACAATACCTCCTCCATTACGAGCGCAAGCAAGCCTAAAACAGCTAGCGAAAACAATTTTGCCAGCACGGAAAAAATACGACTCACGGGGGAGGTGTTATTACAATCAAGCACCTACATCGATACTTTGCGTAAATTTAATGCTTTGCAAGAGGATTTACGCAAATATGGTGGTTTACATTGGCAAGTGCACACTATCACCGCCCCTGCACTCGATGATATGGGGGGCTTAGCCCCTTTTGAATTAGAAATCAGCGTTGAACATACAGGTTAAGCACAGAGATGGCAAAGCAACTTGGTTACGATGGCAATGGAAAGTCATCTGCAACAGAAGAAAGTAATGCGCCTAAGCCTTTTGAATGGCGATTATTACGGCGTGCTATTTTGCTTAATCTGGTGGTCGTTGCGTTGGGTGCCGGTGGATTAGGCGCAGGATATTGGTATTATCAATCTTTGCTGAAAAAAACAGCAGAAATGGAGACGAATTTAACAACTTTAGAAAAGAATCTTAAATCCTTAGGGGATACCCAGCGCTTAATTGACAGTGATGACTATAAGACGTTTCTACGCTTAAAATCATTAGGTTTTTTTAATGCAAAAGCCTCAGCAGGTGATAGTTCTGCTTGGCGTATTGTGATGGAAGAACAGTTGTTACATTTGCAAGAAAAAACAGCGGCATGGTTAAAGCAAGATAAACAATTATTAGCAATTCGTGATGCCAGTTTTACTTATACCCAGCCCGAATTATTACAAGTGCCGATGAATAAAGAGCATGTGGGGCGACTCACGGTGTATGGTTCTCGTTTGAATTTGCAAGCAAAGTTAATGCATGAAGGCTATATGCTAGACTTATTAAATTATATCCGTATCTTACCCATTGATGGTTTATTAACCTTGCAAAGTTGTGATCTGAGTCGTTTACAAACACCGATTAAGCCAGCGCAAACAGAGCAAGCAAACTTGAGATTAAATTGTGTATTTCAGTGGTATATTGCGCGACTTGAGGCGGGTGCTTAATGCTGAAATATTTTGCATATGGACTGTATTTGTTCAGTATAAGTGCAGTGGCACAATCAGCAGACAATGATGCTCAGCCCTTATTACGTTTATTTACCACGCCACTAGAACGGCAACAAATTGAACGCTCATTATTTGAGCCACCGCCTCCGCCGCCTCCTGAAGAAACCTTAACGGATGAGGAGGAGGACATTGCCAACGCGCCAATAATGCCACCTGAAATTCATTATCAAGGCATTATTCAACGCCCTCATAAACCGCCCTTATTGCTGATTAACGGCATGTTAATTGAACATAATTTTTATGGGAATGGTTTTATGGTACAAGCCGATCAGCTACGTGGACAAAGCGTGCCGGTGACGTTGTACAGTTCTAATGAAGTAGTGTTATTAGCACCGGGGCAACGGCTTAATACACAGGCTCAAGTGGATGACGAGTTGATCTTGGATAATTATGAGTAGTTTCGTGATTGATGAAAAATAGTCGTAAAAACAATATTTTCTTCTGTGCTCAGCGTCTCCTTTTGTCATCTTCTTTTGACACTTTTATTTGTTAAATTCATGATATACCTAGTAATATAATGAATATCACTGCTTACTTATCTAGGATTGCTAAATGATAAATCGATTTATAAAGACCATCAGCATACTCATTTTTGTGATGAGCTACGCGGGTCAAGTATTTGCTATTGATAAAAATATCTATTTTGTGGGCAACAGTTTGACACATCGCACGAAGTTAGCGGGCTTGCAGACGTTTACTGAGGAGCGAGGACATACCTTTAATCAGGATAAAGCCTACGAGGATTATTCGCAGATCATCTCGGGTTCATCGCTTTGGTGGCACTGGTATCACGGCAACGCTAGCCAAGAATTTTACTACAAAGATGAATTCATCCCTGATATGACTACTGGTCACTGGGATGCGCTGGTGCTTCAGCCTTATGATGGTAAACCGTGGCATTGGAATACCACTGCGCTTCAAGACGGTTGGTATTACTGGCAAGATCGTCCCCGCGAAGAAGGGGATATTCCAATGGCACTCAATTTTATCGACTTAATGATTAATCAAGGGGATAGCGACTCCGGCCTGCAAGTTTATATCTACTCACAATGGCCTGCCGTGCCTGGTAATCCCGATGAACCTGATTTTGAGAACTTTGATTACCAAGAACGCTGGAACCGAGACTATACCGATACAACTCGATATAACAGTCGCTCCCGTGCTTATTACAAGTATTTGATGGATGAGTTACGCACAGAAACCGTTGAGATGCTTGACAATAAAATCTTGATGATTCCGATGGGCGATGCGATTTATGAACTCAATGAACGGCTTAAAGCATCTCCAATCGTCAACGGCGACACTACCTATAATAATATTACAAGTGTCTATGGTGACGGGAACCATTTATCACCAGGTGTCATGCAGTATTTTAAAGCACTGGTCTTTTTCACTGTGTTTTACAAAGAAGACCCGCGTGGTTTACCGCTTGGCAGTTATGGCAATATCAATTGGTATCATGAATTGTATCAGCCGTATTTCGTTGAGATTACCCCTGAATGGCAAACACTCATACAGGAAACGGTTTGGCAGGTGACAGCAACGCATTTCTATTCAGGTGTGCGCGATACCTTGAAACCAGGTGATGCTAATCTTGATGGTGTAGTAAATGAAGAAGATTTAACGATTTTAAATGCGGCGATGGGAAGCAAGGATGTAGACCCATACGAGACAGGGATTGGTTGGCGAGAAGGTGATTTTGATGGCGATGGAGATGTCGATGAAGACGATCTTGACATCTATCAGGCGAATACTGAAGCAGAGCCTGTTGACGAACTTGCCCAATGTGCCTCCTTCACGCCACCCGCGACAGTTAACGTGCCTTGCTTGAACATCAACGACACATTGTATGAACTGACAATGAACATGCTGCCTGCAAGTGATTCTGATGCTTTGCATTTAGGTATTGATATGGACAGCGTGAATTTTGTGGCGTTAACACCCAATGATTATTGCGCTAGCTATGATGTAGCGACTGGAATGCATTTAAATTGCTTAAATTTAGATGCGTTATTTTGGGTGGATTTACAGTTAGTGCCAACGACTGAAGGTTTAGAACTGGAACTTACAGATTTTGGAAATCATTCAGTGCTTGAACCTTGATGTAAACAGCAAGCCTTATAACTTTTTTTAGGTTTATCCATGCAGCATCCTAGCTATAAACAACAATCAGGTTTAGTGATGATTGTGTTGCTGACCATTATTATGGTGGGAGGCTTAGCGTGGTTGCTGCAAGGTTTAAACCGTAATCAATATGATCTTGCTCGGCAAACTCAGACAATTGAGGCATTAGCGGATGCTAAAGAAGCCTTAATTGCCTTTGCTGTAACGTACCCCGATCATGATGAGGGTGACAAAGCTGGTTTTTACGGTTTTTTACCGTGTCCTGATACTAATGACGGCATGAATGATGAAGGGGATCAAGATGTTAGTTGTGGTAGTCAAGATGAAAACAGTTTAGGGCGTTTACCTTGGAAAACCCTAGGTATTGCACCTCTGCGAGATGGAGACGGGGAATGTTTATGGTATGCCGTCTCAGGGTCTTATAAAAACTGGATACGCACTGACCTACTCAATGAAGATCGTGCAGGTCGGTTTATTGTGCGTGAAGCTAATAATACAGCAACCGCAGATCGCATAATTGGTAGAAGTGGAACGGATAAATACCCAGAACGTCCTGTTGCGCTGATCATTGCTCCTGGAAAAGTATTAACTGCACAAGATCGTACGCCTGATGGTTCAGCTTCAATTTGTGGCGGCAATTATAGTGCAGCAAATTATTTAGATATTGATAATGCTTCATCAGGGGGCAGCGGTATTAATAACGCCGAGTTAGGTACCGGAACAGATGTTGGTGAAATAGAAAATGCGATCATGTCTTCTTTTCCGCGCAATGATTCTGTTAATGATGTCATCGCTTATGTTACGCAGGCAGATATTTTTGATGCCGTTCGCCGCCGTGCTGAATTTCAGCAAAATTTACAATGCTTAACTCAAATTGCTGCCCAATGTTTAGCAAAATATGGGCGTGATAATGGTCGATTACCGTGGGCAGGTACGGTTGCCTTACCCGATTACACAGCGAATGCCAGTTATGTAGATGATGCCAGCATCACGCATTTAGGCCGTTTACCCAATACTCTCACTAATAGCAATACCCAACTTAGTATCAGCAGTCCTGCATTTTTATTGTCAAATGGTAGTGATTTTTTATGCGATGTCTCTAGCTTGGATAGCACTACCTTAAGTCAATGCACTGCGCCCAGTACCTTAACACCTAGTGAGTTAGCCATGTGTGACGGTCAAAGCACGACAACGGCTTGTCAAAATAAAAAGAATGAAGCGGTGACAGCCGCACGACGTTTATGGGAACATTGGAAAGATCACTTTTTTTATGCTGTATCTGCTGATTTTACACCCACAGGCACACCGACTACAGAATGCACAAATTGTGTAACTGTAAATGAAATTAAATATGCGGGCTTTGTGTTATTAGCTGGAAAAGCAGCGGAAATAACGGAAATAACGGAAATAACGCTAATACAATTACAACACCGTAATATGTCCCCAGACATAGAAACAGTGAATGCTTTAAAACAATATGTTGATTTAGACGATAGTCTTGACATCAATAATACTGGTGATGACGATGCTTACACCTATTTAGCAGACAGTGTGCGCACAGAATATGATGATTTTATTGTCTGTATTGGTACGGATTTAGCTGCAACGAGTGTAAATCCATGCACCATTCCATAATCCGATCATATTTACAAATAGGTTTCACCTTATTAGAAATGGCAATGTTATTAATCATTGTCAGCCTAGTATTGGGTGGTTTATTGCCAACCTTAAGCGTGCAATCTGAATCACGTAGTCGTCAGCAGGCAATGGAAGAATTGAAACAAATTCGAGAAGCCTTAATTGGCTATGCAATCGTTCATCAACGTTTACCTTGTCCAGCAATTGGTAATAGTGGTGGTGCAGAAATGCCTGATGGTGGTGGTACTTGCTCGAAAAGCGTTGGTTTTTTACCTGCACGTACCTTAGGTTTACACAATACAGAAAATCGGGGCGGTGTTTTTAACCCTTGGACTGACACCGTCAATGCTGCTGCCAGCCTTATGTTAGACCCATGGGGACAGCCTTATATTTATGCGGTTGATCAAACGGATAAATGTTTGCCTAGTGGAACGCCAGATGCAACGACTAAAGGCAAACTTTCTGCAAAATTTGATTGTTTAGTCCCCAAGTTAACCATAAAACAGTGCCTAAATTGCGTGTCTGCACCCAGCGAAGAGGATTTAACAACGACGGCTATTGCCATCGTATTTTCACAAGGCAAGACAACTGTGAGCAATGCCACTCGCACACGTTACCCACTAGAATGGCGTAACCTTAATCGTAGCACAGTTGCTGAATCTACTGAATTTATGACCAGTGACTATAATGATCAAAACAGCACCAGTCGTTTTGATGATTTAATGATATGGATTACACCAGAAATACTGCAACTACGCCTCATTAATGCCTATGTTCATGGAAAAAGTTAATATCAGTCAGTGAGTTTATTTCACAATGCGTACACATAATGGTTTTACTTTAATTGAATTAGCAATGGTGTTACTCATCATCGGCTTATTAACCGGTGGTTTATTAATGCCTTTAAGTACACAATATGAGTTAAAACAACGGCAGCAAGTTCAGTCAGAATTGAAACAAATTAAAGAAGCCTTAATGGGGTTTTATTTAACACACGGTTATTTCCCCTGCCCTGCCAGCACCACTAGTTTTGGACAAGAAAATAACCCAGATATTCGTGCTAAAACAGGTGCCTGTAAAATGCCTCAAGAAACAGATAATTCTTCAAATGGCTTTGTGCCTTATCAAACACTTGGCTTAACAGGCTATATTGATTCTAGTTCTTCCATGATGCTTGATGTTTGGGGTAATCCATACCGCTATAGTATCTCAAATAAAGGTGTTAATTGTAGTATTGATGGTACCTTTGATACGAATTGGGCTTATACCTCTCCTTATGCGTTTAAAGCAGTACGTGAAAAATCATGCAATTCTACTTTGAAAACACTTTTACCCAATTTAAAAATTTGTGATGCAACCGGTTGTAGTGCAGCGAGTGCTGTTTTGGTCGTTTTTTCTCTAGGTAAAAACTGGACAGAATCGTCTGCTAGCAATAGTGCAGAATCTAAAAATAAAGGCACAAAATCAGATGGTGGCTATCCACTAAAAGATCGAGATAAACTGGATTTCTTTATTACTGATAGCAATACCTCTAATTCCTTCGATGATCTCGTCGAATGGATTTCCCCTAACGTCTTTTTTAGCCAATTAGCCAAAGCGAATATGCTTTAATGTCACGCATTCTACACATCGGCAAATATTATCCCCCTTTCGCTGGCGGTATTGAGCATTTCTTAGCCGACTTAATACCGCTACAACAGCAAACAGACGAAGTCGCGGCATTAGTTCACGATCACTATGCCAATTTCAGCCGCTTTTTCACCGCTGCGCAGATGGAGCAACACGCGCCGGATATTTACCGTTGCCCCAGTTATGGACGACTGTTATATGCGCCCGTCAGTCCACAGTTTCCCTTTTGGTTGCATAAAATCATCAAAGACTGGCAACCCGATTTACTGCATTTACATTTGCCGAATACCTCCGCGTTTTGGGCATTACTGCTGCCCGCTGCGCGTCGTTTGCCTTGGGTGGTGCATTGGCATTCTGATGTCACGTCACAACACGATTCACGGTTAAATGTGGCTTATCAAGTGTATAAACCGTGGGAGCAAGCCGTGTTACGCCGCGCCAGTGCAGTGATTGCCACCTCGCCGCCGTATTTAGAGAGTAGTCAGGCTTTGCAAGCTTGGCGTGCTAAAACACAAGTGATTCCATTAGGTTTAAGCTTAGATCGTGTGCCAACACCCAGTGCTTACAACATGGAATGGGCGCGCAAACAATGGTCGCCGCAATACCCAATGCGCTTACTCAGTGTGGGGCGTTTGACTTATTACAAAGGCTATGAAGTGTTAATTCGTGCTGTGGCGACTGTGCCAGAAGCACAATTATGTATTGTCGGCGAAGGGGATCAACGCGCAGATTTAACGCTGTTAATCGAAGCCTTGCAATTACAAGATCGAGTGAAATTATTAGGCCATTGCTCAAACGCACAGTTACCCGCCTTATACAGCACTTGCGACAGTTTTTGCCTGCCTTCACTAGAACGGACAGAAGCATTCGGCATGGTATTGTTAGAAGCGATGCGGTATCAATGCTCAGTCATCGCCAGTGCAATTGAAGGCGCGGGCGTGACGTGGATTGTGCAAGAAGGCGAAACCGGTTTATTTGTGCCACCGAACGATGTCGCCGCACTTGCCTCGGCAATACAGCAATTAGCCTCACAACCTGACTTACGCCGTCAACTGGCGATTCAAGGTCAACAACGCTTTTTAGCCTTATTTGGTATGCAACCCGTGGCAAAAGCGATTAAGAATTTATACCAACAAGTGTTGTCATAATCCTCGTAGGGCGGATAAGGCGCTAGCCGTCATCCGCCGCAAATGTCGCATGACGCTGCGCTTATGCGACCTACGAATTCAGCCCATCTTATAAACTAATCTTCGTCCCCAACAACTCTAAAAACTTCGCCAACCACTCAGGATGTGCAGGCCATGCCGGTGCAGTAACAAAATTACCGTCAACGTGTGCCGCCGTCATATCCACTTCTACCCAACGACCGCCGGTACTGTTAATTTCTGGCGCGACGGCAGGATAAGCAGAACAGCTTTTACCTTTTACCACACCCGCAGCCGTTAAAATTTGCGCCCCGTGACACACCGCCGCAATCGGTTTATTCGCTTCTGCAAAATGTTGCACGATTTCGATCACAGTTGGATGCAAGCGCAAATATTCTGGCGCACGTCCACCAGGGATAACTAAAGCATCATAATCGCTGGCTTTCACTTCGGAGAACGTCGCGTTTAAGGTAAAATTATGACCGGGTTTCTCGCTGTAAGTCTGGTCGCCTTCAAAATCATGAATCGCTGTGCGCACGCTGTCACCGGCTTTTTTATCAGGACACACTGCGTGTACGGTATGGCCAACCATTAACAAGGCTTGGAATGGCACCATGATTTCGTAATCTTCGACGTAATCGCCTGCTAACATTAAGATTTTTTTCGCGCTCATAACGGCTCCCAGTAAGCAAAATAAAAATATCCGCGTCAGACACAATGCTGACAACTTTACCTTGGTAAGGGGATATAACGAATAATCAAGTGTTAAGTAATTGGACAAAAATAACCAAGATTAAGATAGACTATAGTATTGCAGCAGAGTCCTAGGATTATTCATGCGAACAAAAATAATTAATCTAAGTCCAGAACAGAGACAAGAACTGGAAACAGGTTACCGAACGGGAGAAA
>QKBZ01000309.1 GCA_003245895.1 Beggiatoa sp.
AGATACATATTCATCTACACTCGGCGGCAACAAGCTGACTTGCTGACGATTAACTCCGACTTTGTAACGACGTGTTGTCATTTTGACTCTATTAACTGCTTTGGGTTGGAATGTAGGAAAATTATACTTTTTTAACGGTTCTTTTACAGCCTCGCTTTGCGTGGGAATGCAGTCACGACGCGCTGCGTCGCGGGTTCCAAGATTGAGCTAAATCCGTCGTTTAGTTCACTCGTGACGTGGCACGTCACGACTGCATTCCCAAATGGCATTTGGGAACGAGAAGCATAAGTTTGTTTTTAATGATAATTTCCGTCGAACTCAGGTTGATTCAGAAAATTTGGCAGTTTTTTTATAGCCTCGCCATTTGGGAATGCGGCCGTGACGTGCTACGTCACGAGGGAGCTAAATGACAGATTGTCTTGATGTTTTGCTTGCTCTGGAAACGAACCCTCGACGCAGCGTGTCGTGACTGCGTTCCCACACTGCGTGTCACGGTCTTGTAGGGCGGATAGCCGTCATCCGCCGCAAGAGAATTGGTGCAAGCTTCAACTGTGTTATGTCGGATGACGGCTCCGCCTTATCCGACCTACAAAATCGCTTAACTTAATGGCAGTGACACGGTGTGTGGGAACGAGAAACCACTTGTTTTTACAAGTATATTTCGTCAGATTCAGGTTCTGAAACGCAGCAAATAGAGGAATGGATTCAAGATTTTGAAATAAGGCGTGATGTCCGCTAAAACTAAGGTGTTGCCTCATCTTGAGACACTGCTGATGTTTCTTCAACAGATTGGCTATCTGCTACCGGCTCTGGCTCCAACGAAGGCAATTCAATCGGCACTTTATCGCCAAAAAAGCGTGGTTGTGTGCCTAATACATACAAATCTAACACTGCTTTAACCCGCGCTAAATACTCGCGTAGCTGCGTTTTAAAATGCACACTGGGGAATACTTCTTGGGCATTAAAGCCAATCATGTCGAAGCCATAATACTGGCCGATAAAAATCGCACGTTTATTATGGAAAGCTTGGGAAATTACGGTGAATTCTTGCTGAGAAAAGACTGCGTTGGCTCTCACGACAGAATCTAGCGTCCGAAAGCCTGCATAATCTAAAGTAATCGCCGAGCGAGGGATGCCGCGAGCCACTAAGGCTTCCATCATATCTACGGGTTCGTTGTAACCGCGTCTATGATTATCACCACTGGCGATAATGTGTTGAACTTTACCCGCCTCATACAAGGCTACTGCTGCATCAATGCGATAACGAAAATACAAATTTACTCGACCCGTTGCCGCCCATTTACTTGTCCCCAGCAACAAACCCACTGGACGAAACGGAACTTCGGCTACGGAATCATACAAGCGGCCTTTGCTGGCCTGATCAATCCACACCTGTGCGCCAATGATAATCGACGCTAACACAAGCGACAAAATAGCTAACGTAATCAAAAAACGTCGTCTCCATCGCCGATAACGTGCGACATTAAGTTGCCAATACGCGCTAACTGCTTGCCCAACTCGGCTCAACGTCTGCAATAAAAATTGCCAGACACGCTGAGCCAAATTGTGCAATCCCTTAAGCCACTGTCGCCATTGCCACTGGTGTTTGTTCATGCAATAACTGTTTAATCGCGTCTGCTAAACGCTTGATCCCTTCTTCGATTTTCGCTTCGCTAGCATTCGAGAAATTTAAACGGAATGTATTGTCACCACCACCGTCAACATAAAACGCCTGACCCGGTACGAAAGCCACATTGTTACGGGTGGCCAATTCAAATAAGGTCATAGCAGACATGCCTTCGGGTAAAGTCGCCCATAAAAACATACCACCCTCAGGGCGAATATACTGCACTTCTGGCGGAAAATACTGTTCAATCATAGATACCATTAATGCCGCCTGCTGTCCATAAGCATCACAAATGGTCTGAATATGGGCATCTAAGTCATAGTATTGCAAATAACGGTGCACAATGCGCTGAGCGAGATAATTAGAGTGCAAGTCAGATGCTTGTTTGGCCACAATTACTTTGTCTAACAGGTGTTTCGGCGCACACATCCAACCTAAACGCAGTCCCGGTGCAACGATTTTAGAAAATGATCCCAGCAATACACTGTTGTCTGGTCGATACGAGTACAGCGGGGGCAAATCTTCACCCATAAAACGCAACTCACCATACGGATCATCTTCAACTAATACTGCTGAACTATTCTGTAATAATTTTGCGACGGCAATACGTTTTTCAGCAGAATAGGTGACACCCGATGGGTTTTGGAAGTTCGGCACGGTATAAAACAGTTTAGGTGAGTGTTGCAACTGCTCCGCTAAAGGCGCTAATGCCGCGCCATCAGCCTCTAAAGGCACGGTAGCAAAACGGGGTTGATACAATGAAAATGCTTGAATTGCCCCTAAATAGCCCGGCCGTTCTAATAACACAGTGTCTTGTTGATTTAATAACACTTTGCCAATTAAATCTAAACCTTGCTGAGAACCGTTTAAAATTAAAATTTCATCAGGACTGATATTTAAGCCATGACGCTTTTGATAACGGGCTGAAATCATCTCACGCAAGGGCAAATAGCCTTCAGTAGTGCTGTATTGTAAAGCTTGCGTGCCATCTTGTTGTAACAAGTCCGCTGTGGCGGCTGCAATCTCAGTTACAGGGAAAAAATTAGGGTTTGGCAAACCACCCGCAAACGAAATAAGATTTGGATTTTCAGTTAGTTTTAAAATTTCTCGGATGAAGGATTTTTGTAAATTTCCCATTCGGTCCGCAAACAACGTGCTCATATTTTATAATGCCTCATTATTAGACAATATTGATTATATTCATCATAAAAATATTATGATTTTTTAAACGCTGTGTTAAAAACCACACAAAGCGTATCTGTTTAAGAATAGCCGCTATTACTTGAAAGTTCGAGTACCTAGCCACCAAAGTAAACAATAGACAAGATTTGGCTACATGACACCGTTACCATGTTGATTACATAACGGTTTATTAGCATTTTCTGAACCAGTAGGCTAAGCTACAAATCTTGAACTTTTAAGTATAGTATGCTGCTAAACATTCTATTTGTTTAACATTAAAACACTGTTAGAATAACGCGCTGCGTTGTGACAGAAACAATTTTGCTCTATCTATATTTAACCAGTAAGTTATAATATGACAACGTGTTTGAGTAAAATGTCACTATACTTATCGATACCCAAACCTTCCCCATAAACATAATAAAGTAAGCTATAGCATCATGAATATCCAAGATTTGATGAAATTTAGCCGTTATGACGATGGCAAAAATCGTAGTAAACAACCGATTCCTGTCCGTCTGCCGGAAGACATTTTACGTGATATAGAAGAAATCACCTCTAGAACTGAAAAGAAAAATCGTTCAGATGTGATCATTGCGCTGTTGTGCTTCGCCTTAGAACGTTACCAAGAGTCTGCTGATTCTAGTCTGGAAGAAGTTTTCCTTATGATGCGACACATGGTCGAGCTATACAAGAATCAAGAACAGTATAATGAGTTGGAAATGCGTCGGCATTTAGACAAACTCAGCACTTTTGTTTTAGGCAAATATAGCCACCCAGAATAACGCCCCCACACATGCAGAAGCCTAAAGCACAGGGTGAACGCCTTGTGCTGTGGCGCATCTTCATCTTTGCTAACGGTTCGTGCTGCTAGTGTACATAAATACTGCAAGCACCGTTACGCTGTCTCGTGGTCTCAACGTCGTTGCTGTAATAATGCACTTAAATGGCTAGCATTGCTAGGGCGCATATGCGCATGGCATAAAGCGGCTGCCAAAGCGTCTGCTGCATCCGCTTGTGGGGTGCTGGATAAGCCTAATAACACTTTCACCATATGTTGCACTTGCATTTTTTCCGCGTGGCCTTGTCCTGTCACGGTCTGCTTAATTTGCGTGGGTGCATATTCAAATACTGTTAAACCTTGAGAAACACAGGCGACAATTGCCGCACCGCGTGCTTGTCCCAGTTTTAACGCTGAAGCCGCATTATGCGACATAAATACCTGTTCAATCGATAAAATGGTTGGTTGGTATTCAGCGACAACTTGGTTTATGCCGTGAAAAATTTCCTGTAAGCGTAAAGGCAAGGTGTCAGCTTTCATCCGAATGCAGCCACAGCCGAGATAATACGGACGCTGGCGGCGCATTTCGATCACACCAAAACCGGTAATGCGCGAACCGGGATCGATGCCAAGAATACAAGTCATACCGTGCTCAGGTTTTTTTCTCGTTCCCATCGTCTCACGCGGGGAATACATGCTGATTGTAGGATGGGCTGACGAAGGAAGCCCATCGTTTACCGAGTACGGATAACGCGCACTTGATTTTATTCGTTGGCGCGACCGATGGGCTTCATGCCTCAGCCCATCCTACAATACTTTATCACCAGCAATTAGCCTAACTGCTCCATAATGTCATCGCTAATATCAGCGTTAGAATAGACTTGTTGCACATCGTCTAAGTTTTCTAACATATCTAATAAACGTAACATTTTTTGCGCAGTGTCTAAGTCTACCGCACTGTTAGTGCCTGCACGCATAGTCACTTCTGCTGATTCAGAGACAAAACCGGCTTCGTCTAATGCTGTTTTAACCGCGATAAACTCATCTGGCTCAGTCAGCACCTCAATGCCGCCGTCAGCAATAATATCTTTCGCGCCCGCTTCTAACGCCACTTCCATCACGCTGTCTTCGTCTGTACCTTCTGGGTAAAATAATTGCCCGACTTGCTCGAACATGTAGGATACAGAACCATCAGTGCCTAAGTTGCCACCACTTTTGCTGAAAGCGTGACGTACTTCGGATACGGTGCGGTTACGGTTATCGGTGAGGCAGTCTACCATTACGGCAACGCCGCCCGGTCCGTAACCCTCATAACGCACTTCTTCGTAATTATCCCCATCCACATCACCAGAACCGCGTTTAATCGCACGTTCGATGGTGTCTTTACTCATGTTAGCGGTTAAGCCTTTATCTACCGCTAAGCGCAAACGCGGGTTAGCGTTTGGATCACCACCACCCATGCGAGCGGCTACGGTAATTTCTCGAATTAAACGGGTAAATAATTTGCCACGTTTTGCATCCTGCGCACCTTTACGGTGTTGGATGTTTGCCCATTTACTATGTCCTGCCATAAGTCTGTTCTACGTTGCTTACTGAGTCAAAAATATAAAAGTCCAAGGAACAAAAAAAGCAGTATGCGTCGGTGATTGCTCGCTTGCGCTTGGGATTTGTCATAAGACACAACACCCAAGGGTTTATCAAACGAGTTCACCTACCGTGTAACTGCCTGTCCCCATTATTGACAGCCAAAAGCGTGGTCAATCCCTAAGTCTTGTTCCACTAAGCTGTCGTTTTCAATGTTAATTTTAACCCCAGTGCTGGAAATTGCGCTACTTGAGGTAGTCGGGGTTAAACAATTCGGTGCCATCGTTGGCTGAAATTCTTCATGCGGTGCAATGCGCCATGCGTTAGCACCATCTAAAGTGCTGACGATTAAATAGCCTTGCGGATGCCATGTTGCAGTCACAGCTTGTGTGATTTCCATGAACTTGCCATCTAAAAAGCTTAAATCCGCTGCTTGCATGAATTCCACCCCTAACTCGCCACAACTCGGCGTGTAAATATGGGCTAACTGTTGCCCATTCGGTGAAGGAATCACACTGTGCGGAATAGTCACACCCGTTTGACCTTCTTCGCAGCTAATCGGGCGACCTTCAATGATTAAAATCTCATGACCATTAGGCAAAATACGGCTAAATTGCTGCATGCCATCATCGGCAATGCTTTCTACCACAAAATAACCGGCACTTTTCATGTAATAAAGTGTGCCTGCTTCTAATTCACGCGCTTCGGTAATGGCAAGTCTTGCCTCATTATTCGTGCCTTGCTGCACTACTAGCTGGTGATTAAAGTTGCGACGTTCTGGCTTGCTGAACATGCCGCCGCCTTTTTCTTCATAAGTGGACACGGTTAACGCCAACTCTGAATCATCATCTGCCCACACCACAGCAGTATCTTTGCGCATCGGTGTCCAATCTTGGGTAGGCGAAGTACCGCACGCGGTTAACGCACTGCTGAGCAGTAAGCCATAAACTAATCGTTTCATTTTCGTTCAACTCCCTTGTAACGCTCACCACCTGACATGGTGCGCCGTGTTCAATGAATGCAAATGGGTATGCAGATTAGGTTGGCGGTTTCTTATCTTGTAGGGCGGATAAGGCGCAAGCCGTCATCCGCCGCTAAGCTCTGCACATTGTCTGTATTAAGGTTTACAAGCTGTAAACGTGAACAAGATAACAATATTTCAGTGTGGTTCAGATTTCTGCACCGTTCATTCTGAAAATTCTTTAATTCTGTAAATCCTGATTCAGACAATAAGCGTCACGGCGGATGACGGCTTGCGCCTTATCCGCCCTACATTTTTATATTTACCAACCATCATGCTATGTGTGGGGTGTAGTTATTCTTATCTAACAATGTCTTAACTTAGCGATGCTAATAACAGCAATACCACCCCAATCAGTCCCAACAAGGTGCCGAGCGCGGGTAAATTCCATAACACACGGGTTTCTAAGGCAAGAATAATACTGGCGCAAATCAGCAAAGCACTGCCCGTCACGACTAAAGTGCTGCGCTCATTTTGTTGTTTTAACTCGCGCCGTAGCTGCAACATTTCTTGCGTTAAATGTTTAATCTGTACTTGCTCTTGCTTGCGTTCGGTTAAGGCTTCATGCACTAACATCGGCAATTCTGGCAATTTCTCTGCCCACATCGGCAATTGTCGGCGCATCCCGCGCATAAAGGCACGCGCGCCCACTTGCTCATCCATCCAGCGTTCTAAATACGGTTTTGCGGTTTTCCACAAATCTAAATCAGGATACAACTGCCGCCCTAAACCCTCGATATTGAGCAAGGTTTTTTGCAATAACACTAACTGCGGCTGCACTTCCATATTAAAACGGCGAGCGGTTTGGAATAAGCGCAATAATACCAAGCCGAAAGAAATATCTTTTAATGGACGATCAAACATCGGCTCGCACACACTGCGAATCGCGCCTTCAAATTCTTCGACCCGCGTGCCTGCGGGCACCCATTCCGAGCGTAAATGCAACTCCGCCACCCGTCGGTAATCGCGCTGGAAAAAGGCCAAAAAGTTCGCCGCTAAATAATGCTGATCTTGATCGCTTAACGTGCCCATAATACCAAAATCCACCGCGATATAAGATGGACGTTCAGGATTAGATACATCAACGAAAATATTGCCGGGGTGCATGTCAGCGTGGAAGAAATTATCGCGGAATACCTGAGTAAAGAAAATCTCCACCCCAATATCTGCCAAGTGTTTAAAGTTCACACCTAACTCGCGCATTTGTTCGATATTGCTCACCGGAATACCGCGAATGCGCTCCATCACCAACACTTTAGGCTGGGTATAACGCCATTCCACTTCCGGCACATACAACATTTCAGAATCAGTGAAATTACGGCGTAATAAGGCACAATTCGATGCCTCGCGCAGCAAGTCTAATTCTTCTAATAAGTTTTTCTCAAACTCTTGCACCACTTCTAACGGGCGTAAACGTCTGCCATCAGGCCAATAACGCTGTACTAAACCGGCTAATAAATACAGCAATTCGATATCGCGGCGAATTTGTCCTTCAATTTTAGGCCGCAGGACTTTAACGACCACCTCTTGCCCATTATGCAAACGAGCGGCATGTACTTGCGCCACAGAGGCCGAGGCAAGCGGATTAGTATCAAACTCCGCGAATAATTCAGCTAAAGGTTGCCCATAATCTTGTTCGATAATGCGCTGTGCATCCTCGCCCCGAAACGGTTTTACCCTATCTTGCAATTTTGCTAATTCTAAGGCGATGTCATCTGGCAATAAATCGCGGCGGGTAGACAGAATTTGTCCAAATTTAACGAAAATAGGCCCTAAATCTTCCAGTGACAAACGCAAACGCGCACCGCGTGATAAATCTCGATCACGCAGCCAATAACCGGGGCTGAGATATAACACCAATTGGAGAAAAGGAAGTGAGGTGCTGGATAACAATAATTCATCCAAGCCATAGCGCACAACAACGCGGTAAATAGTGAACAAACGCCACAAACGACGGAACAATAACATGGGTTTAAACTTTGGCTAGCAATTTTTGTAAGCGGTGTAAGCGTTGGGCTAAACGCTCGGTGTCATCTCGTAAGGTATCAACATCGGCTAAAAAGGCATTCATTTCAGCACGGGCGGGTAAATCTTTGCGCTCTTCTTGTAAGTATTCACTGAGGTTATGCTCAAAACTCTGCCAGCGACTGCTGCCATAGTGCTGCACGTTGCGCCATGCGTTGCCGAGTTGATGGGCAGGCGCATCGCCGAGAAAACGGGCACACAGTTCTTCCCAGTCTAAATTCAACTGTTTAAACACGCGCACTAATTTATGCAAAGCACTGGCATTGCCGTGAATTTGAATATCAGGGTTGCCGGTCAGCGGTTGTTCAGGATGTAACATCAGGTTGAGCAAGCTAAACGGCGCACCGCTTAGCGTGACAACAGGCGGCTGTGGCGCATCGACTTCTAATTGAATACCGTGATCTTTGACTAATAAGTACACAGTTTGCTGTAAACCGAGCATTTCTACAGCAAAACACTGATCACTCAGATCGGCTAAGGCCGCCATCACTTGTGGATCAGCTTGCAAGACGCGATTTAACATCAATTCAATCGGTTTTAAGGCCAGTGTCAACGGTATGGAAAACACGCTTAATCCTGTCAGTCTAAAGAAAACTTGTATGTGGTGAATGAGGTAGGGTGTGCGAAACGCCGCCGAGCGGTTGAATGTGTTTCTGAACTTAATCGGCGTTTTGCCCACCCTACAACCTCATTCACCCTAAATGCCGCCCATTATACAGAGCTTAAGCGATAAAAACTTATTGTTCTGTTGGCAAAAGAAAGCTAACGCACGCACAGGCTTAAAACACGCCGTTATCCGCATTTCCCTCTGCCCCCTGTGTCCATTCTAGTGTACACTACACTGCTAAATTAATTGGCCTTGTTCATGGTGTTATCGCCGACTTATGAAAAGATTACACGCGATAACACACCCATGACGCATCAATAAAATCAAACAAAGAGGAGAATAACAATGACGATGGCTGACCGTGACGGTGTCATCTGGTTTGACGGGGAGATGGTGCCTTGGCGTGAGGCAAAAGTCCATGTGTTAACCCATACCCTACATTACGGCATGGGAGTCTTTGAAGGCGTTCGCGCTTACAAAGCTGAACAAGGCACAGCTATTTTCCGTTTAAAAGAACATACCCGCCGCCTGTTTGATTCAGCGCACATCTTGGGCATGAAAATGCAATATGACCAAGACACCATTAATGATGCCATTTGCGCCACAGTACGCGAAAACAAATTAGAAAGTGCCTATATTCGCCCTATGAGCTTTTTCGGTGCTGAAGGCATGGGCTTACGCGCAGATAACTTAAAAGTGCATACCATGATCGCAGCATGGACATGGGGTGCTTACTTAGGCACTGATGGCTTAGAAAAAGGCATTCGCGTGCGCACCTCATCTTATACCCGCCATCACGTCAACATTACCATGTGTAAAGCCAAAGCAAACGGCAACTACATGAACTCCATGTTAGCTTTGCAAGAAGCCTTAACCTGTGGTTATGACGAAGCGTTATTGTTAGATGCTGAAGGCTATGTAGCTGAAGGTAGCGGGGAAAATATCTTTGTTGTCCGTGACAATGTGTTATATACCCCTGACTTAACCTCTGCGTTGAACGGCATCACTCGTTCCACCATCTTCACGCTGGCGAATGAATTAGATTTAAAACTGGTAGAAAAACGCCTGACACGCGATGAAGTATATATCGCAGACGAAGCCTTTTTCACCGGCACTGCGGCAGAAGTCACCCCGATTCGTGAATTAGACAATCGTTTAATTGGCAGCGGTCGTCGTGGCCCTGTCACTGAACGCTTACAAAGTTTGTATTTTGATGCGGTACATGGTCGCCACCCTACGCATCAACAATGGCTCACCCCTGTTTATGCTTAATTAAGGAATGTATCTCATGGTTAAAACCGGTTCTGAAACCCCTAATGCACAAACTGTTTATGAAGTCACTCGTGCAGACTTACCGTTACATTGCCCAACCCCAAGCACCAGCTTGTGGAACTCTCACCCACGGGTCTTTTTGCCAATCAAAGATCAAAAAGACGGCAAAATTAAATGCCCTTACTGTGGCACTGAATATGTATTAGTTGAGCAAAAAACGGCTGCTTAATGGTTAATACGACCTCTGCCGACACCTTAGTCATCGGCCCGTCTTGGGTCGGTGATATGGTGATGGCACAAAGCTTATTCATCGCTTTGCGCCGTCAACAACCCGATATAAATATCGATGTGTTAGCACCGCCTTGGAGCCAAGGCTTGTTGCAACGCATGCCGCAAGTGCGTAATGCTATCGTGCATGATTTCGCGCACGGACAGTTTGCATGGCAAGAACGCCGCGAACTAGGCCAACAATTACGCGAGCAGCAATATCAGCAAGCGATTGTGCTGCCGAATTCTTGGAAATCCGCCTTAGTGCCTTTTTGGGCAAAAATCCCACGCCGCACCGGTTACGTCGGTGAATTTCGTTATGGCTTACTCAACGATGCCCGCCCGCTGGATAAATTAAAACTACCACGCACCGTAGATCGCTTTGTCGCTTTAGGCTTAAGTCTTGACGATGCCCGCGCCGGACAGTGGGTACCTCAACCACGTTTACAGCCCCAAGCGGCTGAGCCAGTCTTACAACGCTTAAATATTGACTACGACCCGAAACGACCGATTTTAGCCTTATGCTCTGGCGCAGAATACGGCGAGGCAAAACGCTGGCCAGTTGAACATTTTGCTATCGTAGCGCGGCATAAAATCGCCGAAGGTTGGCAGGTGTGGTTATTTGGTTCAGAAAAAGACGCACAAGCTGCCCGTCGTATTGAAGCTTTAGCCGGAGAAGAGCATTGCGTGAATTTATGCGGTCAAACCGAATTAGCGGAAGCAGTGGACTTGCTGGCCTTAGCCAACGCAGTGGTGAGCAATGATTCAGGCTTAATGCACTTAGCCGCTGCCTTAGATCGCCCATTAGTCGCTGTGTATGGTTCCTCTGATCCCGTGATGACTCCGCCCCTAAATCCGCAGGCAAAAATTGAATCTCTGCGTTTAAGCTGTAGCCCTTGTTTTCAACGCACTTGCCCGCT
>QKBZ01000369.1 GCA_003245895.1 Beggiatoa sp.
CCCCCGCAATCGCCTCTACCACCGGCACAGAAACCGAATTCCCCGCCACTTTTCTCAAACTAGAATACGGTAAATTAATTTGAAACCACTCAGGGAAGCCTTGCAAGCGCAACTGTTCGCGCTCGGTCAAACGGCGCACCCCATTCACCACTAAATAATTGTAACTGCCGCCCGCCCGCAAGGCACAAGAATACGGCAAAGCCGAAATATTGCCGCCAATATTCTCATGCCAGATAGAAGGATAAACCGGCGTGCCTTTCACTTTACTAAAGCGTTTTTCCCGAATCGCATCGGATAAAAAATAACGCTCCGGCACACTGTCATCTGACTCTAACACTTCACTTAACGGACGGTAATAACCTAACGGTTTAGGAAACTCAAACTGCACCGGCTGGGCAAAACCGACGATGTAAATACGCTCGCGTTTTTGTGGTAAACCAAAGGCTAAACTATTCAACACTTGATAATACACCGTATAACCAAGCTGCTGTAAACGCTGTAAAATCACCGCAAAAGTATTGCCTTTGTCATGGGTGGTCAAACGCTTAACATTTTCTAATAAAAAGGCTTTTGGGCGTTTCGCGGCTAAAATCGATTCAATATTAAAAAATAACGTGCCGCGTGTATCGGCAAAACCTAAACCTTTACCAGCGATACTAAACGGCTGACACGGGAAACCCGACAACAAAATATCATGATCGGGAATCTCTGCCGGATCGATTAAATTAATATCGCCAAACGGTGTTTCCTGAAAATTCAGCGCATACATTTGCTGCGCTGCCTGATCCCATTCAGACGAAAACACCGTTTCACACTGATGCGCTTCAAAACCTAAGCGAATACCGCCAATACCCGCAAATAAATCAATAATTTTATACATCTATCGCAATTAATTTCTTTTCAGAAGCCTTTAAAATATAGTCTAAATACTCCAAGCGCATTAAGGAAATATCGATTTTATCTTTCAAACCCATGTCTATTTCGTTGACGATATACAACATATCTTCATAGAAAAACACGTCAAAACTGTCGATATAACGCACTTGATGGTTTTTATCTAAAATTAAGTTATCAAGGCCGTATAAATCAATCACACGCCCTTCGCTGTTATACCACTCATAAGCCACTTCAATAAAATGGCGTAACTGTGCCTGCGCCCGCTCTAAACGGCGAAACAGCGGAATCACCTCCGTTTCATTGGTCGGATTAGCGATGTTAAACCAAGGTGTGTGCGTCATCGCCATCACCAACACATTTGGCTCGCCCTCAATCAAGGTATTAACAAATAAGGCTTCCGGCACAATATCGCCTAAACGCTGTTTTAACTTATCGTATTCGCGCTTAAACGCCCGCACCTCGCGAAAGTCACAAGTAGTCAAATGCCGTTTGATAACAAAATCTAAATACTCTGTGCCTTGTTCAGTGATTAAAGTGCGGATACATTGCCAAACTTCACAATGCGAACCTGTGGTCGAAACTAAGGTGGCGGGAATTTTTGGCGTGTTTAAACAGCCAATATGTTCGGGAATGCGGTCGCTTTCTTTACCCATGCAATCAAGACCTTGTGCGGCGAGAAGGAAAACCGAGCGCGAAACCAATGGCATCACGCTCAGCCGTGCAGGGCGTTATTATACAAAAAGCTGGCGGCTTGTCTTTAGCTGTGAAGCTCGGAGCGGAAAAGCCTTTTAGGATATTTCCCTGCAAGATGTGCCTGAGCACATCTTACAAGTGCCATTTAACTGTGTTTAAGTTGCTTTAACATTACCAAGCCACGGCCAACTTGATGGGTAAACGGCGTTTGCGAAGACAAACAGAAATTAGCACAACCAGCCTTGCCCAGTTGCGAACATTGCACCATTTGCGCCCGCACCGACTGCGCCCGCTGCCAAATCTCTTGCGCACTGTGTTGTTTTACATTGCCTAACGTGGGGTATAAGCCGCAGGTTTGCACATTGCCGTTGGCTTGAATGTGATAATCACGTAAGCCAATACGACAAGGCAATACACCGTGATTCACAGTTTTTTCTTGGAAATGATCAACAAAGCTGCGTAGTTTTAGCGGACTAGTCTCAATTGGCGCACCCTGCTGCTTCAGTGTAATTAAGCGTTCTACCACTGTTTGCAACTCTCGCTGCTCTACTGGATCACGAATCCATAATTGGCTTTTGACCTCAGCCGTCCACGGTTTCACTACATTAAAATCGATGGTGCTAGCACCGACTGTTTGTACCCATTCCACTAATTCAGGTAAATAGCGAAAATTTAGCCGGTGTACGGTAGGTTTAATGCGGATTGGGAAATGTTGATTTTGCTGGGCGCAGGCTTCGCGCAATAATTGGATGCCATGCGTGATTTTTTCTAATGAGTGTTCAATCCCGCGCACGGTGTCATGAATGCTGGCTTGTGCACTGTCTACGGAAATATCAAGTTTAGTGGGGCAGGCAGCGACTACGCGCTGTACAAAATGAGGATTGGAAAATACAGAGCCGTTGGTGATGACACCCCAGCTAATGCCTTGTTCGTGGCAGAATTCTAATAAGTCGAGAAATCCTTTTTTGATAAATGGCTCGCCGCCGACAAATTCTACATTATACCAGCCTAAAAAGTCTTTTAAGCTGAGCAAAGCGGCTTGCCATTGTTCGATACTCAGTTCGTTTTGATAGTGCGGTAAACGCCAAAAATCACAATACAGACATTTATAATTGCAGCGTTCGTTAATATTAGCTTTAATCGAGCGAGGTTTAGTGACATCTAAACCGGTTTTTAAATACAGTGTTTCGCGCAGGTTGTGGCGCAGGTGTTGCCAACCTAAGCGAAACAAGTCGATGGTTTGCGTTTGCATAAGCATTGCCTAGAAGCAGAAGATGGAGACGATGTAGGCTCATTTTCATAGTTGTTATTTGTATTATTAAATTTAGACAATTAATTCAAATTGTTGTGATGTCTTACAATCAATTTAAGAACACTATAGCTAAGGCTCTGGGTATAATCAACCAATACTAAACTGCAAACTGACAGACGGTTATTGCATAAAAACAAACATTTATCGAGGGAACACAATGAACACACCAGCGACCTTATCGCATTACATCGATGGGCAACGGGTCAGCAGTCACAGTGAGCGTTATGGCGAGGTGTACAACCCTGCCACCGGTCAAGTGCAGTCTTTAGTACCGTTTGCTGATGCCGCAGAAGTGAAACAAGCAGTGCAATCTGCCGCCGCTGCTTTACCAGCATGGGCTGCCAAGCCACCAGCACAACGGGCGCGTGTTTTATTCAATTTTCGTGCTTTATTGCTGCAACACATGGACGAACTCGCCGCCCTACTCTCGTCTGAACATGGTAAAACCTTAGCAGATGCTAAAGGCTCCTTAACACGCGGTTTAGAAGTGGTTGAGTTTGCCTGCGGCATTCCACAATTGCTAAAAGGCGAATACTCCGACAGCGTGGCAACACAAGTTGATAGTTACAACTTACGCCAACCAGTCGGCGTATGTGTCGGCATTACACCGTTTAACTTTCCAGCAATGGTGCCGTTGTGGATGTTTCCGGTCGCTTTAGCCTGCGGCAATACCTTCGTGTTAAAACCGTCGGAAAAAGTGCCTTCACTGAGCTTACGTTTAGCTGAATTGCTCACCGAAGCGGGTTTACCGGATGGCGTGTTAAATGTGATCAATGGCGATAAAGTAGCTGTAGATGCTTTATTGGCTGACCCTGATGTAGCGGCGGTAAGCTTTGTCGGCTCGACTCCTGTTGGTGAGGCGATTTATCAAACCGGCTGCGCACACGGCAAACGGGTGCAAGCCTTATGCGGAGCGAAAAATCATTTAGTAGTCATGCCTGACGCGGACTTAAATCAAACCGTTGATGCGGTAATGGGCGCAGCTTACGGCTCGGCAGGTGAACGCTGTATGGCGATTTCCGTCGTGGTCGCGGTAGGTGATGAGACTGCGGACGCGCTGCTGGCTGAATTAATGCCGAAAATTAAAGCCTTAAAAATCGCGCCTTACACCGACCCTGATGCCGAAATGGGGCCTTTAATCACACCACAACATTTAGCCAAAGTGCGTAACTATGTCGAGTCAGGTATCAAAGAGGGCGCGCAATTAGTAGTCGATGGGCGCGAGGTACAAGTGGCAGGCCATGAACAAGGCTTTTTCCTTGGCGGCTGCTTATTTGACCGCGTCACGCCAGAAATGCAGATTTACAAAGAAGAAATTTTTGGCCCTGTATTATGCGTGTTGCGAGTAGAAAACTACCAACAAGCGATTGATTTAGTCAATTCGCACGAATTTGGCAACGGTGCGGCGATTTTCACCCGCGACGGCGATTGTGCGCGTGCATTTACCCATCATGCAAAAATTGGTATGGTCGGTGTCAATGTGCCGATTCCGGTGCCGGTGGCTTACCACAGCTTTGGTGGTTGGAAACGCTCCTTATTTGGCGACCATTATATGCACGGCATGGAAGGCGTGCGCTTTTACACACGCTTAAAAACCGTGACTGCCCGCTGGCCTTCTGGCATCCGCGAGGGTGCGCAGTTTCATTTTAAAAGCGGCAGCGAGCATTAAACGCTGTCCTTTCATCTTGACGCGGCATTATAGTGACTAAGTGCCGCGTTATTTAAATATTATAGGTTAATAAGTAATGCAAGATTTTGGAGAAATTGTTTATTTAGACCTCCAGAAAACAGGGTCAACATTTGTCAATAAATTTCTTAACGAAACTTGTAACTTACCCTTAGTCAAAGAAATAAAGCATGGCAGAATTTGTGAAAGCTACAATCCCAATGTTTTTTATTTTATTACAATAAGACATCCTCTTTCTCAATATAGTTCGCTCTATCGGTATGGAATAGATGCGCGTGGAGGTCTTTATAATAGATTAAAGAGACTTGGGAAAGATACGCTATACCAAGAAGATACGAAGTCATTTAATCAATGGCTTCGATTTCTACTAGATGAGAAGAATAATCATTTGTTGGGAGAGGATTATGAGAAAATACCAGTAGATTACAATATTGGTTTTTTATCATTTCGCTATTTAATGCTATCTCTAGCTTCTCCTTTAGAAAGCTTACTGCAATGTTGTCATTTAAAAAATCCTGTTGAACAAGCATGTCAAAAAAGCATTGTAAACAAAGTTATTAAAAATGAAGAATTAAATAAAGGTCTTTTGCAGCTTGTTTATGATATTAAGCCAGAATTTTTTGACCAAACGAAAGCAAAATATTTTATTGAACATGCCGAGAAGATAAACACATCTAACACTAAAGATGTTTTTTCATCTGAAATTGAAAGCGATGTATTAGACTTGTTAATGAAAAAAGAGCGTATTTTAATGGACTTCTATTAAATTATGGAATATGAAAAGCATGCACCATGTTATTTACCTGATTGAGACTTCATCATGACTGCAACCACTGCAACGCTCAGCATTGAACAAGAACGCTTTTGCTGTGCTGGGGATTGGACGCTAGACACCATCCCGCCCTTGGAAAAACGCTTAAACAGTTTACCGAAAACGCCTACCGCCTTCGTATTCGACGGCAGTCAATTGGGACGTTTAGACACCGCTGGCGCGTGGCTATTGCAACGCACTGCCAACGCCTTGGGTCAACAAGGGCAAAAAGTCGATTGGCAAGGTTTTAAGAAAGAACATCAAACCTTGTTAGACATGGTGTCGCGCTACGGCGAAGCCTTACAACCCGCAGCAAAACCAACAGATACCGGCTTTTTTGCCGAAGTTGGGCGCAATGTGGTTGCGTTGTGGTTAGAAGTGATCAGTTTTTTAGCCTTTTTAGGCGAAAACATCCTCGTAAACACTAAATTATTGCTGAACCCGAGACGCATCCGCTGGGCAGCTCTTTTCAGCAATTTATATCACTCCGGCATCACCGCTTTGCCTATCGTGGGTTTAATGTCATTTCTAATTGGCATTGTGATCGCCTACCAAGGCGGGATACAGCTTAAACTCTACGGCGCAAATATTTTAGTCGCCGACTTAGTCGGCATTACTTTGTTGCGCGAGTTAGCCCCATTATTGACGGCAATCATCATCGCCGGTCGCAGCGGCTCCTCTTACACCGCGCAAATTGGCACCATGTTAGTGACAGAAGAAGTGGACGCATTGCGCACCATTGGGATTTCGCCGCTAGAGTTGCTAGTGTTTCCAAAAGTATTAGCCTTAATGATCGCCTTGCCGCTGCTCACTGCTTACGCCGATGTATTAGGCATTTTCGGCGCAATGGTGATCGCGGCATTGACCTTAGATGTCAGCTTTTTTGAATTTTTAGACCGTTTACACGTTTCACTGACCTTAAGCACTTATTTAATCGGTTTAGGTAAAGCCCCTGTATTCGCCATCATTATCGCCTTAGTCGGCTGTTATCACGGTTTCCAAGCCAGCGGCAGCGCGGACAGCGTGGGTCAAAAAGTGACCATTAGTGTGGTGCAGGCAATTTTCTTGGTGATTGTCTCGGATGCGGTGTTTGCGGTGATGTTTGGATGGTTGGGGATTTAGGTTGACTCGTAGGATGGGCTGAGGCACGAAGCCCATCTGTCGCGGCAATCAAGCGCGTGATGATGGGCTTCCTTCGTCAGCCCATCCTACACTACACCGCTTTAACCTCACTCTCCTGCCCCATTTCCAACACCTCCCCCCGTTCAAAACGTGGCAAGGTAAAATAAAACACCGAACCCTGCCCAACATGGCTTTCCACGCCCACTTGCCCGCCTAACTTATGCACCACTTGTTGCACGATGGACAAGCCTAAACCGTGGCCTTTGCCAATGCCGTGTTCTAATTGCGTGAAGGCACTGAATAAGCGCTGTTGTGCTTCTGGAGATAAACCAGGGCCGTTGTCTTTGACCCAGAATTTAATGCTGTTATCTGCTTGCTCAGTCGCACCTAAAGTCACTATCGGTGGTTGACCGCCGTATTTTAAAGCGTTGGTGATGTAATTTGCCCAGATTTCTTCCACCCATGGCGCGAAGCCTTTTGCACTTGGCCAGCCATCTGGGGTTTGTAATTGACCTTGGTAAGTTTGTAGCATGTAGGCTAAACGGCGTTCCACTTCGGTCACGATATTGGCCATGTCTAATTCGTGTAACTCGACTTTACGTTTTGACACGCCTGCCAATAGCAACAGCGCATCGATAATTTCCTGCATTTTCAGCGCAGCACGGCGCACTTCGTTTAAATAATTCAAACTACCGCTAGGCTGTTGTTCAGCAGGCAAATCTTGGAATTCTTCCTGTAATAACTCGCTATAGCCCAGAATGGCATTTACTGGATTTTTTAAATCGTGCGCCACAGTGTGAGCAAAAGTATCTAATTCTTCATTACGTTGCCGCAATTTCTGCTCAGCACGACGACGGGCGTGATTTGCCTGCGCAACTTGTTGATACATGGTGTGAAAAGTGGTAACCACGTCGGCGAGTTCGTCTTTAAATGGTCTATTGCTAGATAAAAATGGTGGTGCGGCTTCGTCACGGGTTAAGGCTTCACCCGCACTTAATAAATCTTGTCGTAGCACTAAAATCGGAGACGTGACCAGTAAGCTAATCACTAACATGGTTGCTAAGGTGACAAACAGCGAAATAATGACCACTAAACCAATAATGCGGGCAACATAGGCGAATAATGCGTCGCGGATATGGCTGGCATCATGGCGTAACACGAGGGTGTAATTGCGGCCGAACTGCGCTGACCACACCACGTCATAGCGATTGCCATCTGGCGTGCGGGCATATTGCATACCTTGTGCAAGCAGATTTAAATTCGGGGCTTCGCCAAAACTGCCGATTAAGCGTTGACGCGCATCATATAACGCGCCACCGCTGACTACGGGGTTAAGTTGCAAACGGCTGACTTCCGTCAGTAAAGCTTGATCAGAATCGGCGTAACGAGTGAGTTGCATCATCAGTGGCAACATCGCGGCAGAAGTCTGTTGCAACTGGTCTAAGGCTTGTTGCTCATAGCGTTGCACAGAAGGGATTAAAATAATGACTTCAATCACAACAATGCTGAGAAAGACCCAAAATGCCACCCGTTTGGACAAACGCGCACTGGTCAAGCTCAACACTTCTTGCAAATTGCTTGGCATGAAATCTCTCTCGTGTATTGCATACTGGGCAGTGGAAAAGTTTGGCATCTGTGACATGTCTGCAACGCTCATCAAAAGGCTTATTTCAGCTTATCGCAATAAACATGCCGAAAGTCCTTGCCAAAATTGCATCTGCCTTAATTTCGCGCCCCAAAAATCGCACTGCCAATCCGCACATGGGTTGCACCTTCTGCAATGGCAATTTCAAAATCTTGGCTCATACCCATTGATAGCTGTTGCAAGCTAAGCTGTGGCAATTGTTCGTTAATCTGCGCCGCTAATTGACGTAAATTGCCGAAAATCTGATGTAACGCCGCTTCATCAGCATCAAACGGAGCCATAGTCATCAAACCTTGAATCTTCAAATTCGGCAGTTCAGCAATTTGCTTAATGACTTTAACTAAAGCGGTGAATTGCGTGGCATCTTCGCGCCATTGTGAGCACTCGAAACCGCTTTTAGTTTCCTCACCTGAGATATTCACCTGAATAAACACCGGCAAGCTACGACCTAATTCACCCAGTTGGCTCGATAAACGCTCGGCAATTTTTAGACGGTCTAAGGCATGAAAAGCATGGGCATATTGCGCCACGGTGAGGCTTTGGCGGCTTTGTAAATGACCGATGAAATGCCAGCGTAAATCAGTTAAATGGCTTAAGGCTTGGGCTTTTTCGGCTAATTCGTCGGTGTAGTTTTCGCCAAAATCGCGCACACCAGCCTCATAAGCCGCCACGATGTCTGCAATCGGTTTGCGTTTGCTGACGGCGACTAAGTGAATGTCCTCTGGATTGCGTTGGGCAGTCTGTGCCGCTTGAGCAATGCGTTGCTGAATGGCCTGTACGGGATGGGCTTGGTCTTCCATAACGGTGTAATCCTGATTCGCTTAAGATTTGGCGGGTGGGGCAGGCGTTTGGCCTGAGACGATAGCGAGTAACAGCTTAAATAAACGGTCATTCAATTGCATTGCGTGGCGTTGCACGTCAGCAGGCAGAGGGCGACTGCTGCGAATAAACAACTCAATATTCGCCATAAGCAGTTGCGGGGTGGTTTCAGCACTTTCGCGGAACAGCAGTAAGCGGCAAGGAAACACCATGCTCATTGACGGTTTTTCTACTAAGATGGGCAAACTTTGGCCGACATCGCAGAATTCGTATAACTCTGCTTGAAACGACTGTTTATCCGACACGGCAAAAGAATAATGCGCTAATACTGGCATTTCCTGTTGTTTTGCCAGTTTAACAATATTCTTCTTCGCCATTTCCCACGACACATGCGCTTCTAAGGGACGTTTTAACACTAAAGCTTGTGGTAAATCATCTTGCAGTAGGCGTTGGGTGAATTCTTGTATGGTGGGCAAAAAATAAGGGTCAAAACGGCTTAACCAGTAATGCCCTTGGGCGAAAAATAACAGACTGCTTAAGAAGGTAAATAATCCTAACAAGGCAAAAAGATTGCGCAGCCAGCGCCCCCAACGCAATAAACGATTGGTACGGGAGGGCGAAACAGTTGCAGTGCTCATTCTCTCATCCTTTAAGCATGTGACATTAAACCCGCATAGCGTAAAACTTCTGCCGTTTCATATAAAGGCAAACCCATCACGCTGGAGTAACTGCCGCTTAAATGACTAATAAACTGGGCAGCAAGTCCTTGAATAGCATAGGCTCCGGCTTTGTCATTGGGTTCGCCCGTCGCAATATAACGCTCAATCTCACTGCTGTGCAAAGCCCTAAATTGCACAGTGCTAATGTTCAAACGAGCCGCGACTTGCGTTGCATTGACTAAGGCAATAGCAGTCATCACTTGATGTGTTTTGCCTGATAATTGCTGCAACATGCTGGCGGCTTCTTCTGCATTGGCAGGTTTACCGAAAATCTGTTGCCCCAACACGACCGAAGTATCAGCCCCCAACACCCACGCATTAGGAGCCACCCGCCTTGCACCTGCACGGGCTTTTTCTAAAGCAACACGCTGCACGTAATCTGTGGGAGGTTCACTGGGCAATACTGTTTCGTCAATATCAACGCTGATGGGTTCAAAGGGCACACAAATTTGTTGCAATAACTCACGACGGCGGGGTGATTGCGATGCTAAATACAGCATGTTTTCATCTCTGTTTTTTTAACGAAATGGTTGGTTTTTTCTGGCTCCCACACAAAGTGCGCAGGAACGAGCTATTGTAGATACTCTGTTCCCCGTCAAGTAAAAAACAGTATTTTTCCATAAAAAATATTGATAAAGACACCCACAAACTGTTTGATTAAAGGTCAAGCAGTTTGTGCTTTGGGTAAATGATAAAAACGCTCTTCGTCAAAAGGTTTACCTGTTTTAAACATGGCATGAATTGCATGTAAGAGTTTACGCATAACCGCACAAACGGCCTGAATTTTCCTGCTTATAACACTTTCTGTTGATCGCAGAGAATTGAAGAAGCTTGAAGCCTGTCTTTGAAGGCGGATTATTGTAGAAGTTACCTGTAATGGTCTAATAATCTTGAAGAGAAATATAGCCAACAAAAGTTGGTAAGTAATTGGACAATTTTACGCAAAACTTACAGCTTTGATATTACTGTATTTTTACCGCTTCAAAATGTCAATTAATTAAATCTTGTTACTTAATTTAGGAGAAATTAGATGAATCAGACAAATCGTAAACCTCGTCAGACATACACTGCGGAGCAGAAGTTGGAGTATGCCAAGTTGATGGTAGAAGAAGGTTATAGCAACAGACAAATAGAAGAAATCTCAGGCGCAGGCACAACAGCCGTTATCCGCTGGAAAAAGCAGTATTTACAGGAGTTGAAAGGCGAAACACCACAAGGTAAACACGCACTGACAGCAGAACAGCAGCGGATTCAAGAGTTGGAAAAGCAGCTTTGGCAAGCCAAACGGGATAATGAAATCCTAAAAAAGGCTGCCGCTTTCTTTGCTATGGACAACTGGTCACAAAGTTGATTAGCCACGTGAAGAAAGCGAATAGCCAATATACCGTCACAGAACTTTGTCAGTTATTTGAATTGAGTCCGAGTACTTATTACTCCCATTCTCGACCTAAACCAGTTGATAGTAAACGGGTACAGGCCATTGCTCAGATTCAGGAAACCGCTGAACAGACTGGAAATACCTATGGTAAACGACGGATGCAGCGAATACTTGCACAACAAGGTAT
>QKBZ01000251.1 GCA_003245895.1 Beggiatoa sp.
TTCTCGTTTAGTCAGAAAAACGCTCTCTTTTTCAAAAAAGATTGAAAATCACATCGGTGCTATCTGGAATTTTATCCATCATTATAATGAGACAATTCAGTTAAGAGTTCAGTCTCCATAGCACTACTATTACAGGACTACCCTCAATACTTCGGACAGTTTTTTAAAGCATCTAGTAAACTCAATGAGTTACAGTCTTTTGCTGAAAACCGTAAGCCATTGAAATATATGTGTTTTATCAAAAGCTGTCCGAACCATTGAATTTTAAAAATTCTTGAATTCTGTGAATTCTGATTCAGACAGGAAGTTCTTTTACAGCCTCAGCGTGTGGGAACGAGAAAAAACTTCTAAAACAATGAGTTTTAATTTCGTCTTAAAGCCATCTTCCGCTGGGAGATAGTTTGGGTAAGAACAAAATCACCCCTTACTAAACCGACTCCCCAACCAACGCCACCCCGCTTGCCACACATTTTTCCACTGTGGACACGGACGGCGAGAAAAGCCTTCATCATTAATAAATAACACTTCTTTCCCTAACCACGAGACCAGCGGAAATACTTCGTAGTCAGATTGGATGACTAAATCATAGTGGTTTCGTAATCGCCAGTAATACCAATAACGGCGCAGACGCGAGGCGGGAAAAGTAACAAAGCTAGGATTTGGCAGTTGGAAAACAGGGGTAATGCCTGCCACAGTTAAGCATTCAACTTGCAATTCAGGACGCTGTAAACAAGCTTGTATTAAGGCTTCTTGCATGCCAGTGGCTTGTAAATTAGCTGTCCACGATAACAACACGCGCTTAATTTTATTATCAGCAAAAACGCTAGCTACCTTATCATTAGATTGATATTGATAATCTAAGCGAATAGCTTTTTTGCCTAATTGGTTGCTATTAAAATCATCAACCGCGTCGTGATGTAACTGTGCTAAATCCGATTTGCCAATCAGGTGATAATACACCGCTTTTTTCAAAATGTAGGTTTTAACATTATGCAAATGTGCAGGCGATGCGCCGTGCATTTTGAGCATATCTAAAATATTACGGTTATCATAATATAATACCCACGTCGGTACTTTAGCCGCCGCAGATAAATGCCAAATTAACGATTTAGCAGAAACAACAACCCGATGCCGCATATCGCGAATGCGTAAGCACCATTCCACATCATCAAAATGAATAAAGTAATCTCGCCATAAACCTGCTTGTTTCGCCACATCAGCACGGATTAACAAAGACGCAGCGGCGACATAATCCACATCCATATAAGGCTGGCAGTGCATTAACTGTTTGCTGAGGTCTGCGGTGGTTTGCAGCAATTCATTGACAGGGCGACCTTGCCACGGCTGAATTTCTTCTAAATGGCGATTTAACATCAATTGCCCTAAGCCACGATCCACATACGCGCCCATCTCATTGATACGCCAAGGATAATCAAGCTGCATCATGGTAGAACCCGCGACGGCGATGTCTGCTTGCTGCTCTAATACGTCAACTAATTCGCTTAAGGCATCTCGATGCACTAACACATCGTTATCTAATAGCCATAAATATTGATAACGCCCTTCTGCTTGCTGAAACGCCCATGCTAAACCCGTATTAAAACCGCCCGTCCCGCCAAGGTTTTCCTCGTTACACAACAAGTTTACATGCGGGTATTGCTGTTTCAGTGCCTCGACTGTGCCATCTTCGCTGGCATTATCGACCACAACGACCTCTAAAGCTTCACGAGGGTAACTCAGTGAATCTAAAGAGCCTAACAGGTTTAACACGTAGTCTTTTTTATTCCACGTGACAATAATAATCAGAATGCGGGGCGCGTTAGCCGTTGCCCAGTCCATTGTCATAAGCGTCCAGTCAGTTGATGCCAAACACTATTTTGCCGCCAGAATGTGTCAAGCTGTTTACGAAGGGAAGGGGATAAAGGTTGCTGCTCGATAGGGGCGGCAAAGGCTTCACGCACAGCGCGATAATACCATTTAAATTCAAGGGATTGAATTGCCCTCAGCAGCCCTAAACAGAGCCGCGAGCAAATGAGATAAGCCGCAACCGGATATGGAAAATAACGCCGAATCAGCCAAATGGTGTTGCGCGTGGGATAATACACCCGTCGCCACGAGGCGCGACCAGTCGGCGAAGCGCGGTGAATGACGCGGCACTGCGGGTCATAATAGATTTGATAACCTGCGTGCAACACTTCAATCGAGACCGCAATTTCATTTTGATATAAAAAAAAGTCGGCAGGATACCAGCCAACCTGCTCAAATAAATCACGTCGAATGGCAAAACCACAGCCAACAAAGGCCATGGATTCACCTGCTTGATCATTTTTCGGTAAATGCCACGTCCACACCCGTTGCAATTGCGCATCTTCAATGCGGCAAGCCACAGCACCCAATTTTGGATTATTGTCTAAATGCTGCAATAAGCGATCTAAAGTTGCATTATCAACCGGATGGGAGTCGTCATCTAACACCAGCAAATAGTCACCACGTGCTTGTTTAAAGCCTTCATTGTAACCCGCAATACCGGTGTTATCTGGCATTTCTATCACATTCACCCAATGCGCTTCTGTGCGTAAATATTCAGCAGTGCCATCACTAGAAGCATTATCCACCGCAATTACTTCAATATCTGCTTGTGAACGTGCTGCCAGCAATTGCTTTAAGTGAGTTAAAGTATAACGGGTGTCATCCAAGCGATTATAATTCAGAAAAACAATGCTTAAGCGAGGACATGCTGGAGGATGGGTAATGTTGTGAACCATGACAAAACCTGTACGCGGTGTATCAGCGATGGGTGCAGATACCATGAAAGAGCGCACATAGTGCCTGAAATGCGCGGGTGACGCAATTGTCGTGCGAGTGGCTAATAGTCTTCATACATGAGCAAGTGAGTTTAATTTTTAGTTATCAAATCAAGCAATTATTAAGCCAGCCTAATAATTGAGCATAGACGATACGCAGTACCTAATTTGTTAACATCTTGTATTTAATCTTTAGTTTCTGACTCAGGTTCTAATGTCAGCGCGGCTGAGTTCATGCAATAGCGCAAGCCGGTGGGTTCTGGACCATCAGGAAACACATGACCTAAATGGGCATGGCATTGACTGCATAACACTTCGGTACGGCGCATGAAAAAGCTGTTGTCCTCTTCAGTCGCCACACTGTCAGCTTGCATCGGTGCCCAAAAACTCGGCCAGCCAGAGCCTGAATCATATTTAGTATCGGAGCTAAACAGTGGATTGCCACAGCAGGTACAGCGATAAGTGCCAGTGGTTTTAGTATCATAATATTGGCCGGTAAATGCCTGTTCAGTGCCTTTTTGGCGGCAAATACGGAATTGCTCAGGTGTTAGTTCTGCTTGCCATTCAGCGTCAGTTTTTTCTATCTTTGCCATTGTATGACCTATGGATAAATAAGGGTGGGTTCTAGCCTACTACTGGCGTTAAAACTAGCATTTTCAAGCCTTGAGTATGGTAATATATTTCATTAGCGTAAATTGCTATAGCTTTATTTTATTAGCATTAATCATATTGTTGACGATAATACAGGTTCTAACATTATAAATTTAATATTTAAGAATTACCAACACATTAACTTACTAAAATGAATAAGCTTATAAAGCTTAGAATAAGACAAACATCTCCAGAGTAATTGGGTTAATCAGCATGACTACAGATTTTAAACCTTTTGAGGCAAATGATAACGCAAAAATTTTAGTTGTCGATGACGTGCCTGAAAACTTAAGTATCTTGTTTGACTTTTTATTAGGCAATCATTATCAAGTGCTAATTGCACAAGATGGTGAAGGTGCTTTAGAGGTTTTAAAAGTAGAAGAAGTTGATTTGATTTTATTAGATGTCATGATGCCAGGTTTAAATGGATTTGAAGTCTGTGAACAGTTAAAAACTGCCCCCAGTACCCGCGAAATTCCTGTAATTTTTATGACAGCCTTGTCTGATACGGCGGATAAGTTAAAAGGCTTTGCCGTCGGTGCAGTTGATTATGTTGCAAAACCGATTCAGCAAGAAGAAGTGTTAGCACGTATTCATACCCATTTAACCATACGCCAATTGCAAAATAAATTGGCATGGCAAAACCAAAAGCTAAACGACAGCAATCAAAAGCTAGTGAAGAAAAATCAAGAGCTTGAAGAAAAAAATGCCGAGTTAGATGCGTTTGCACAAACGGTTGCACATGATTTAAAAAACCCGTTAGGCAATATTTTAGGCTGTTGTAGTTTGCTACACGAAAACTTTAGCGTGAAAGACAGCAAATCTGCTAAAGAATTAGAGTTTGTAAATTATATCGATCAATCTGCACATAAAATGCAGGATATTATCGAGTCATTATTGCTATTGGCAGGGACTTCAAAAACCACCGAGATTTTAATTGAACGTGTGGATATGCGTTCTATCTTAAATATGGTGAGCTTCCGCTTAAAACCCTTAATTGAAAGCACGCAAGCACAGTTGATTTACCCTGATAAATGGCCAGTTGCTCATGGCTATGCTGCATGGGTAGAAGAAGTCTGGATTAATTACATCAGCAACGGCTTAAAATACAGTGGTCAACCGCCTATATTAACCCTAGGTGCAGAAGAATTAGCACATGAAATTAAATTTTGGGTAAAAGACAATGGCGCAGGTTTAACAGAAGAACAGCAAGCCCGTTTATTTACGCCCTTTACCCGTTTGCATCGAAAACAAGCAGAAGGACATGGTTTAGGTTTGTCTGTGGTGGAAGGCATTATTCGCCGTTTGGGTGGTTGTGCAGGCGTGGAAAGTGAGGTTGGGCAGGGCAGTTTATTTTATTTTACGCTGCCTAAATATGCGCCTGAAGAATAGACGATGCTATAAATGATTGTCGAACAAACAGCCTATTTTTGAATTACAAAAACAGCAGGCAAAAAAAAGGCGGATATAGTTTATCCGCCAAATGGTAGTTCGCTGGAACAGTCCAGCTTATCAACTACCCCCACATGAACCGATATAAAACCCTCTCTGAAACCTTCTCATACTTGTTTAGTCTCGCTCTTTAGTGCAGTAGCGAACACTGTTAACAACTTAATTCTGTTTACATTTTATGCTAGTGTGCTTGCTTTGTATAGTTTGTGTCAAGCACTTTTTAATATCATAGTTCAAATTTGCATCGACGTAAAAGTTTTTTCATTAAAATGCAGAGATATTGTTTCGTCGTGTACTTAGTGTAGTACTTTTATGCAAAAAAAATCAGTTTTTATTGATAACGCTTGCAATGTGTATATCCCTATACATGGAGTTTACGTTAAATGACGAAGTTATCTGTCTATGTTGTCGCTATGGTAGACAACTTTTTTTAACGTGTTCCTTTCGGATGTTGTTTGTATATAATCAAAACCTGTGCCAAAAAAAAATAAGCTTTATAATCAATGCAATATACAAAAAACGCACTAGACTATCGCTAAATACCTGAAATATTTGTCGCTAAACAGAGACAGTCTAAATCCTTGCTGATTCCGATGTGTCGGTTTAACAAGTTGAAAATAATGATAAAAAAGTCTGTCTCTAAACAACGACAACCGTTATACAAGCTTGTAGCTGAACAGAGACAGGGATTGCATCCGCTTTGGAAAAAATGCAAGCTGTCTAAACACAAGGTAGATAGTTATCTACTCGCTCAATAGTGTTCAATATCACAATACGCTTACAATTCAATGAACGTCTCTTTTCTCTTACGTTTGTTTAAACAACCACTTACATGGTTTATATTGCTATTAAGCAGTTTTTGCTTAAGCAGTGGTATTGCGATTAGCGTTTTAATCAGCACCCAGCTACATTTGCAAACTCATGAACAACAATTACAGCAGTTGGCTTTGCAACTACCGGCACAAAAAGACATTTTAAGTTTACATATTAAGTTGCTTACACTTCAGTCGCAGCCTGAAACACTTGAACACTATGAAACCGCTTTCAGCCATTACCAACACTTATCAACTCAGTTAAGTCAGTTATCAGAACATGTGTCGCTTGAAAATGGGGAAGCATTGCATTTAGTACTAAAGTTTGAAATCACTCAAAATCAACTTTTAACGCAAGCCTTGTTAGAAAAAGATTACCTACAAATACATGACACCTTAGAAAAAACACAACAGCTATTTATTCAAATACAACAAAAAATACGCTTTGAATTACTGTTTTGGGCAGTATTATTAGTTGTCAGTATTTTATGTCTCATTGTGCTTGCAATACTCTATTTACTTCGTTTAAAACAACACTACATCAAGACCGAACGACATTTAATTCACCAATTACAAACCCCCGTCCGTTTATTAACGCGCTCCACTGAGCAAGCCACTCAAACGCCATCCTTAAAGCCAGAAAATGCGACACAAACCGCATTATTACAACATATTTTAGATCACTTACCTTTACTGATTATTTGGAAAGATAAGCACTCTATCATTAGGGGTTATAATCACTATTTAGCACAATTTTTTGGTCTCAGTGCTGAAATGAGTTTGATAGGTTTAACCGATGCTGACACGCCTTGGAAACGCTATGCAAACTACTTTAAGCTCGCAGATCAAAAAGTCATTAAAGAAAATCAAGCACAAGAAGCTTATTTGCAACAATTGCGCTTATCCAATAAAAGCACTATCTGGTTAGAGTTTAGCCGTTACCCTTTGCACGATGCACAAGGAGAAGTCAGTGGCGTGTTGATCTTTGCTAAAGACATGACGCAGCAATTGGCACAAGAAATCGAACGACAAAAAACGGCAAAACAATTACGTCAAAGCCGCACACGTCTTGCCCATGCTCAACGCATTGCACAATTAGGTTATTGGGAATGGTCATTAGAGGAAAAACACATTTGGTATTCCAGTACCTTAGGGCAACAGTTTGGCTTGCAATATCAAACACAACACTGTTCTAGCCAACTATTTTTTGAGCGTATTATTCCGGCTGACCGTTTGAACTTAAAGAAAGCCCTGCATCATTTATTGAGAACAGGCATTCCAATTGAACAAGAAATTTGTGTACAAGTACCGCAACACGCAATACGTTATTTACAAGTGTTTGCCGAATTGCATTACAACTTATTAGGCGAACCAGAAACCATTATTGGTACTTGCCAAGACCTCACCACTCGAAAACACGGTGAGCTTGCCATTTTAGAAAGCGAGCAACGTTTTCGTTTAATGGCGGATGCAGCTCCTGTGATGATTTGGTTATCGGAATTAGATACTCATTACAGCTATTTTAATCAACGCTGGTTAATGTTTACCGGATGCAGCTTAGACTATGAACAAGGGCAAGGCTGGACAGAACATTTACATCCTGATGATTATCAACACTATATCACCACGTATTTAACTGCTTTTGAACACCGTCGCCATTTTCAATTGGAATACCGCTTACTGCGCCACGATAAGGTGTACCGCTGGTTTTTAACCCACGGCTCGCCGCGCTTCACCCCTGATGGACAATTTATCGGTTATATCGGCTCCTGCATTGACATCACGGAACAACGACAAGCGGTTGAAGCCTTGCGCGAAAGCGAGGCACGTTATCGCGCTGTGATCGAAGATCAAACCGATTTACTGTGCCGTTTCTTAGAAGACACCACACTGATTTTCGTCAATGAAGCATTTTGTCATCAATTCAAAATCAAGCGCGAGCAAGTGTTAGGCTGTAGCTTTTTAGAATTATTCCCTAATAATCAACGCTTACTGACACGACAAGCCTTATTGCCGCTGTTACAAGGAAAAGTTGCGAGCGGGCGCATTGTGTATGAAAACCGTATCACTGCACAAAATGGTGAGGAGCATTGGTATCAATGGTTTGTGCGGGTAATTCAACACGATCAAAGTAAGACCGTGGAATTTCAGGCGGTGGGGCGTGATATTTCAGCCTTAAAACAAATTGAGTTGAGTTTAAAACAAGCACGTCAAGATGCGGAGCAAGCCAGTCATGCGAAAAGTGCATTTTTAGCGAATATGAGCCATGAACTGCGCACGCCGTTAAATGGCATTTTAGGTTATGCCCAATTGCTCGGCAAAGACAGCAATTTAACGCAACGACAAGTGCAAGGCTTGAATATTATTAAGCGCAGCGGCGAGCACTTGCTCAATTTAATTAATGACGTACTGGACTTATCGAAAGTAGAAGCAGGCAAGCTAGAAATCCATGCTGAGCCATTTTCCTTACCTGAATTATTACAAGATTTAGTCGATTTATTTACCTTACGCGCTGAGCAAAAAGGTATTAACTTGCATTATGTGCGTATTAATCAAACCTCTGCGCTCAGTAATCAAGTTGATGAAGAACACCGCTTGCCCGCTATTATTGAGGGCGATGCTCGCCGCTTGCGGCAAATTCTGCTGAATTTGCTAAGTAACGCGGTAAAATTCACCGAGCAAGGCCATGTCACTTTGCGGGTGATTTATCAACACAGTCGCATTCGTTTTGAAATTGAAGATACTGGCGCAGGGATTCCAGAAACGGAGTTAGAACGCATTTTTGAGCCATTCCAACAAGTGGATTTACCCAGCTTACGCGGTTTAGAAGGGACAGGCTTGGGCTTATCAATTAGTCGTCGTTTAACACGCTTAATGGGCGGAGAATTGCGCGTGCAAAGTGTGTTAGGGCACGGCAGTATTTTCTGGTTTGAGTCTGATTTTAAGGTGTGCAGCTATCAGCCCATCATTGATGAAAGCAACCAGAGTCAAATCACCGGTTTTCATGAATCCCCATTAGATGTATTAGTAGTTGATGATTTCAAAGACAATTTAACTTTGCTAGACAACTTGCTACTGCCACTGGGCTTTCAAGTGTATCAAGCCTCGGATGAATTAGGTGCGTGGCAGCAATTAAAGAGTTATCAGCCTAGTCTGATTTTAATTGAGTTAGATATGTCACACCTCGACAGTGTGCAGTGGATTAAAGCGGTGCGACAATATCCGCATTTTGCGCAAATTACCATTATCGGCTTGTCCAATCACTTGCATTTACAACAACATGACCACGCCTTAGCCATTGGTTGCAATGGCTTTTTAATGAAGCCTCTCAACACTGATCATCTGTTGGCTTTAATCGGTGAAACCTGCCAACTGACTTGGATTTTTGCCGAAACCGAAGTGACCACCAGTGATTTAGCTCAACGCTTGTTGATGCAGCAAGCCGCCTTGCCAGAGCCAGAACAGCTACTGGAATTATTAGAATTAGCCGAAGCAGGACGCTTACAAGGCATTTTCCGCCAAGTCGATGGCTTAATGAAAAACAGCCCGCATTGCAGGCCATTTGCTGAAGAAGTGTTACACCTAGCACGTAATTTTAAGCTGAAAAAATTACGCCGTTTATTGAAACGCTTATCGCAAGCGTTAGATTGATAAGTTTCTTGGTAGGGCGGATAAGGCGTAAGCCGTCATCCGCCGATATGTCGTATGACGCTACGCTTATACGACCTACAAGCGTTCTTCTCGCCAACTGCGCCAACCTCAATTCGTCCACTCCGCCCCAGAAATCCGTGCTTGCACATTCACTTCCATAAACGCATACACATCAAACATATCTCTAGGCCGCATATCGACTAAGCTGCTGTCTATATAATTGGCAAAGTCTAATAAGCGTTGATAAGTGCGCCAATTTGGTTGCGAACAATACTCCAACTCAAACGCGCATAACTCCGCCGCAGCCACGCTAATATCAGGATCAAACACCATATCCGTTTCAGGATAAGCGATAAACAAAAAGCTGGTCACGACCCGCCAATGTGCGGCATTCATCTGCATTAAACCGGCAACAAAGGCGTTAAAACGCTGTTCGCTGGGTTCATTACTGAATAACAAACTGTACAGCTTTTCTGCAAAAATTTGCTGATAGCTAGGCTGGGTTAAACCTTCTTGCAACACCAGTTGTTCAACATCGCTGAGCAGAGGCGATTGCGCCAACACGGTTAAGGCGCGTTGACAAATCTCGCTATAACGCTGCGCAGACAGCAATTGTAAAAACAAAGTTTGGCTTAAGTTTTCCTGCATGCACTGATGTGCTGCTAAACGGTGCTGGCGTAATTGGTTTAAATAACTGTCGCTGTAAAAACCTTCGCCGTAATGATACAAAAAGGTTTCCACTAAAGCGGGCAAGGGCTGATAACCATCTACGCGCCGGTCGTTAGAAATGCGTAAATTGTCTAATAAAGGGTGTGTGGCTTGATTATGGTCTAAGCGAATTAACAGCGTATTTTCTTGCCGTAACAGCTTTTGCCCAACGCCGACAAAAAACACCCGTAAGCGTTTCTGCTCGATGCAATCCAAAATTTGCCCCAGTCCCCATTGCGGTTTTTTCGGATGACGCACCCTATCGCCGACACGGAACACGCGGGCGTTTTCTTGCTCATAGGTCAAGCGGTGGCGTGCTTGCGCCAATACATCATCATAATAGGTTTCTAAGGCTGGATTTACGCCGCGCAATTGATTAACGACTTGTTCACTCCACTGCAAATACTCGTAGCGGCGTTTATGCCCCCAATGCAGCGGCGGCGAATGCGCGATGTCATACACATTGCAAATTTTATCCGCCAGTTTTAAGGCTTTTGCCCGATCTGACACTGAGGCAGCGGATTCGATTTGGTGTCGTTTGCGCTCGACTTTGGATAACTGTTTGTCGTCGGTGACTTCATACACCAAAGACAACACATCTGCGCCGCACAAGCTTTGAATTTCTTCTGGCGTGGCGTTAGTGTCTTCTAAGGTATCGTGTAGCAGCGCACCCGCGAGCGTGACCACATCGCGTACATGCCCCACTTGCCACAATATGTCGGCAACTTGAATGGGATGATTAATATAAGGGGAAGCATTGCGATCTTTGCGGCGTTGATCACGGTGTTTTTCCGCTGAAAAACGTAATGCTTTTAATAACAAAGAAATGTCATCATGAGTGGACATGGGTGCCGTTGGTCGCTTACATCAAATATTGAGTCAGGTTAGCATACTGCTAGGTTTGAAGAAATGATTTTTATAGCAAGGAAAAGATAAAATTAGACCATCTGTAGGGCGGATAAGGCGCAAGCCGTCATCCGCCGCCAGTGGCTTGGTTCAAGCTTCAACTGTGTTACCTGAGTTCGACGAAATATCTCTTGTAAAAACGATGTACTTCTCGTTCCCACCATTTTGGTGGGAATGCATGCCGCGTCGCTCCAGCGGCGCGAGTCGTGGTTATAAGCGCATTCTCATTCCTATACGTGCCGCTGGAGCGACACGGTATGCATTCCCATCGGGACGATGGGAACGATTCCCATCGGGACGATGGGAACGAGTGAGCACTTGTTTTTACAACAAATATTTCACCGAACTCAGGTGTGTTATGTCGGATGACGGCTGTCGCCTTATCCGACCTACAAGACTACAAGACCTTAAAACCGATATCGTATCTCAGAAAACCATTCTCGTTCAGCCGTTGGTATATCGTATTCATAATAATTGCCTGTGCCTGGAAGGTAAGGCATAGACTCATACACCTCATCGTCGAATAGATTACGCACGCCAACGGCAAAATCCCAAGCGCCTGACTTTAAGCCTTTATAACGCAAGCTTAAATCAACCGTGGTGTAATTCGGTGTAGTTGGACGTGGGTCAATGGCAACACGTTTGCGTTGTGCCACCCAATTCACTTGTGCATCGATAAACCAATTGCCACTGAGCAAACGATCTGCACGTAAATAGGCCATTTGATGTGCGACACGCGGCACAGGATCGCCGTTTTGGTCTTCAGTATCCACATAGGCATAATTAGCGAGCAAGCTGGTTTTAACATTAATTTTCCAACGTAACTCCATTTCAAGCCCTCTGCCGGTTTGTTGACCCGCATTTTGATAGCGTTCGACTTGTAGGCTACCAACACTTTCAGGTGTCCGAACGACTTTATCCGATGCACGATACGTGAACAGGTTGCTATTTAAATTCAACACATCATTCGGGCGATAAACAAAGGCAAGCTCCCAAGTTTCGATTTGTTCAGGTTGAATATCAGGATTGCCTAAAATCGCACCGGTATTTTTAATCGATAACTCTTCTAAACTCGGCGAACGGAACGCTCTGCCATACAACAATTTGCCGGTGAGGGTGTCACTAATTTGATTCACTAGGGCAAAGCGAGGATTAATCGTACTGCCAAAATCGGAGTAATCGTCGTAACGCAAACCAGTGGTTAAATCCCAGTTTGTGGCAAAGCTCCACGTATCTTGTACATAGATAAATTTGTTACGGCGCACGGCGGGTTGCAAAGCACTGGCACTGGTGCCGCCAAAATTGATAACGGGGCTACCAATAGGGAGCGGGTTGCCTTCGACATCACGTCCGAAATCCGTGTTCCAATCATAGCTTTGCAAGTCTTCATATGCATAACCAGCACCTAAACGCACATTGTGATCTGCAAAACCGTGATAAAAAGCGGAAAATTCAGCGCGTGTATTGGCTTGTTCCAAGGCATAACCATAATGCATGCCGTAGGGGTATCCGCCATTAAAAGCACCTGCTGGAAACGCGGTTATAATGCCACTGTCAGTATCACGGTAGTAATAACTGAGTTGTCCTTGTAACTCCCAGTTATTATTAAGCTGCCATTGCCGACTTAAACTGAGTAACAAACGGCTATCATTGAAAGTGCCGCCTGTCTTTGGTGACGCTTCTAAACCCAGTGCGTTATAAGCTTGTTTTCGGTCTTGATATAAGGCATGTAAACGCCAGCCCTGATAACCGACATCCACATTCACATCATAATTGTCTTTGCGGTTATCAACTTCTGTGGGGGCATTAGAGGCGGATGTGCCAAAGCGTTTATCCATAAAGCTTTGTGCATCAGCTTCTACAATACCATTGAAACCATCGCTATTAATGAATTCCACACTGGCAGCCAGTTCCACTTCTCCCAATTGCTTGCCATATTGCACCCAGCCTTCATAAGTGTTGTGACTACCGACACGCGCTCCCGCTTCACCGCCGTCCATATCGTCTGCGGTTTTAGTCAAAATATTAATCACGCCACTAAATGCATCTGCACCATACACCGCTGAACCCGGCCCGCGAATCACTTCAACTCGCGCAATATTCGCCACGGGTAAGTAACCCCAACCGCGTCCAACGCCACCGGTATTTAACGCTTTAATCGGTACATTGTTAATCATGACCAAAATTTCAGGATTAGCTCCCGACAGTAAACCGCGCACGGCATACGTCGGTGAATCTGTTAACCAATGTGTGTTGACAGATAAGCCCGGCACACTGCGCAAGGCTTCTGCCAAAGTTCTAGCCCCCATGGCTTCGATGTCTTGTGCGGTGATAACGGAAGTGACGGCTGGGGCAACGCTGGCTTTTTGCGCCTCGCCTGTGGCGATAGACACTGATTGATCACGAACTAAGGCACCGAACACGTCGAAAACATCATCTAATTTGATTTCGACTTCTTGTAAGTCTTCTAAACCCAGCAAAGATAAACTTTCTAATGCGGCAGCACGCTCGTCACTAACAGCAAAGACAGTGGTCTGGTAGCACAATAAACTTAAGCATAAGCAATAATAAAGACGATTTTTCATGATTGTTATCCCTTAATTGCTCACTAATTTGGCAACCCGTAATAGATTGGCATTAGCTTGTAACCCTGCCTCGGTTAGAGCTTCAGGATCAAGCATTAAGCGAACTTTGTTATTGCGCTGAAAGAATTGCACCATACCGCCGCTGGTTACAAAACGATCTATATCACTGACTAATAAAATAGGCTTATGCTTTAATTGCTGTAAGATGCTATTTAAGTTAAAAACCTCAGTCTTATCGATAAACAAGATATGGCAATTAAAGGTTTCTTGCACGTTTCCAAAATGCTTAACCACAACAGGGTATTCTTTGATCGTGGCATACTTTTCCAATAAGAATTCTAATGCGCCCATAAATGGATCATCACCTAAGGTACAGACATTGAATTGATTACCGGCTTCAACTAATGCTTCCTTAGGCCAAGTGACAAAGCTACCTAAATTCATTAAATAAGTGGCTTTAATATCGTATTCTTGCGCAGCATCAATTGCACAAGCAGTGCGTTGCACTAGCGTCAAGCTAAGTACAAGACAGATTAAGATAGGAATCCGCATAGGAACCTCTGCTAAATAATTTTTTTTGTTGAAACAGCGTAGTGTGTTTTAAAATACGAGGTGCTCGTATTGTTTAATACGATGCGATAAAGGCTTTGCACCTTTAAATCGTGGTTCAGCCCCTTTTTTGTGTGCCTATAAATCAGAGGTTTACAACACCCTCCGCCCCCTTTGAATTGCAACACAGCGTTTGTCTACAACGAGACTAAACTGTATTTCATTGCATGAAAAACATATAAGCAAGTTATATGACTCAAAATAGCCTGAATATTGCTTATAAATGGCTGTTTTAACATGAAAAGCAAGTGTTTAAAAAATCTAGTTTGTAGCACGAATGTAGGGCGGATAAGGCGCAAGCCGTCATCCGCCGCAAGAGGCTTGGTTCTAGCTGCAACTGTGTTATGTCGGATGACGGCTTGCGCCTTATCCGACCTACAAGACTACAAGACCTTAAAACCGATACCGTATCTCCGAAAACCACTCACGTTCAGCCGTCGGCATATCGTGTTCAAAATAATTTGCCGTACCTGGGGTATAAGGCATGGATTCGTACACATCAGCATCGAATAGGTTGCGCACGCCAACTGCAAAATCCCAAGCCCCTGAGCTTAGACCTTTATAACGCAAGCTTAAATCAACGGTGGTGTAATTCGAGGTTGCTGGACGCGGATCAACCGCAATGCGTTTGAATTGTGCAATCCAGTTCAGTTGTGTATCAATAAACCAGTTGTTGCCAAGCAAGTGATCTGCACGTAAATACGCGGTTTGATGCGGCACACGCGGCACAGAATCGCCATGTTCGTCTTCGGTGTCTACATAGGCATAATTGGCGAGCAAGCTGGTTTTAACATTGATTTTCCAACGCAATTCCATCTCCAGCCCTTTGCCGGTTTGCTCGCCTGCATTTTGATAGCGTTCGATTTGCAGGCCACTCACATCTTCAGGTACGCGAATGATTTTATCGCTAACGCGATAGGTGAATAAATTGGTATTTAAGTTCAATACATCGTTAGGACGATAAACAAAGGCAATTTCCCAAGTTTCAATTTTTTCAGGTTGAATATTGATATTGCCTAACAGTGCTCCGCTGTTTTTAAGTGCTAACTCGTCCAAACTTGGCGAACGGAAAGCGCGGCCATACAACAATTTGCCAGTGAGTGTCTCACTTATTTGATGCACTAAGGCAAAGCGCGGATTAATCGTACTGCCAAAATCAGAATAATCGTCGTAACGCAAACCGGTGGTTAAATCCCAGTTCGTGGCAAAATTCCACGTATCTTGTACATAGATAAATTTGTTACGACGCACGGCAGGGTCTAAGGCACTGGCACTGGTACCGGTGAAATCAATGATGGGACTATCAATGGGGAGTAAGTTGCCTTGTGCATCATAGCCAAAATCTTTTTTGGAGCTATAGTGCTGCAAATCTTCATAAACATAACCTGCGCCTAAACGCACGCTATGTGTCGCAAAACCATGATAAAAAGCAGAAAACTCAGCACGGGTATTGACTTGTTCTACGCCATACCCGTAGTGCATGCCATCAGGGTCTCTGCCATTAAAGGCACCTGCTGGAAACGCAGTGACTATGCCGCTGTCAAAGTCGCGGTGGTAATAGCTAACCAGTCCTTGTAAGTCCCAGTTGTCATTAAGCTGCCATTGCCGACTTAAACTGAGTAACAAACGACGGTCATTAAAAGTGCCACCGGTTTTAGGCGATTCGATCAAACCGATTGCGTTATAGCCTAACTCTCTGCTTTGATATAACGCATGTAAACGCCAGTCTTGATAGCCTGCATCCAGATTCACATCGATATTATCTTTGCGGTTATCAACTTCTGTCGGTGCATTAGAGGCTGAAGTGCCATATTGCTGATCAAAAAAGCTCTGTGCATCAGATTCCACAATGCCATTAAAACCATCGCTATTGATGTATTCAACACTGGCAGCTAGATCAACATTGCCAAATTTCTTGCCATATTGCACCCAGCCTTCATACGTGTTGTAACTGCCAACACGCGCACCTGCTTCACCGCCGTCCATATCGTCTGCGGTTTTGGTCAGGATATTAATCACCCCACTAAACGCATCTGCACCATATACCGCTGAACCAGGCCCTCGGATCACTTCAACCCGCGCAATATTCGCCACCGGTAAATGTCCCCAACCACGTCCGACACCGCCAGTGTTTAAGGCTTTAATCGGTACGTTGTTAATCATGACTAAAATTTCAGGATTGGTTGCAGACAACACACCACGCACTGCATACGTTGGTGAATCGGTTCCCCAGTGTGTGCCAACATGCAGCCCTGGTACGCTGCGCAAGGCTTCTGCCAACGTGCGTGCGCCCATTGCTTCGATGTCTTGCGCCGTAATAACGGAAGTAACCGCAGGCGCAACGCTAGATTTTTGTGCTTCACCAGTAGCAATGGACACGGATTGATCACGCACCAACGCACCAAATACGTCAAACACATCATCTAATTTAATTTCAACTTCTTGTAACTCTTCCAAATCCAGCAAAGACAAACTTTCTAATATCATTGCTCGCTCATCACTAACAGCAAAAACGGATGATTGGTAGCACAAGAAACTTAAGCATAAGCAATAATAAAGACGATTTTTCATGATTGTTATTCCTTACTTGCTCACTAATTTGGCAACCCGTAATAAGTTAGCATTAGCTTGTAACCCGACATCGGTGAGTGCTTCAGGCGCAAGCATTAAGCGAATTTTGTTATTGCGCTGAAAGAATTGCACCATACCGCCATTGCTTACAAAATGGTCTAGATCACTAACTAATAAAATAGGCTTATTTTTTAACTTTTGTGTGATATTAGTTAAATTAAAAACCTCGGTTTTATCGACAAATAACACATGGCAATTAAACGTTTCTTGCACCTGTTCAAAATGTTTAACCACAACAGGATATTCTTTGATCGTGGGATACTTTTCCAGAAAGAATTCCAATGCGCCCATAAACGGATCGCCACCTAAGGTGCAGATATTAAATTGATTACCGGCTTCAGCTAATGCTTCCTTAGGCCAAGTGACAAAATTACCTAAATTCATTAGGTAAGCAGCTTTAATGTCATATTCTTCGGCAGCATCAACGGCATAGGCAGTGCGTTGCACTAGCGTCAAGCTAAGTACAAGACAGATTAAGATAGGAATCTTCATAGAAACCTCTGCTAAATAATTTATTTTTATTGAAAAAGCGTAGTGTGTTTTAAAATACGAGGTGCTCGTATTATTTAGCTGATGTGAAAAACGTTGTTTACATCAGCGTTCAGATATTTTTTGCATATAGATAAAGCAGAGGTTCATCCTCTCTCCTCCTCCTTTTTGAACCGCAAGTCAAAACTTGTTTAAAACTGCGCAAAATTATATTTCATTACATTTGCAACTTAAGCAAGTTGTATGACTTAAAATAGTCTGAACATTGGTTATAAATAGCTGTTTTATAGTAAAAAACAAGCCTGTAAAAAATCTAGTTTGTAGCACGTTTGCGCTATGAACACATGCCAAAGTAAAAGCGGTTATAATCTGCCCATTTAGATCAAACCTTGCGCGGTTTTTCTCACGATATTGAAGGTTAAGTTAATGTATGCACAGTTGTAGGGTGTGCGAAATCCCACGCGGTACGCAGCTTGATAATCACTTGTCGTCGCAGTGGGATTTTGCCCACCAAGTACCATCTGGTGGGCAAAACGCCGATTAAGGTCGAAGACAAAACCAGCCGCTCGGCGGCGTTTCGCACACCCTACACCGTACTTTTTTAAATAACCCTCAACTCGTGCCTTCTACCGTGCGCAGCTTGGAAACGCAGTATTATGGCCTCGCTCATTCCCTTAGACACCAGTCATCAACGCCTTCCCTTATCTGTTATCACCGGCTTTTTAGGCAGTGGTAAAACCACTTTAATCAATCACTTATTACGGCAGCCACAATTAAGCGACACCGCTGTAGTGGTGAATGAGTTTGGCGCGATTGGTTTAGATCACTTATTAGTCGCGCAAGCAACAGAAGATGTGGTGGTGATTGACGGTGGCTGTGTGTGCTGCACCATTCGTGGCGATTTGCTAGAAACCTTAGTCGGGCTATTTGAACAACGGCAACAAGGAGATATTCCACGTTTTCAGCGGGTATTGATAGAAACGACTGGTTTAGCTGACCCCGCGCCGATTATTCACACCTTATTAAATGATCCGCAGTTAAAAGATTATTTCCGCTTAGACAGCGTGATTACTACGGTTGATGGTGTGTATGGCTTAGCGCAGTTAGATGATCATTATGAAACGGTGAAACAAGCGGCGGTGGCAGATCGCTTGATTATTACCAAAAGAGCTTTAGCTGATGACGAGCGTTTGCAGCAGTTACAAGCACGTTTGCAACGCATTAACCCAGCAGCGCAGCAAATATTTGCCAGCTTAGACAATGGCATTGATGCCAGCCATTTATTTAACGCTGGTTTATACGATCCCAATACCAAAAACATGGACGTTAAACGCTGGCTGCAAGCGGAGTCATATCAAGAACAAGGTTTAGCGCAAATTCAGCTTACACACGGACATGATCACAATGATCCTGAACCGACACAAATTCGGCACGATGTTTATATTCGTTCGTTTTGTATTGAGTATGAACAACCGCTGACGTGGAAGGTGTTAAACCGTTGGTTTCAGCAGTTGACCGCCTTGCGCGGTAAGGATTTATTACGGGTGAAAGGCGTGGTGTACACGCAAGAAAGTGAGTTGCCGATTATCGTGCAAGGGGTGCAGCATATTTTCCAACCACCGACCACACTGCCTGCGTGGCCGATGCAGCCGCCCAAATCGCAAATTGTGTTTATCACGCGCAATATTGAACAAGCTGTAGTGGAAAAAATGCTGCACTTATTGGTACACAGCCGCACCCCACAAGAGATGTGTCAGGCCGCCTTAGTGTTGCTGAGCGGCTAAAGGCGTGAACCCAGAGCGGCGTGTGCCATAGTTATAAATCGCGGTCACAATTTGATCTTCGACTTTATCCGCGCCGCTATAACCACAGCGGTTGTTATTCAAAAACAAGGCATAAGCAAACACATCACCTTGTTGACTAGCAACGTAACCGGCTAAGGCACTGACACCGTTTAACGTGCCTGTTTTAGCGCGGATATTGGCTTTAGCAGGCGAATTAGATAAGCGTTTAGAGTGCGCACCATAAGCTCCCATCACACGTAATGAAGACATAAAATCAGGGCCAATATCAAAGCGGCTATACATATAGTTGAGCAAATCGGTCATCGCTTCAGTGGTAAGCTGATTTTTACGTGATAAGCCAGAACCATCCGCTAACATCACACTGCGAGTATTCACGCCAGAGGTGCGTAAAAACTCTGCCATTAATTTCAAGCCGGTCACATGCGTCGCAGGGCTACCTTGTTGGAAAGCAGCAATGGTTTTTAAGATTTGCTCCGCCATGAAATTGCTAGAGTAAGTGTTTAATTCTTTTAGCAATAAAGACAATGGCGCAGATAAATGTTCATATAATAAATTTGCAGTCAGTGGCGTTGATAACACTTCGGTTGGCCCAGTGATACGCACACCTTCCTCTGCTAATAACTGGCGGAAAGTCGCGGCAGCATAACGCGCTGGATTTTCTACGTTGACGAAAATCACCCGTTCACCACTACCAATCGGTAATTGCCCAGTCACTTTTATTTGCACCACTGCTTCACCATCGGTACGACGTGCAGAAATAGTGTTTTTCCCTTTGTTCACCGTGCGGGCTTGGTTGACCAGTTGAATATAATCTGTTTCGGGTTCTAGCCATGCGTTTGCCGCTTGTCCTGCGGATTGTGCAGGCAATACGCGCACGGCCACAGTGTTATAGTTCAGCGATAAGGCGCCGATGCTGGCATCGTAAGCACGTTGAGAGCGATCCGTTTCCCATGACGGCGCACGGTCTAACTGATCGAAAAAGCTAGTATCAACTAATAAACGGCCTCTGATTTCACTGATCCCACTGGCTTTTAAACGGCGTGCTAACATCATTAAATCTTCGGTGTGTAAGCTAGGGTCGCCTTTGCCACGCAACACTAAATCACCTTGGATTACCTCGCCATAGCGGATGCCGGTATGCAGCACTTCGGTACGAAAACGGTATTCAGGGCCTAAGTAGTTTAAAGCCGCTGCGGTGGTGAGAATTTTCATTGTTGAGGCTGGCAATAACGGTGTATCAGCGTGATAGTTATAAACCGGACGACCTTCTGGCAATGAAAGAATGCTCACAGAGGTTTGTGATTGATCTAAACAACGCGAGTTTAATGCCGCGTCGATGGCCTGCGTTAACTGGCTGTTGTTTTGTGCCAATGCTAACGGCATAAAAAAGAAACTGACGATAAAAGCCAATAAGGGGGGCAGAAATGTGTAGGGGGACACTGAAGACTTCATAAGATTTAAAGTTCCCGTCATTATTTAAGAAAATACAATAGTAAGCCTGTTAAACACAGTGGCAAATGCTGTGCCTAACACCCTCAATATTACCAAACGTGTGCAAGCGATGTTGTTATACAATGACTTATAATGATTAATGAAATGTACTAGCTTAGCTTAAATACATTCTAATAGTATATCGATTGTTACGAACGTGAGAAAAATTTAGTTTTTCGATGACGGGGTGTTGTGATTGCAACAGTATTGATTCTTCTGGCTTGCGTGGTAGCCAGATGTTGTAGGATGGGCTGACGAAGGAAGCCCATCGTTTACCGAGCCATTGATTTAATCGGTTGGCGCGACTGATGGGCTTCCTTCGTCAGCCCATCCTTGTATCTTAATACCTGTTCAGAAGACAAGATTCTTTCATAAAGAAAACTAATCACAGTACACTGTCAATCAGTTAACGGGGAAGCCGTCCCATCCTAAAGCCTAGAGCTTGTATGTAGAGTGGCTCCCCATCCTCGTCACCCATGCCGAAGAGTATCCGAGGTCTTAAAGCCAAGCTTTCTGAACCTGTATCTACAAGGACGGTAGGTGAAGTGTCAGGATTGGGAAACCGTTGATGATTATACAGTAGTTGCAACATGAGAGAACAATGATGGATTGTGTAGGTATCGATGTAGGTAGCAAAGAGTTGGCAACAATTACACGTCGCAAAGGCAAAAGTAGTCAGCTAAGCACCATAGCCAATACAGCAGAAAAACATCAAGCTTTAGTCGCACACTGTAAGAAATTATCGAAGTCTGTACGCATTTGTTTAGAGGCGACAGGTGTTTATCACTTGGACTTAGCCGCGACTTTGCACCATGCAGGACTCAATGTCATGGTGGTGAATCCCAAAGCGGCACATAA
>QKBZ01000036.1 GCA_003245895.1 Beggiatoa sp.
TATGTTGATATAGGTACTGCGGGGCGGGTTGTACATTTGAAAGCCTACGGATTCATTAAAGTGTTCAGGACAGTTTCTAAAGACGGAGACGTTGAACATTGGGCGACCAGTTACTTGGATATGAGAGTACTTGAGCGACGCTCACTTTCAGAAAAGTCTTGGGTGATTGAGAACTATCACCGAGGTATCAAGCAGTTTTGTGGTGTTGAAAAATGCCAAGCGCGTTCTGCAACTGCACAACGTAACCATATTGCTTTGGCCTTGCGAGCTTTTCTGCGGCTGGAAACTTATAGCTACGCAACTGGGCATAGTTGGTTTGAAGCCAAAATGCAAATTATTCGCGAGGCTATAAGGGCTTACCTTAATAACCCTTTATATCTGTTGAAGGCAACTGCGTAACTCCTAATAGTCATAAAAATTTTAATTTACCAGAAACTCCACACAAAAAATCTGCCACCTCTCCGTCACCAACCCACACAACCGTAAATCCTCCAACACAAATGACTCTGCCACACTTTCCCCACGCAACAACTGCAACAACAACGCCCGCTCCGACTCACTACGCCGATCCTACCAATCCTGATAAAACGGGCGAACTGTCCTCGCATATCCAGATCAATCAGGCGCAAAAACACCTGCCGTATCCATCCGCAACAGCCCTGCCACACCCACTTGCACCGGCAACACTAACACCTCCTCAACCGCTTCCGCTGCAAACTGAATTAATTGATGCGCTAATCTATCCCTGTCCCACGCTCCAACATCCCCCAAATTAATCTCCAAAGTCTGCAACAGAGTTACAAGCATATCTTTATCACAAACCCGCAATAACTCCTGTCGTAACTGATGTGCTTGTGGCACAGAAATAGGCAACGACGACATAGCAAGCTCCTTTCTAAAGCAACAGCCTCAGAATGTAACAAGCTTATTAACTAATGTCGATGCAAAAAGAATGGAAAATGTCGGGGGTGCGAAACGCCGCCGATTAATTGAATTTGTCGCTGACCTTAATCGGCGTTTTGCCCACCATGCAGAGTTGGGTGGGCGAAAGGAGAATTAAACAGACTGCTGCTGCCAGCGTAAATCCTGATAGCTATACACCGTCTGACGCTGTGGGCGAAACTGCTGATCTTGCCAAACAAACACGGTGACTGTGACCTCATGCGGCTGCACATCAATCACGTTATAGGCATTTAACTCATCACGCAAACGGCTAGATAAGGCCGTACCTGCTTGAATCACTAAGGTCGAACGCTGAATGCGGGCGTAAGGGCGATAAGTATGCGTGCCTGCGGCATAACTTAAATGGAAATGTCCCGCCAATAACACATCAGGACTACAGGCCGCTAAATGACGTAATAAACGACGACCACGACCCACCAACGGGCGGTCATGCTCCACAGAAGCTGGTGGCGGTAAGAAAGGATGATGGGTGACTAAAATGCGGAAACAGTCGGGCGGCAACGCACAGAAACGATCTCGAATCACCACCATTTGCTCAGGAGACACGCGACCATTATCGATGGTCAACGAACGGGCGGTATTAATGCCTAATACCGCGACTTGCTGCGCGACATCATGATAAAACGGATAAGGCTCTGCACTGATATAGCGTTTAAAACGCGCTAATGGTCGCCAAAAGCGGCGAAAAACATTGTATAGCGGAATATCATGATTACCCGGCACAACCAATTGCGGAAAAGGAATTTGCGCTAAAAACTGCTGTGCCGCCTCATACTCCACCACTTTTGCCCGCTGCGTTAAATCGCCACTGACCGCGACTAAATCAGGCTGCTGCGCCAACAAACTGGCGTGTAAACCTTCCGCTAAATCAGGCAATACCGTGCCGAAATGTAAATCTGAAATGTGGGCAATTCGCATAATCTCGCGCCCTCAAGTTTAAGCCGTTGCCGTCGGTGGCAATAACACTTGCAAGGCTTTAGGCAAGATTTGAAAGCGTAATGGCGTTTGAAACTCTAATACCTCACCATCTACCGCTACCCGTAAACGCTTTTTCTTCAAATGAATTTCAACTTGCTGCGTGGTGAGCGTTTCTAATTCGGTAATGTGTTTTAATTTCCAACGGAAAAAAGCTTGTAAACCAATGCGTAATAAAGTGAAACGGCTGATTTTATGGGCGTAATATAAACCTAAGCAACCTGCATCAAAGCGATCACGGTTTAACATTTTATCTAAACCGGTTTCAAACTCGTTATTACCCACCACTAAAAAAGGTGTTTGCAAGTTACGTTTTAAATGCTCGCTGTCTAATGTCAGTCGTAAATTCGGTGAATGCCAAACTGAACTCATTAAGGCAAGGCTGATCGCGATACGCTTGCTTAAGCCCCATTTTTTCTGATAGGCGCGACGGGTTTCAATGGCAAACGGGTGCAAACCTATCGAGGCTTTATTTAAAAAAATGCGGTCGTTTAGTTGGCCTAAATCAATCCATTGCGGTTTTGCTTCGCGTAAAGTGCGCACGGCTTGGGTTAAATCAGCAGGCATGTTGATGTCGTTGGCAAAAAAATTAAACGTACCCATCGGTAACACACCTAACACCACCCCTTTATGCGCCAAAGTCGCCGCCGCAGAACTGAGCGAGCCATCACCACCGCCGACAATAATCGTTTTCATGCCCTTATCGACAAGCTGCAACAAGGTTTCGCGCAAATGTTGTGGGCGGGTGAAATACACCACGACAGGCCAGCCAACGGCGGTAAAGTGATCGCGAACTGTGCGTTCATCGCCAAGGGCTGTGCCTGCTTTTTGGTTGATGACTACGGCGGTATCCATGCTTATAAACTCCATTATGGCTTGAGGTGTTCTCGTTCCCATCGTCCCGATGGGAATGCATGCTGTGTCGCTCCAGCGGCACGTTTTAAATTATCGTTTTAGCCTGATTCGCGCCGCTGGAGCGACGCGGCATGCATTCCCACCGAGAGACGGTGGGAACGAGGGAACGAGAAAAAACTACTTATTTGTATGT
>QKBZ01000177.1 GCA_003245895.1 Beggiatoa sp.
AGGATTTCGTTATCCCGTTTGGCTCGCCAAAGCTGCTTTTCTAGCTCTTGAATCCGCTGCTTTTCTGCTGTCAGTGCGTGTTTACCTTGAGGTGTTTCACCTTTCAACTCCTGTAAATACTGCTTTTTCCAGCGGATAACGGCTGTTGTGCCTGCGCCTGAGATTTCTTCTATTTGTCTGTTGCTATAGCCTTCTTCCACTATCAACTTGGCGCACTATCAACTTGGCGTATTCCAGCTTCTGCTCTGCTGTGTATGTCTGACGAGGTTTACGATTTGCCTGATTCATCTAAGTTCTCCTAAATTACCAACTTTTGTTGGCTATATTTCTCTTCAGGATTATTAGACCACTACATTTAGGTATTTTTTGAGAATTTGGATGGTTTTGAGGAAGTTCTTTTACAGCCTCAAGGCTCGTGGGAACTAGCATTTACACACGCTATTTCTTCGCCTTCCTATCCAACAACCGCAAAGCATTTAACACCACTAATAACGAGCTAAAAGACATGCCGATAGCTGCCATCCAAGGCGCAATGAAACCTAATGCAGCTGCCGGTAACGCTAATATATTATAGCCAATCGCCCATGCCATATTTTGTCGGATAATGTTTAAAGTCCGTTGTGCGGTCTTAATACCCGTGATTAGCAGCGACAACTGCTCTGATAATAAAATCATATCGGCACTCGCCCGCGCCACTTGCGTACCACCGCCCATTGCCACAGAAACCTGTGCTTGTGCTAATACCGGCGCGTCGTTAACCCCATCGCCGACCATCACCACCACATCGCCTACTTTTTGCCGTGCTTGCACAAATGCCAGCTTATCATCCGGCTTTAAATCCGCATGTACTGCTTGAATACCCACTGCTTGCGCTAAGCGTTGCGCCGCCGCCAAGTGATCGCCAGTTAACAAAGACACGCGGTGGCCTTGTTGCAATAAAGCACTGACTAACTCAGCCGCCCCTTCACGCACTTCATCCACTAACACAATCGCGGCATAAAGCTGTTGCTGGGTGGCTAACACAACAACCGTGTCGCCGTTGCGTTGTAATTTCTCAGCAGCAGAAACGTTCAGTTGCGTTTGTTCATTGATAAAACTCGGCGTACCTAGCCACCATATTTGCCCTTGAATCGTGCCTTGTAAGCCGGAGCCAGTCGTATTTTGCACTGCTTCTGCGCTTAAGTTGACATTGCTTGCCGCAGTGATAATGGCGCGGGCAATTGGGTGTTCTGATTGCCGTTCTAACGCGGCGGCATAATTTAAACATTCAGCCTCAGACTGTTCGCCTAAACAGTGAACTTTTGCCACTTGCAAACGTCCAGCGGTTAAAGTGCCCGTTTTATCAAAAATAAAATGATTCGCCTGTGCTAAGGTTTCTAAGGCATTGCCTCGGGTGATTAATAAACCAGCGCGGGTTAAAGTGCTGGTGGCCGTTGTCATCGCGGTAGGCGTGGCTAAAGATAAAGCACAAGGGCAAGTCACCACTAATACAGCTAAGGCAATATCAAACCATTCAGGATTACCGTGTAACCACCAGAACGCGGAAACGCCGACCGCTAACAACAACACCGCTAACACAAACCATGAAGCCACGCGATCCGCTAACTGAGTCAAGGCCGGTTTTTCACTTTGCGCCCGCTCTAACAAGCGCAAAATGTGCGATAACACAGTGTCTTGTCCGATTTTTTCCACTTGGATTTGTAACGGGTTATCAATGTTCACCGTGCCTGCAATCACCGATTGCCCCAGTTGGCGGGTGACAGGATAGCTCTCACCAGTCAACAAGGATTCATCGATGCTAGAACAACCGGCAATTACTTGACCATCAGCAGGAATACTTTCACCGGGGCGGATTAATACGATGTCTTGCGGTTGTAAATCGGCGACTAATACTTGTGTCTCCAGCCATTCGCCGTTGTCACTGTGATCTAAGCGCGTTGCCATGGTTGGCACCATTTGCACTAAGCTTTCCGCCGCATGAGCACTGCGTTGGCGGGCGATTAATTCAAAATAGCGCCCCGTGAGCAGGAAAAAGGTGAACATGGCGATAGAATCATAATAAACATGGCTTTCTGTGCCACTAAAGGTCGTCCACACGCTGCCTAAAAACGCCAAGCCAATGCCAACCGCCACCGGCACATCCATGCCTGCTTGCTTATGTTTTAAGTCGCGCACAGCACTTTTAAAAAACGGTTGCGCAGAATACAGCAATATCGGAATGGTGAGGATTAAGTTAATCCAATTGAACAAATGGCGGAATTCGGGATCGATGCCAGTTGACCAATCACCGGCATAAATCGCCAGCGAAAACATCATGATTTGCATACCTAACACACCGGCTAAACCGATACGGCGCAAGTGTTGTTTGCGTTCTTGGTCGAGTAGAGCCTGTTGCCGTTGCGGATCGTAAGGATGCGCTAAATAACCGATTTCGCTCACCGCTTGCAGAATTCGGCTAAGCTGAATCTCACGTTTATCCCAGCGAATACGGGCGCGGTGAGTAGCATAATTCACTTGTACGGATAACACGCCTTTTAAACCGCGCAAATGCCGCTCATTTAACCACACACACGCTGCACAAGTAATGCCTTCTAAAATTAACGCCGCCTCGCATTCAAATTCAGTTTCATTGCGCACAAAGCGTTGCTGAATATGCGGATTATCGTAAACCGTGGTTTGTTGTAAAAATTCGGGCACTAATTCGCGGCCTGTTGGCGCGTTTTCAGTGCGGAAGCGGTAAAAATTGTCTAAACCACTGTCCACAATGGCTTGTGCCACTGCTTGGCAACCTGCGCAACACATTTCGCGTGGTTTGTGATCAATGATGACGGTGAAAGGGCTATTTTCAGGGACAGGTAAACCGCAGTGGAAACAAGTAGACATAAGGCTTTACAAGTAATTTTAAGAAATTAGATAAAGCTATGATTATACGTTGCTCTGGTGCTGCTGTAACGTGAAGTTTATACCGACAGCAATTCTCAATTTA
>QKBZ01000149.1 GCA_003245895.1 Beggiatoa sp.
GGCGGATTTTGTTTGATTGTCACAGAGATGCCTAAACGGTAGGAAAAGCGGGAATGTAGACCGATTTAATCAGGGGTTAAACACTTCGATGCTGGGCATCCAAATTAAATCTGTCACCCCAAAATCTTGATCAAATTGGCTTAAGAGCGTGGTCAATTGACCGCGATGATGGGTTTGATGATGGAATAAGTGTAACAGTGCATCCGCAATATAAAAACTATGCGTTTGCCCTGTCATCATTGAGGTAAAAGAAAGGGTTTGTTGTAAATCATCTGGCGTTAAGCTGTGTAGCCAATCGTCTAAACGCTGATCCGTCTCCTCACGCACAGCCTGCAATTGCGCAAAATCGCTGTATAACTCTTGGTCTAAGCTGAGGAAGGCCACGGGCTGCTCCATAAAACGCCCTAGCCATAGCAAATCAACTAACAGCAAATGGTTTAACGTGCCGTGAATAGAACGAAAAAAAGCCCGCATATCTTTTTTGCGTAACGGGTCTGGTAGACCTGTACACACTTGATACAGGTGTTTGTTCATCCACTGATTATAGGCACTTTGCCGATAAAACAGTGTCAAAGTATCCATGAATACGGACTCTCTTTTTTAATTGTGGGCTGGGTAAAATCCCATGTAAAACAATCGTTTTCTCGTTCCCACCATTTTGGTGGGAATGCATGCCGCGTCGCTCCAGCGGCGCGAATTAGGCTCAGGGTTCAGAGTGCTAAACGTGCCGCTGGAGCGGCACAGCGTGCATTCCCATCGGGACGATGGGAACGAGTTAACGTCGGCTTAACGAGTGGTCGGCAACCACAACACCAACGCTAACACCGCAGAAGAAGCCACCACAAAAATTAATAAAGCTAACCACAACGGCGCATGATTTGGGCTAGTTACTTCTTCTTTTACCCATTTTTTACCCGTCACCATCGCACGAGCTAAATTATCGCGTTTAAATACCGCATAAAACGCAATGGCAGCGAGGTGTAAGCCAACAAAAATCATTAAAATATCAAAATTTAAATGATGTAGCTTAGTCATCAACTCGCTGGTATCACCTGACACCCAACTGGCAAAAGGACCAGTAGTAAAAATTTCATCATCAGCAAACAAGCCTGTAACTGCTTGAATGAACACCAGCAATAACAACGCAAATACCGAGTAAGCGCCTAAAGGATTATGACCTAAATAATGGCCTTCTTCCCGTTTAAACAGCGTTTTGAAATAGCTAACTGTCGTTTTAGGGCTGTAAATAAAGGTGTGAAAACGGGCGTGATGACTGCCAACAATGCCCCATAACAGGCGAAAAGCGATTAAGCACAAAATAGCGTAACCACCGTACATATGCCACGTCATGTTGTACGCTACATCATCTTCAGCCGTCGCCCATTGCAACACGATTAAGCTGACTAAGCTCCAGTGAAACAAGCGAATCGGTAAATCCCACACTTTGACAGGTGTTAAATCAGGTGCTGCCATTACAAAAAACTCCTTAAAACAACGTATTAAATTACTGTGCTTATACAAGCTTCAGAACTTAAGCTAACACAGTAAACTTACACGCAGCTTAAGCCTAAAACCCACGCACTGCCAATAAATCTTTAATTTCAGGGTATGCGTAAACAGGGCCATTCTTACAGATAAAGCTTGCACCAAATTGACAATGCCCACAATGTCCGACCGCGCATTGCATGTTGCGCTCCATGCTCATGTACACTGAGTTTGCATCAACGCCTTTTTCGATCAAATGCTCAGCGGCAGAACGCATCATGCCTTCAGGGCCGCACATCATGACAATAGTGCGGTTATCATGCACTTCCACTTCTTCAATCACCTTAATACGCGGGCTAACTTCCCAACGCCAATTCGGTGCGCCTGCGGTAGAAGCCACTAACACTTTAGTATCAGGCACTTGCTGCCAACGCTCGTAACGCTCAGGCCAAATGAATTCATCAACATGCTTCACCTTTTGCACAATGGTGACATGACCGAAACGCTCGCGGCGACGCAGCAAGTAATTAATCACCGACACCACCGGCGCACAGCCTAAACCACCGGAAACAATGATTAAATCCTGACCTTCCGCCTCACGCAAAGGCCAACCGCGCCCGAAAGGCCCGCGAATGCCAATGCGTTGCCCTTGTTTTAATTGCGCAAAACCTTTGGTGACACGCCCGACACGGTTAATAGTGTGAATCAACAAATCTTCATGCTCAGGATCAGACACAATCGAGATCGCCACTTCGCCCACGCCGTATAAATACAGCATGTTGAACTGGCCGGGGTGGTAAGTGTAAGCCGCATGCGCCACCGGATCAGTTAAGCGTAAATGCAAGGTGAAAATAGTCGGCGACTCTTGCACAAAACGCACAATTTCCGCTTCTTGTGGCAAATACAAATTGTCTTCTATGGTTTCAGCAAAGCGTTGATTAGGCATGATCTGTTTCCCCACAAATGGCGTTAGCTTCTTCGGTTAAGTCGATACCGACCGGACACCATGAAATGCAGCGCCCACAGCCAACGCAGCCACTTCGCCCATATTGCTCGTGCCAACTGCCTAACTTGTGGGTTAACCATTGGCGGTAACGCAGTTGTGTGCTTTCACGCAGGATAAAACTGTGCATGTAGCTGTGACCAGCAGTGAAACACGAATCCCATTGCCGGAAATGCTCGCTGTGCTGCCCATCTATCGCCGCTTCTTCGCCTTCGCTGTGACAGAAACAAGTCGGACAAACCGAGGTGCAGTTAGTGCAGGATAAACAGCGTTGCGCCACTTCTGCCCAGCGTGGATGCTCTAAGTTGCTGAATAAAGATTGATATAAATCGCGTGAGGGTAAACTACGGGTTTGCATGGCAACCGCCGTTTTTTGCTGTTGTTCTGCCGCGCTGAGTTGTTCCGGCGTAGCATCGGTCAAGGGCAATTGTGCGGCGATTTCTTTGGCCTTTTCACTTTTCACCCGCAACAAAAAGCCGTCGTCTAATTCGGTCA
>QKBZ01000078.1 GCA_003245895.1 Beggiatoa sp.
GTTGTTGGTAATCGGCGTGACAACTTCAATACTTGCTGGTCAAGCGTTGATCGCTGGTCAAGTAGATGCGGCGAAAAGCGAGCGCATACAGGCAAGCGATACCTATCAAGGTTATAAGAACCAATTAGCGACCGCACAGCAAAAAGCACAGGATTTAAGCGTAAGCACTGAAGCTGCACAGCAGGCACAACAGGCAATCGATTTGCTAATGGCGCAAGCTAGTAATGCTATTTCTAATAATCGCACCTATGCCGATTGTAGCGCGTTTCCTAATGGTAATTGTGTGGCAAAAGGCGCGTATTATTCCCGTACTGACACCTTAAACAATCAGTTAGCACCGATTCAGCAACAGATAGCAAAACAACAGGCAATCATAAACAAGTATAACGATTATCAAGGCGCATTAAGCTACGTTAGTACACTGGAAAATAAACCATTACCGCAAGCTGTTAATGGCGACTTACCGCATGTGGTTTGGCTTGCTACGCTGACAGGTGCAGAGCCTAGCGTAGTTGAGGCAAAGATTTATGTATTTTTGGCGGTTATTTCGGAGTTTGTAGGACTGGTTTTATTATATTTCTATGGTCAAGGTACACGCGCTAATAGTGAGTTAAGCATCGCTAACGTGACTTTAAATCAGCCTATCCCACAAATGAAAGTAGGTGGCTATGTAAATACTGATGGATTAGTTTACTTACACGCTAACGAATTAGTTTTAACGGCTGAAGAAACACGCGAATATTTAGCGAGCAAACGCGCTAAGGAACAAGCCAATACCGCGCCACCTGCCGAACCCTACCGCGCTACGCCTAGCGCGCCACCGTATCGCGCTATGTATCGCGCTACTTGTAACACTATCAACCACTTACACGCACCCAAAAAACGCACTAGCGCGCCATCTACGACCACGAAAACGGAAATTAAAACCGAATTTGTCGGACGTGAGCGTGTTAATAGCGCGTTATCTGGAATTGCTGGCAAAGGACGTGTTGGCAAGGTTGATAGCTGCAAATGCTGTGGCAAAGATTACCTTGTAAAAGCTTATAACCAAGTGCATTGCAAACCTTGCAGCGATGCTAAACAAACTGGTTACAAACGCAGCTAATTAATGGGGTAGTTAGTGATAGCTACCCCTAACACAAGGATAATCAATCATGAGCAAATTAAAACCAGTATTTGATATTGCTGTAACTCAATATCATAGCAGTGCAATCCATTCTGATGAATTAACCGCTTATTTCTGTGGTGTGGTGAATGTATTAAAAGCTTTGAACATTCCAGATTTTAAATATTTGGAACTGCTAAAAGCTTATATTGGAATAGATGGCGCGCTAGATGAACAAATCAGCGAGTTTTTGCCGATAACTGAACCAGAAAAAGAGAACTACTTATTTAAAATTCCTCATAACAGCACACTATTCGCTTACGTTTGCGTATATGAAGAAGATGACAACAATGTTTATTTTGAAATAAATGGGAAAGGGTACAGTGCAAAATCTCATTATGTTTCAACCGGTGCGACTTTCTTTTTTGCTCGTATAGAACCACGCGGCACATTTACATATAAATCTGGCAGCAATGACCACCATACGCTGACTAGAAGCAAACACATTAAGGTTAATCACAAAACTATACACACGTTTGCTTATTACAGCGTTGTAACAACTGGCACAGATTACAAAACCGTTAAGTTAAACGCTGGAAACAGAAAGCTTTTTGAACACTTAAAACAGCATGTGCGTGTGATTAACGGTGAATCCCATTTATTCTTAAAATCAACGTGCTGCACATGGCGAGGGTATGACGGGGAGTTTGATTCTGTAGAGCGTGACGGTGGTTGGATTTGGGACGACCTCAAACTTTTTGAAGTGGGCATAACTACCAACACATGCGGTAGTTGCTCAGTGTACCGCGTTTACCCTAGTAAGTAAGTTGCACAGCTAAAACGAAACGAAATGCAAAAAATTAAAATGGTTTTCTGCCTTTCGTTGCAGTTTTGCAGGCTAAGCCTACCAATCAAATGTATTACGTGAAACGAAGCGAAGTGAAAATTTTTAGATCAATTTTCTGGCTCGTTTTGCACTTTCACGCTTACGCCTACCCTCTACCCCGTCGGATAAAACTTAGTTTATGAATTGTGCTGACAGATTAATTGATGAGTACAGGCATGTTATAGACCTGAATGAAGACCTTATTAACTACATTGCTGGCCTAGCCAGCTTGTGCGCATCGAACGAGGAAACCACTGCATGTGAAATTTACCAACTACTAGCACAAGCCCGCCTCATGGCGACAAATATCCTAGATAAAACCATAGAATCATTAGAGGAAATAGAGAGAAAGCAAGGGACTCACAATGCAAAAAGATAAACCATTGAAGGATAAGCTTATAGATACACATGAGGCGTTATTTAGGCTTACAGATGAGTGTGAGCATTTAGGCAGCTATTTAGACGGTTTAGCCACGCTATGCTCAGGAAATAAAGAGGCATCACCTGAACATCTTTATTTCATCATACAAAAGGCCGCCGAGTGGGCGCATGACATGAGCGATGCTGCATTTAATATCAGAAGCAACATAGATGCGGCTATAAAATGACAGACAATCTGTCTTTGCTTATATGCTAATCCTCACACACAGGAGCATAAAAAAAGTAGACTAAATGATTTCTAGTGATTTCTAGTGATTCTAAATGATGATTAGTGATATTCAGTGATTAATCAGTAAAGCACTATAATTCACCATGAATTGTCGCAATTCATGAAAACACATGCTTTTAATCATTTTTATAGCATCATGCTTACCGTAAGCATTGTTTTTCAATCGTGTACGGTACACGCCATGTTATACTGTTTTACGGTAACACACGTAATGCGTTGACGGTAAACTGTAGACCGTCAACTATTTTGCATTGAATATATAGCAATGAATTTTAATGATTTTTGTATTTTATATAAAAATAAGTTTCAGTTT
>QKBZ01000049.1 GCA_003245895.1 Beggiatoa sp.
TCTTCTAGTACGCTAATTTGATGCAATTCTGTTTTACGTTGCTGCCAATCAGGCATGATTGATGACAACAACTGATAAAATGCTGCACTGTGGTTAAACTCAATAAAATGACAAAGTTCATGAATAATCACATAATCAATACACGGTAAAGGTGTTTTAACTAAGGTGGTATTTAATAAAATTTTGCCTTTTAATGAGCAACTACCCCAACGTCGTTTCATTTGCCGTACTGCTAAACATGGGAATGGGATATCCAAGTGTCTCATTTGTGCATGACAATGTTGTAAACGTTGTTGAAAAATTATTAAGGCTTGCTGTCGATACCACGCTTGCACTTGCTTTTTAAGATGCACAGAATCATAGGGACGGCGGCTAATCACGGTTAAGCAATCCGCTTGCCGATATACACGTTCCACTGCGCCCTGTCGTAGTTGCATGACATAAGCTTGACCTAAAAAGCTATGGGACTCACCCTCAACATAACGTAGCGGCGGGGCTTTAGCAGGCATCGCAGCAAACATCTGTTGCTTACGCTGAATCCATGCCGCACGTTGTTGCACAATGTCGGCAACAGTGGTTTGTGGCAGCTCTGTTGGCGCTTTGACAATCACCCTGCGATCAGGATAAACACTGATGGCAAGCGTTTTACGCTTAGAATAGTGAATTTGATATTCAATAAGCTGGTTATCATGTTGAATTGAATACAATGTTGGCATGTGATCAAATATGCAGTCGCAGCAAAAATTCAGTACTATGCTAGAGGAACAGTTGTAAGTACTGCGTATCGTATAAAGACTATCTTTGTCTAGTGACAAATTGTTGCCTGTAACCCCATTGGAAATGCATTATGTATCAACAACGTGTCATCGCTGACACCCGCCCACGACCATTAGGACATTTAATTTTATGGACTACGGTGTTATTTTTCCTTGCCGCAGGCGTGTGGGCTTATCATGCGGAATTGGACGAAGTGACACGCGGTCAAGGGCGGGTAATTCCTTCCAGCCATGTGCAAATTGTACAAAACTTAGAAGGCGGCATTATTGCAGAATTAAATGTAAAAGCGGGCGATATAGTCGAAAAAGATCAAGTCTTATTGCGCATTGATGATACACGCTTTGCTTCTTCTTATCGAGAAAGCCAATTAAAAGCGGCTGACTTAGATGCTCGCCTCGCACGTTTGCAAGCAGAATCAAAAGGCCAAAACTTTAGCCTTGCTAAAAATTTAGACACTGGGCAAAAAGCGGCATTTCAACGTGAGCTAGCCTTATATCAATCCCGCCAACAAACCTTACAAGCAAACTTAGCTATCTTGCAACAACAAAAACAACAACGACAATTAGAAATAAAAGAATTAGGCTCACGGCGAACACAATTACAAAACGGTTATCAATTAGCGAAAAAAGAATTAGGCATTACTGAACCTTTAGTGAAAAAAGGTTTAATGTCTGAAGTGGATTTATTGCGCTTACAACGTGAAGTTGCTACTTTGCGCGGCGATTTAGATACAGTCAATGTCAGCATTCCGCGTGCCGAGGCAGGGGTAAAAGAAGCTGATCAAAAAATTAAAGAAGCCCGTTTATTATTTCAAAATCAAGCTTTACAAGAATTAAATGAATTACAGTTAGAAGCTTCACAATTAGATGAATCTAGCGAGACGTTAAAAGATCAAGTAGTGCGCACGGCAGTGCGCTCGCCAGTACGTGGCACGGTCAAACAAGTGAAAGTCACCACCGTGGGCGGTGTGGTGCAACCGGGTATGGACTTAGTGGAAATTGTGCCACTAGAAGATAATTTATTAATTGAAGCGCGTTTACGGCCTGCTGATATTGCTTTTTTACGCCCAGGTTTAGCCGCAGTGGTAAAATTAACCGCGTATGATTTTTCGCTTTATGGCGGCTTAAATGCGACTTTAGAGCACATTAGTGCAGATAGTTTATTAGATGAGCGGGGCGAGTCTTATTTTTTAATTCGCGTGCGTACCGAACGCAATTATTTAGGGACAACAGAACAACCGTTGCCAATTAGTTCTGGTATGACGGCACAAGTGGATATTTTGACCGGTAAAAAAACCGTGTTGACGTATTTATTGAAACCGATCAACCGTGCTTGGCGAAATGCGTTGCAAGAACGCTGATATTGCCCCATAACCCCATCATCATAAAAAATATAGTGTAGGAGCTTAATTATGTTAAAACGCATCATATGGGTTTTCTTATGTTGCTGGCTGTCATCCGCTTACGCCACTCAACCGACTATTTTAGTGATGGGAGACAGCTTAAGTGCCGCCTATGGCATCTCCGCCGAACAAGGCTGGGCGCAGTTATTACAACGACGCTTAAGTGCCGCAGACTATCCACATCAAGTGATCAACGACAGTGTCAGCGGTGACACCACCCACAATGCCTTAGCCCGCTTGCCCAATGTATTAAGCCATTATCAACCGACAGTTGTGATTTTAGAACTCGGCGGCAACGACGGTTTACGCGGTTTAAGCCTGCAAAAAATGCAAGCCAACTTGTCTCAAATGGTGGAGTTAGTACAAAAACAAGGCGCAAAAGTCTTATTGCTCGGTATGCGCATCCCACCCAATTACGGCCCACTTTATACACAACATTTTGAAAAAGTATTTAGAGATGTGGCAGAACAGTACAAAATTGCTTTTGAACCATTCTTTTTAAGTGACGTGGCGGATCAACCAGATTTAATGCAAAACGATGGCATTCATCCCAATGCGACGGCGCAACCTTTGATGTTAGAAAAGGTGTGGGATGATTTGAAGCCTTTGTTGAATAAGGCGGGATAGCTACAAACAGTCTTGTAGTCAGCTATAGTACAAAAAAAAGAGAACGCCCGAATAGGATAAAGTCCCCAGTCCTACTACAGACAAAACAGGCGTTCTCTCGATGAAGAAAATAAAGTACAAAACAGTTGATGTAAAGCAATTAGATTGGAT
>QKBZ01000409.1 GCA_003245895.1 Beggiatoa sp.
CACCATCAACTTGGCATATTCCAGCTTCTGCTCTGCTGTGTATGTCTGACGAGGTTTGCGATTTGTCTGATTCATCTAATTTCTCCTAAATGACCAACTTTTGTTGGCTATATTTCTCTTCAAGATTATTAGACCATTACACATGGCTTGTGCGCCGAAAATCTCATTCTGATGAGATATTACGCATGTTAGTAGCTATCAACAAAGTGCAAGCGGTAGTCGATTCTGTAGAACATTCATGGCAAGTGCGTGAATTGCCTGATGTAGTGGAAGCAGCCATTAGTATTGCGCCAAAGTGGGTCATTACCATGGCAACTGAAAATGCTTTGCATATTATTGAAGCGGGTAATAGTCAGAAATATGCTGATGCAGCGCGTTGGTTAAAGCAGGTAAAACGGGCTTATACCTTTCTAGGCAAAACCGCAGATTGGTCAGGGTTTTATATGGGATTGAGCCAGAAGCATTCGCGCAAGCGCAAATTAATGGCGGAGTTTGAAGCCATTGGCCTGTAAACTGATACACCATTAAACAGGCAATGAAAAAGGATTTTCCCCCATGAAACTACACATCCAACAACAAGGCCAAGGCGCGCCCTTAGTGCTGTTACACGGTTGGGGCTTTAACCATGCGATTTGGCATCATACGGTTGAACAGTGGGCGCAGGAGTGGACGGTGTATCAAGTGGATTTACCGGGGCATGGGCGTAGCGCGGTGGCACCGTATCAACTGACGGAAATTTTGCCGCAGCTTAGCCGACATCTGCCCTCGGATGCGGTGTGGTGTGGTTGGTCGTTGGGCGGTTTGCTGGCGATGGCGATGGCGCGTTGGCAGCCGGAAAAAGTGCGGGCGTTGGTGTTGTTTGCCACTTCGCCGCGTTTTGTCACCGCTGAGGATTGGCCGCACGCCATGACCCCGCAAGTGTTAAACCAATTTGCCGATAATTTAAGCCAAGACATTGCCGGAACGCTGCAACGCTTTCTCGCCTTACAAGTGCGAGGTTTGGAAACGCCGCGCCAGCAGTTGCGCCAGTTGCAACATTTGATCGGGCAAGCAGGACATGCACAAGTTGAAAGTTTGCATGATAGTTTAGAATTATTGATAAATACCGATTTGCGTCCAGAATTGCGCCATATCCACTGTCCTGCATGGTTATGTTTAGGCGGTTATGATGCCTTAGTGCCGATGAAAGTGCGCCATGATTTAGGGCATTGGTGGCCTAAACTGCGCACGGTGTGTATTAAACCGGCGGCACATATTCCGTTTTTATCACACCCTGAAATTGTGCAGCCGTTATTACAAAAATTTTTAAGTGAAGTCGCATAAACCCGCCGACAGTGCGCCAAGCACTTTACCTCAATAGCGCATTTGTTCTAGGATGCAGCTTTCGCTTTTCCCGTATTGTTTAGGATGTTTTTAAGTATGTCGCAACACCCACCTGAGTATTTAGACCCTCACGCGGTGGCGCAAGCCTTTAGCCGTATGGCTTCGCAATATGAACAACACGCACAATTACAGCACCAAGTGGGTGATTTTCTGCTAGATCGTTTAGATATGATCAAGTTTCAGCCGCGCAGTATTTTAGATTTAGGCTGTGGCGTGGGGCGATTAACGCAGAAATTGGCGACACGTTATCCTGATGCAACGCTGTATGCCGCCGATATTGCCTTGTCGATGGTGCAACAAGCACGGCAAAAAGCACCGAATAAATTTTGGCTATTTCACCGCCGCCGCCAGCATTTTGTCTGCGCCGATGCCGCGCGTTTGCCGTTTGCTGATCGCAGTGTGGATTTAATCGTGTCTAATTTAATGCTGCAATGGTGTAACGATTTTCCCGCTGTGTTTCAAGAATTTGCCAGAGTGTTGAAGCCGGAGGGAGTGTTGTTATTTTCCACTTTTGGCCCTGACACTTTGAAAGAAGTGCGTCACAGTTGGGCAACAGCAGACGAGTTTAGCCACGTTAACCGCTTTGTTGATATGCACGATTTAGGTGATGCTTTGTTAGGCTCAGGCTTAGTTGATCCGGTGATGGATGTAGACTGGATGACTTTGCACTATCCTGATGTTAAAAGCGTGATGGCAGCGTTAAAAAATATCGGCGCGCACAATGTTACCGCAGGCCGCCCGCGCGGTTTAGTCGGCAAGCAGCGGTTTAAACAAGTGGTGGCGACGTATGAGGAACTGCGTCAACCCTCCGGTTTGCCGTTGTCTTATGAAGTGGTTTATGGGCATGCAATGGGGGCGCGTTTGCCAGAGGTGGGGCAGCAAAAAGATGCACAAGGGGCAACGGTGATTCCATTTTCAGCGATTCAGGGGCGTAAACAACATGACAAGTAGTTGGTTTGTTACCGGTACGGATACAGAAATTGGTAAAACACGCTGTAGCGTAGCGTTATTGCGTTATTTTGCCGCACAAGGTTATCGCACAGTGGGCATGAAGCCAGTTGCCGCAGGTTGCGAGCAGCAGGCAGAGGGTTGGCGCAATGATGATGCTTTGGCCTTGCAAGCAGCGTCCTCGGTGGCAATGCCGTATGAATTGGTGAACCCGTATGCGTTACCGGAAGCGACTGCGCCCCATTTAGCGGCTGAGCATTGTGGTCAGGAGATTACTTTACCGCCGATTATTAGTGCTTGTCGTAGCTTACAAGCGGCGGCGGATATTGTGATTATCGAAGGTGCAGGCGGTTGGCGCGTGCCGTTGAATGAGCATGAGAGTTTTATTGATTTAGTGCGCACTTTGCATATTCCGGTGATTTTAGTGGTGGGTATGCGTTTAGGCTGTATTAATCATGCCTTGTTAACAGCGGAGGTGTTGGAGCAGGATGCGTGCTGGTTGCAGGGTTGGATTGCGAATTGGGTACAGCCGGAAACGCCGGAATTACGCGAGAGTTTGCACGCGATTGAGTCGCGGTTAGCTGCACCGTTGTTGG
>QKBZ01000290.1 GCA_003245895.1 Beggiatoa sp.
AATGGCAGTGATTTGCTAGGTCAAAATGAAGGAGATAACACATAACACGCTGGCAAAGCCGCAAAAGGCAAACGCATCACGGTAACTTAACTGAAACTCAGCCAAGCAATATAACTCCCCGCGATAACCTCGACATTTCATTGCTAATTCAATACGTCGCGCTCGCATCATGGCGCGGACTAATAACATGCCAATCAAATTACCGATGCTGTGATAAGTATGCCAATTGGCTTTCAATTGGAAGCCACGCACTCGCATGGCGGTAGTCAATTGCTGCCATGTGTCATGCAACACATTGAGATAACGCACCGTGAGCAAAAGCAAATGAATTAACTTGCTCGGCACACGCAGACTGTGCAAGGCTTGCCCCAAAGTGCTTAGCTCCAAGGTGGCTACTAAAACAATCAAAGCCAACATCACGGCATTCGCCTGCATACCCATCACCACTGCGCGCCAGAAACCTTCGCTGTAAAATGTCAGCATGCCCACTTGCCACTGCTCACCACCGCTCACACTAAACGGCAGTAATAACAATAACAGCACGACGAATAAATTAACCGGCAATAAATGTCGCCACACTGCTCGCCATGATAATGCTGCTAATTGCACGCCTACGAGACTTAATAATAAACCTAGTGTTAACGCTGTTAAATGTGCATTTGCGATGCACCATAGACTAAAGCTTAAGAGCATTAACAGGCGAATGCGTGGGTCTAGGCGGTGGATATAGGAAGTGCCTTGGCTGAAGGTGGGGTTTGAGATCATATTTAGGAGACATGCACGAATGTAGGGCGGATAAGGCGTAAGCCGTCATCCGCCATGAGGCTTGTTGTCTGAATCAGAATTTACAGAATTAAAGAATTTTCAGAATAAATGGTACTGAATTCATCCCCCACCTTAAAAATTATGATGCTGGCAATTTGCAGAAAATAACGGTGGATGACGGCTGCGCCTTATCCACCCTACAAAACTACATCACTTAAGACTCACCATTGTAGATACAATAGACAACACATTGCCAGTCGTTGTTCAGTACGGTATAAACCGATTGTTGCCTTACAGGAGTTAGAAACATGTTGAGACGTTTAGGGTTTATCGTGCTGTGTAGTTTGCTGGCTAGCGTACATGCAGCAGAGCCTAAGCCCCTTGCCAGACTCATTGGACATGAAGACGGCATTACCCATGTAGCGTTTAGTCATGACAGTGATTTAGTCGTCACTACCGGCGTGAAAACAGCGCGTTTGTGGCAAGTGCCCAGCGGCAAATTAAGCCATGTATTAGCGGGACATACCGGTACAATATGGGACGCGAATTTTAGCCCTGACAGCCATTTATTAATCACTGCCTCATCCGATAAACAAGCCATGGTTTGGCAAGTATTAGGCGGTAAATTGTTAGGGCGTTTAGATGGACATACTGATTGGATAGTGAAAGCCTGTTTTAACCCTAGCGGTGATAAAGTGCTAACCGCAGCACGCGACAACACTGCACGGGTATGGAATTTAAAAACCGGCAAACAAATCGCCTTATTAGCAGGGCATCAACGTGGGGTCGCGGATGCCAGCTTTAGCCCCAATGGTGAATATATGGTCACGGTGGGACAACTCAGCGCCCGTTTATGGCGTGCTGAAGATAATTCACCACATGCCGTATTGCGCGGTCATCGCCAAGCGATTTATCAAGCCAGCTTTAGCCCCGACAGCCGATTATTAGCCACCGTTTCAGAAGACCGTGAAGCGCGTATTTGGGATGTACGCACGGGGCAGCCTGCCACAACATTGGTAGGCCATGACAACCGTATTTATTACGCCAGTTTCAGTCCTGACAGCAAAACCATCGCCACCGCTGCTTATGACAACACTGTCCGTTTATGGGATGTGAAAAACGGCGAAGTATTAAAAACCTTTACTGGTCATAGCCAAGCCTTACGCAAAGTGATTTTTAGCCCTGACGGTCTTTATTTATTAACCGCCAGTGTTGATAACACCGCACGTTTATGGTCGGTAGATACAGCGGAAACACTTGCCGTGTTAGATGGTCATCAAGATTGGATTACGGATATTGCGTTTAGCCCCAATGGCCGCTATTTGGTGGTCGCTTCCGCAGATAATTCCGCTACCTTATGGGATGTAGAGGCGTTAGTTGCCGAGCAGTCCCCAGCCGTTACAGGAGACAAAAATGAGCAATGACATTCCTTTAGGACTTCCAATCGTAGGCCCTGGTAGCCAACCAGATACGGAAGGTGTGGAATATTTACCCATGCCCAGCGAAATGAACACGTTTCGCCCACCGATTTTGCCCGAAGCGGATGAAGTCGCGCACTTAGCAGGCGCACGCGCTGTGATGGAGCAATTAGACACAGTTTTAAGCAGTTATCGTATTGAGCAACCGCCTGTCCGTTTACCTTTAGATGATTTAGACGCAGATAACCTGAAGTTGATTGCACAAACTTTAGGCGAAGGTGAAGTCAAAATCATGGCACAAGGGGCGCAAACGGTACATATTCAAGAATCCGTGATGGCGGGCATTTGGCAGGTACAGCGTTTAAATGCGCAAGGGGCGATTACCGCGCATTGGTTGGAAGTCGGCGCAGTGCCGTCGGTGGTGAGAACCATTATGCAAACGGAAACGCCTGAGCAATTAACGCTGGGTGAATTGCCGCCTAATTTAATGAATGCGCCCGCAATTTTAACCGAAGTGGCTGAGCATCAGGCTAAGTGTCAAGAAGGCGCGCCGCCGCATGTGATTAACTTAACTTTGCTGCCAATTAGCGAAGAAGATCAAACTTGCTTGTTAGAAATGCTCGGCAGTGGCCCGATTACCGTGTTATCTAAAGGTTATGGCAATTGCCGGATCAGCAGTGCTAACTTAAACCACACATGGTGGGTGCGTTATTACAACTCGATGGATCGCCTGATTTTAAATACCTTAGAGATTGTTGATGTGCCTCAAGTGGCACAAGCCGCACAAGAAGATATTGAAGACAGTGCAAAACGCTTGCATGATTTGTTAACCGAGTATTTGCATTGGGGTTAGAGTAAGCGGGTTATGCGTTGTAGGGTTTGCGCCGCGTCCTTTTGCGGTGCGAACGCGGAAGCGTCTGACTTAGGTTAGCGCTTCTCCGCGTGCGCAAAATGCCGAGAAAGGGCTTGCCATAAATAAAATTCAGTGGCGGCATTTCGCACACCCTACAACCGTACACACCTTAAACCACATAAAGGAGTCAATATGCCAAACGCAATCCGCGTTCACCAAACCGGTGGCCCAGAACTCTTGCAATGGGAAGCAATCGAAGTCGATGCACCCGCTGCCGGTCAAGTCAAATTAAAACAAACCGCCATCGGTTTAAATTTCATCGATGTGTATTTCCGCACCGGTTTATACCCTGCTGCGGCCTCACCTTTTATCCCTGGTATGGAAGCGGCAGGCACTGTTATTGCTGTAGGTGAAGGCGTGTCGGACTTAGCTGTGGGTGATCGTGTTGCCTATGCAATGGTGATGGGGTCTTATACTGAAGAACGTGTCATTGATGCCAGCAAAGTGGTGAAAATTCCTGACAACATCAATGATGAAACAGCGGCGGCAATGATGTTAAAAGGTATGACCGCACAATATTTGCTGCGGCAGACATTCCCCGTGCAAGCAGGCCAAACTATTTTATTCCATGCCGCTGCCGGTGGCGTGGGTTTAATTGCCTGCCAATGGGCAAAGCATTTAGGCGCAACAGTGATTGGCACAGTAGGCAGTGAAGAAAAAGCCGAGTTGGCAAAAGCGCATGGCTGTGACCATCCGATCATTTACACCAAGGAAAATTTTGTCGAACGGGTGCGCGAACTCACTGACGGCAAAGGTGTGCCTGTTGTCTATGACTCGGTAGGTCAAGCCACCTTTATGCAGTCTTTTGACTGCTTGCAACCGATGGGCACTTTAGTCAGCTTTGGTCAATCTTCTGGCGCGGTAGCACCGTTGGATATTGGTTTGTTAAGCCAAAAAGGGTCGCTGTATTTAACGCGCCCAACCTTAATGCACTATGCTGCCAGCCGTGAGCAAATACTCACTTGCACAAGTGATTTATTCAACGTGATGGCAACTGGCGCGGTTAAAATTCCTGTGAATCAGCGTTTTGCCTTATCTGATGCCGCCGCTGCGCATCGCAGTTTAGAAAGTCGTGAAACCACTGGGGCGACGGTTTTATTGACCTAAAGCCATTTACCACAGTTTCTTCACCCACACTTAAGTACAACTTTATCGCCAATGCACAAACTGGCAAACCATGCCATTTGTGCCCACCCACCTTGGAAATCGATGAAAAAAGGAAAAAACTATGTGTCACTTAAGTTTGTGTCGTACCCTTGCTGCGGCGGTGCTCAGTGTATCGTTGTTCAGCGCATTACCTGCAACTGCGGCTGAGCTGCATGTTTACAATTGGACAGATTACATCGCGCCAGACACCGTTGCCCAGTTTGAAAAAGAAACAGGGGTTAAGGTGGTGTATGAGATGTTCGACAGCAATGAAGTGTTAGAAAAAAAGCTGTTAGCCGGTCAATCGGGTTTTGATGTCGTCGTACCCTCCATTGCCTTTTTAGGTCGCCAAATTAAAGCGGGTATTTTCTTACCGCTAGATAAAACTAAATTAAGCAATTACCGCCACTTAGACCGCGAATTACTGCAAAAGCTGCGCTTTTTAGACCCGAAAAATGAACACGCAGTGCCATATTTATGGGGCACAACGGGCATCGGTTATAACCCTAAATTAATCAAAGAGCGTTTAGGGGAAGATGCGCCGTTAGACAGTTGGAGTTTATTTTTTAATCCTGAAAACTTAGCGAAATTAGCCGATTGCGGTGTTTCAGTATTAGATGCGCCTAGTGATGTGCTGGCCATGACGCTGTTTTACCTTGGCAAAAATCCGAACAGCTTAGACCCTAAAGACTATACCGACATTGCAAAACCCTACTTATCTCAACTGCGCCCGTATATTAAAAAGTTTGATTCTTCGGAATATGTAGAAGCTTTAGCCAATGGCTCCTTGTGTTTAGCGGTAGGCTGGTCGGGTGATATTCTGCAAGCCTCAGCGCGGGCGGAAGAAGCAGGGAAAGGGGTAGAAGTGGTATATAGCTTGCCGAAAGAGGGATCAGCGGTTTGGTTTGATATGTTAGCGATTCCTAAGGATTCGGATAATGTAGAGGCGGCGTATCAATTTATTAATTATTTACTGCGCCCTGACGTGATCGCCAACATTTCCAACTATGTCGCTTACGCCAATGCAAACAAAGATGCCTTGTCATTAACGGATAAAACGGTGCGTAATAACCCTAGCGTTTATCCATCACAAGCGGTGAAAGATAAGTTATACACTTTGACACCATTACCGTTAAAGATTGATCGGGTGATTACCAGTACTTGGTTTAAGGTTAAGACGGGGTTGTGAGTTGGGTTAAAGTTTTCTCGTTCCCAGCATTTCTGCCATTAAGTTAAGCGTGTTTGTAGGTCGGATAAGGCTTTAGCCGTCATCCGACATAACACAGTTGAAGCTTGAACTAAGCCTCTTGCGGCGGATGACGGCTCACGCCTTATCCGCCCTACAAGACCATGACAACGCTTAACTTAATAGCAGTATTCAGAACGATGGAAACGAGAAAAAACTGGCCATATTCCGCGCTTACTGCGTAAACGTATAAGTATTCAACATCGTACGCAAACGGCTCGCCACCATAGAACTTGTCGCTGCACGGTTAGCAAAAATATCCGTAGGGCGTAAATACGCGCCGTATAAAGTTGCGTTGGCATAATGGTCAATTTTCAACACTGAACCTTCCAAAGCAATACCGGCAAATAAGCCCTTGCTGCGAGAATAAGCATAAATCTCAGAATCAAAGTCAGTGCTAAATTCACTGCCAGCCCCTACAGGGCCTGCGGTTAGGCTAATATCAGCCCCTAGCGTAAAACTGCCGTTTAACATACTTTCTACGCCAGATTTAGACATAAACAGCAAAATTACATTGCTGACATCAATACCTGCTTGGAAACCTGCACTACCGCCGCCTAAGGTTAATAACGAGGGTGGACTCCAACCGGTTTGCGGTTGGCGCACCATTAAAATACCTTGCCCAAAATTGCCACCAAAGCCAAAGGCTAAACGCACGATAGAAGGCATGATCACAATGGCCTCGGCTTTTTGCAGTAACATCTGTGGCATGCGTTGTTCGACTAAGCTGAGTTGTAACACTTCTAAGGCATCGTTTAAACGCGATTCGACATCCGCAGCAGAGGGTAAATCGCTGTTGTCTTGTGCCACGCTGTTTGCGCTGATAAACAGTAATAATAAACTGATGATGCTGAAGCGCATCCATGATTGCACTCGCATAAACACTCCTTTTTCGTTCATGGGTTAAGTTGCGTAGAGGGCAAGCAGTGCTCGTGCATCTGCTTGCTTTGACTTCAGCAGGGGGTATTGTTGTGATTCTCGTAGGGCGGATAAGGCGCAAGCCGTCATCCGCCGTTGATGACTATAACCAGTTCCCAATCAACAAAAACGGTGCCCAGTAAGCAGGATGTTCAAACCGCACATTGTGCAATAACTCAACTTGCACTTGTTGCAAGGCTTTCGCTTTGGTCATCCCCGCCGTTTGCATCAAGGTTTGATAAAAGCGCGTCATGGTTAAAGCAGTGGCCTCGTCATCGACAAACCACAGTGTCGCAATCGCACTGCGTGCACCGGCTTTCACCGCCACACCGGCTAAACCTAGCGCTGCCCGATCATCACCCACCGCCGTCCGGCACGCGCTTAACGTGAGTAATTCAATTGGTTGCTTGCGGAAACTGCCTAAACCAATCACTTTTTGCACTTTATCCATCGTCATTTGCTCGTCGTAACTTAGCAAATAAGTGTATGCAGGGTCTGCACTAAACTCGCCATGTGTTGCCAAGTGCATCGCGGCAAACTCAGTGGCTTTCAGGGTTTCGCGCAGTTTAGGCGAGGTGAAATCGGTATTGAGCAAAGTCGTTGAGCGTTTGGCAGCCTCAGCAATGTGACTTAACTCTTTAGGCACATTAGGCAATGCCGGATAACCTTGCACCGCATCGGATAAGCCCGCCAGCAAAACCTCTGCGTTTGACCAATCCACTGTTTGCGGATCAAGCAAGGTCAAACCGGGGGTGATGGCTAACGCATATTGTTCGATTAAAAACTGTTCGCCGTCGTATAAAGTGGCAAGCGGAACAGTACGCAACAAACCATCGGGCACGAAAATTAAGGTATCAATTTGATGTTGCTGCAAATACGGCAACAAGGGCGTGATTAACCAGTCATATAAGGTTTTAGCAGGGTAAAAGTAGCGTTTGTTAGCGCGGGTTTGTAAACGTACTCGCAATTCTAACGCGGTTTCATCTAGCTGTTGACGTGTCACTGGCACCGTGAACGGCTGAATACCTTCGCCTGCACTGACTAACAACACTAAACGATCTGCTAAGGCAATCGGATAAATAATCGCCGCGCCATCGACTAATTGATCTAACTCGCGTTGCTGTGCTTTAGCTTGCGACACACAGTCATCTTGGAAGTAATTTAATAACTCCGCTAATTTAGCCTGTTCGATGATGTCACGCGCAGAGTGCAATAGCTCTTGGCGCACGGTTTCATGCGTGGCTTGCGCGGCTTGTTTCAGCAGCAAATCGGCTAAGCCGTAATAAACCGGACGCACATTTTCATCAAAACTGCCGCTTAATACCCGTTGCCCAACTTCTAATTGCTGCTGAATGGGGAATAGCACACGAATTGCCGTTTTATAAGACTGTATCGCTTCTTCCGTTTTACCTTGTTGTTCCAATATCTCCGCCATATGCCATTGCCAGCGGTATAACACGTCGGCGAATTGGCCTTGATGAGCATAGAAAATGGCTTGTTGTAACAAGGTTTGTGCTTGTGCTAATTGCCCATGTTTTAAGGCAATTTCGCCTTGATAGCCATAAGCTAAGGACATTAAACGCGGTTGTTGTAAGCTTTGCGCGATGTTTAAGGCTTTGGCGAAGGCATCGCGCATGCGTTGTGTTAACTGTTGACGGTTAGCTTCAGCAATTTGTGGGTCAGTTAACAGCGCGCCTAAATGTTGCCCGTAAGTGAGTAAGTAACCCGCATTCGCTTGATTGCTGCTCAGCGTTTGCAGTTGTGACCATAGGCGGTCGCTTAATGGCAACACCGTGTCGAGCGGGAAACCTTGCACCGCCGTTTTAAGCTGGTTTAAGGCAATTTTCAGTTGCAAGTCGTCGGCGTTGGCGCGTTGAGCGGCTTCGCTGGCTTGTTGATACAGCGGGAAAGCTTCTTCTAGTTCATCAACGGCGACCAAGGCATTGGCTAAGCTGTTAAGTGCGTGGGCAGACAGTTGAGGCGCGTCGTCGGTGTTATCGGTGAGTTTAACAGCGGCTTCTGCATCTTCTAAGGCGGCATCAAGGTCGCCGATGCTTAGCCATGCGTCGCTGAGTTGGCTTAAGGTTAAAATTTGTGCGGTGGGGGCGTTTTGTTCGTCTGCCAGTTTCAATGCCTTATCTAATTGCAAAAAAACTTGGCGGTGCATGCCCAGTGCTTGATAGGCAGCAGCGAGTTGACTGTATATTTGTAATTGTTCTGTGTCGGAGGCGTTGCTGAGTTGCGCTTCCCAAAGTTGAATGGCGCGGTTGTATTGCCCTTGTTGGTACGCCTGCCATGCGGCATCGGTGTCCGCGTACACGGGGGCAATGAAAAGGCAAAAAAGGCCGATGAGTAGGGTGCGAATCATAGCTGCGTCCTATGCCAAGCGGGCGTTTAGTTAAAGCCTTGTAAGACCGCTAATAAGGCATGAATTAAAATTTTCACGTCGTTGGGTTGTCGTGCATCGATTTCAAACACAGGCACGATTTGTCCGCGCTGCATCAGGTTTTGTTGGTAGTGGCTGAGGTTGAATTGCTGGCTGACATCGGTACGGGTGATGCCGACCACGACCCCAGTTTCTGAGATGAAGTCTTTAAAGGCATCAAGGTAAAAATTGAGGTCTTCCACAGGGTTAGGGCGTGCGTTGTCGAGCAGGATGACCAGCCCGATACCGCCTTTACTGAGGATTGTCCACATATAGTTAAAACGTTCTTGCCCCGGTGTGCCGTAGAGGTGGATGCGTTCACCTTCGGCAAGGGTGATATAGCCATAGTCCATCGCCACCGTGGTGGTGTTTTTACGGGTTTTACCTTCTTCATCGGAGCAGCGCACATCGGTTGAAATCGGCGGTATTTCGCTGATGGAGGAGATGGCAGTGGTTTTGCCCGCGCCCATTGGGCCTGTAAAGATTATCTTGTCCATGCTTGTTCTATAGGGATTCAGGAGGTTGTTAATCAGTATAAGTTAATCATAACCTGAGTTTAAGGCAAAAAAATAGTTTAAAAGGGGATGGGGATTAGTTGGAGGACGCATTGAGACACGAAACGCATCTGTCGCGGCAAATGCTGTGCTACTCTAAAACTTTACAATGCGGTGAATTCCATGAAAAAAGAACATGATTTTTCCAAAGGTGTCAGAGGTCAGTTTTATCACCCTGAGGCCAAACTCAATTTACCAATTTATCTTGAACCGGAAATTGCCGAATTTATCAGAAAACTAGCGGTGTTAAAAAATGTTGATGCCAGTCAGGTAGTCAATGATTTGTTAAAGAAGGATAAGGAAATAATTGAGTGTGCAGCAAACTTGTAGCAGGCGTAGGGTGTGCGAAACGCCGCCGAGAAAGTAATTTGTGTCCGAATTTAATCGGCGTTTTGCCCACCGTGCGGGGTTTGGTGGGCAAAATTCCACATATAACGATTATTAATGATTAGGCTGTGTGCTGTGTGGAATTTCGCACACCCTACCACTCTTTATCCGGCGCACATTCTTCCGCTAAGGCTAATAATTGCGGTAGTTTATTTTGGTTTAGGCTGTGGCTGATGAGGTTGTCAATTAATGCGTCGGTATCTTTAGTGGCTAAGCTACCAAGATTAATATCAAGCTCGTTATAAAAGGTTGTTAACTCTACATGATCAAAGCATTTTAATTTTCTTTTGAGTGCTATTTTTTCAGGCGTTGTGAGTGTTTTTGAGTTGGCGCGTTTAGGTTTGAATACACCTTCTAGCAATGCTTTAGCATTTACCATTTTACGACAGCCTTTTTTGCGGCATTGGATAGGCGCGTTGTCTGAGGCAAAGTCTTTTAAGTCGCTGTATTCAAAAAATTCAGGTTCTGGGCAGGTACAGGGTAATAAGATTTCGTATTTGATATTGGGTTCAAAGGAGTCGTTGATTTTTTCCATTTCGCCCATGATGCGGGCTAAAAAATCGCGGGTGTCTTTTCCAAGTAAGTGTATTTCTATGCTTCGGCTTTCAATGTCTTGGGTGACTTTGGCGCGGGCGGATTGGTCTTTTTCGCTGAAGACAACGCCATATTTCCAGACACGACAGCGGTTATCTTCAATCAGTGGGTGTAGGGCAACGATTAAGCGGCTTAAAATGCCTTTGGGCATGAAGTGGTAAACATAGCGGACGATTAAGTTATTGTCTTCTGGCCATGTAAAGCCGCTTGGCGGTTCAGCTTCTAGTAGTTGCGGCGAGATATATTCGCCTGCTTTGGGGAGTTCATAGCACAGGTTAAAGCGTTTCATCAGTTGCAGTAATTCGCCGTGCATGTCTTGATAACACGGTTCTTGCCAGATGCGTTCGATGTCTGCTTGGGTAAAAAAGCCGCGTTGTTGGGTAACTGTTTTGTCTTTGACGATTTTATAAACCGCTTCGGTACTCCATTCGGTGTTTAATATGACAACTTTTTTTAAGTAGGGGTCATCTTGGAAATGTAGAAACACGCCTAAGTCGTGTAAATAGCCGCTCAGTTGTAACGCATCTTCACGGCGTTTAAAGCCATGTTGCTTGCATAATGTTAAGTAAGTGTCTAAGTCGATGGTTTTACGGGTATCTGTTTCTAAAGCTTCTCGTACTT
>QKBZ01000015.1 GCA_003245895.1 Beggiatoa sp.
GCCGTGCATTTTCGAGCATGTGTATTTAGCGCGTCCTGACTCTATCATTGACGGCATTTCTGTTTATAAAGCGCGTTTACGCATGGGCAAAGCCTTAGCGAAAAAAATCCTGCGCACCTTCCCGAATCATGACATTGACGTGGTGATTCCAATCCCTGACACCAGCCGTACCTCTGCCCTGTCTTTGGCGCACGCGCTAAACCGCAAATACCGCGAAGGCTTTGTAAAAAACCGTTATATTCCACGCACTTTCATCATGCCGGGTCAAAGCATGCGCAAAAAGTCTGTGCGCCAAAAGCTGAATACTATCGATTTAGAGTTTCGCAATAAAAACGTGTTGTTAGTCGATGACTCCATCGTGCGCGGTAACACCTCTAAGCAAATCGTGCAAATGGCGCGAGAAGCGGGCGCGAAAAAGGTTTATTTTGCCTCTGCCTCACCTCCGGTGCGTTTTCCTAACGTGTATGGCATCGACATGCCGTCGGTGAATGAGTTGATCGGTTATGGTCGCAGCACGGAAGAAATCGCGGATTTAATCGGCGTAGATTGGTTGGTGTATCAAGATTTAGAAGATTTGATTGCCACTGCGCGCAAAGGTAACAAGAACATTAAGCAGTTTGATACTTCTTGCTTCAACGGTCGTTATGTGACTGGCGATGTGGATCAAAACTACTTAGATTACATTGAAAACATGCGTAACGATGGCGCGAAATCGAAGAAGCAAGAACAATTAGAGACTATTGACTTACATAATGCGGAATAATCAATGACAGATTGGGATGAGTATGAGTTTGCCACCCGTGCGATTCGGGCGGGGCAAACGCGCACAGCGGAAGGGGAACATAGCGAGCCGATTTTCCCGACTTCTAGTTTTGTGTTTAGTAGTGCAGCGGAAGCGGCGAACCGTTTCACTGATAGCAGTTTTGAAGGCAATATTTATTCACGTTTTACTAATCCAACGGTGCGGGCGTTTGAGCAGCGTTTAGCAGCTTTGGAAGGTGGCGAGTATTGTATTGCGACCGCGTCTGGCATGGCGGCGATGTTGACCTTGTGTTTAGGCGTGTTGAAAGCAGGCGATCACATTGTGGCTTCTCGCAGTGTGTTTGGCAGCACGGTGACGTTGTTTAATAGCATTATTCGCCGTTTTGGTGTCGAGACTGATTTTGTCGAGTTGCAAAATCCAGCCGCGTGGGAACAGGCGATTAAGCCAAATACGCGCATGTTGTTTTTAGAAACACCGTCGAATCCGTTGATGGAGTTGGCGGACATTCGTGCCTTGTCTGAGATTGCGAAGGCGCATGATTGCTTGTTAGTGGTGGATAATTGTTTTTGTTCACCGGCTTTGCAGCAGCCGTTAAAGTTAGGCGCAGATATTGTGATTCATTCCGCGACCAAGTATTTAGACGGGCAAGGGCGTTGTGTCGGTGGCGCGATTGTCGGGCCTAAGGCATTGTTAAAAGGCGATATGTACGGGGTGATGCGGTCGGCAGGGCCGAGCATGAGTCCGTTTAATGCGTGGGTGTTTTTGAAAGGTTTAGAGACTTTACAATTACGCATGCAAGCGCATTGTGCCAGTGCTTTGGCCTTGGCGGAGTGGTTAGAGGAACAGCCTATGGTTGAGCGGGTGTATTATGCCGGTTTGCCCAGTCATCCACAGCATGAGTTAGCGAAACGTCAGCAATCTGGCTTTGGTGGTATTGTCAGTTTTGAGGTGAAGGGCGGACGTGAGCAGGCTTGGCGCGTGGTTGATCAAACGCAGTTATTGTCGATTACCGGCAATTTAGGGGATGTTAAAACAACGATTACACATCCCGCGACGACGACGCATGGTCGGGTAACACCTGAGCAGCGTGCGGCGGCGAATATTACTGAGGGTTTACTCCGCATTTCTGTCGGTCTTGAGTCTATTGAGGATATTAAGGCTGATTTGGCGCGGGGGTTAGGTTAGTTTTTTAGGGACACATGGTGGTCTGGGTTTGGGGCTGCCATGTGTTGTATCTAATAGGTAGATTAATAATGACATCAAAAAAGGATAATGATAAAAAACAAATAATTACATCTGAAAAAAATATAGTCAAAGATGATTTTTCTGAACACAAAAAGATTTTAATGTCTTTAAATTACAATATTTTTAAAGAAAATGAAGTAGAAAACATATCAGGGAAAACATATGTTGGCAATATTAATATAGATAGCTTTTTAAGCTTAAAAAACATAAAGATAAGAAATTTATCTAAATTAAAAGAGATTTATTTTCTAGGTGAAAATGGGAGTGGTAAAACCATTTTATTACAGTCAATTACTATATCAATGATATGGCCTTTTGTAGAAAATTTTGCCCAAAAAAAATTTTTAGGAAAAATGATTGATTTATTTAAGTTTGATGAAAACTTAAGATTGTCATCTTATGATAATAAAAAAAGAAAATATCACATTACTGGCAATCGGTTCTTAAAAAATATATTTGCTTATGGTGTTAATAGAGGTTACTCTAAGTTTCAAGAAGTTGAGCCTTATGGTTTCTCTAGCCTGTTTACAAGCTATGTTTCCCTTATAAAACCAGATGCTTGGTTAAAAGAAATATATGCAAAAGAACTAGAAGTAAAGCAAAAAAATCTTGATTTAAGTACAGTATCTTTATCTACAATTATTCAACTTATTAAGGAAGTTTTAGGAGATAATGTTGATATTGAAGTTAGTATTATAAGTGGCGTACGCTATATTGAAAGAGGAAAAGAAATTAATTTTGAATCATTATCAGAAGGCTATAAAACAGTTTTAATATGGGTAATTGACTTACTCTCCCGCCTAATTGAAAATCAGCCAGAAGCTACTAGCATACAAGATTTTTATGGCATCGTATTAGTTGATGAAATCAACTTACATTTGCATCCAAAATGGGAATACACCTTAGTTAAAAAACTACGGCAATGGTTTCCTAAAATTCAATTTATCTTTACTACACACAGCCCTATTACTGTCTTAGGCGCATCTAAAGACGCTATTTTTTACCGTTTATACAAAGAAAATGGCGAAACGCACATTTCAGAACCTTACACCGCTAAATGGCTGCAATCATTAATGGCAAATGCCATTATTACCTCGCCATTATTTGATTTAGACACAGCGAGAATGCGCAGCTTTGACCAAGCAGAAGATAAGCTTGATACCAGCTCAACCTTTCTAGTCTCTCGCATTGATATGGAAGTAGAAAAACGTATCAAAGAATTAAAGCAAGCTGGAAAAATATACTTATCTGTTGATGACATTGATCAAGTGATTCAGCAAGCACTAGATGAATTAGACATTAAAGACTGAGTAAAAAATGTATCGACTACCACTAAAAGACTGTCAAAACCTGCCCGAAAGTCTACAGTTTAATAATGGCAACCCATCTATACAGCAAGCAATAACAACTTATCAATATTGGCAGCAAATTATTAAAGATAGAACTTTTAAAAGTGAAATCTCACTCAATAATCGTTACAAACAACCCGATATTAAAGATAAATTAGAACAACACTATCATAACAAATGTGCTTTTTGTGAATCTCACATTGAATACTGGGAAGTTGAACACTATCGCCCCAAAAGTATTTATTATTGGCTAGTTTACTCTTGGGATAATTTATTATTAGCATGTCCAACCTGTAATCGAAAGAAAAGTAATAAATTTGAGCTTAATTCGCAGCGAGCTAGAGTTATCTACTCTGGTGAGCTTCAAAATATTCATTGTTTAACACAAAACTATAATCAAATAGAACAACCTAAACTGTTGCATCCAGAATTTGATAATCCAACCCCGTTTTTTAGCTACGACTTAAGCGGCAAGATCACATCAAATAATGAACGTGGTGTATATACCATTGATGCTTGTGATTTAAATCGTAAAAAACTGGTAGAGCGGCGAAAAGAACTGGTGATTGATGAATTTGAGAAATTTTTTAAGAAAGAGTTGTTTGAAAAACTAAGATGTTATCAAAACTTAGATGATGAAGATTGTGCTGAAAAGAATAAAACTTTAATCTTGAATGAGATAAAAGAATTTATTAAGTTTTATCAAACCACGCTCACCTCTAAAAGTGAGTTTCTAGGATTTAGATTATATTTCTTAAAAGTTTTATTAAAAAAAGTCATTGAACAAGACCTTGGATACTAAACAAAGGAAGCCTATCGTTTACCACGATAGATAGGCTGCACGCCTCAGCTCAGCCTACCAACAATTACTGCCCAGCCTGATACGCCGCCGTCGCATACGCTAACGCAGTCAATATCTGCACTAAACGCAAACCATCTTCCGTTTGCAAACCATGCGTACCGAAACTAGGCACTACACGCGCTTGACCTGATAAAGCAGCAACATAATTCATATCTTGGCTGAAACTGGGTACAACACCATCGTGACTAAATGCACTGTCTTGGCTGCGTATAATAGAAACATAAAGCGCGTTGGGATGCGGTTGGCGATTAAGCCAATAGAGTAAGGTAGAAGGAGATTCAGGGAGTAAATCAGCGTATAAACCAGCGGAACGGTTTAAAGTGCTCATGCCCATCATCGGTGCAAACCAAGCAAAAGGGCTGTGCGCGATAGATAAGCCTAATTCCGCGAATTCAGTGCCTAGATGGGGACTGGCAATGCTAATTAAGGCTTGTACTGGCAATTGCGGTTGCAACACCATTAATAAGCGTGCAACCACGCCACCCACGGAATGACCGACTAACACAAAGTCATTTTCAGGGTGGAGATGCTGTAAATAGAATAAATACTGCTGTAAATGACGTGCTTGAATCTCTAATGGAGCTTCTGAAGGTAAGGTGACGGTATATTGATAATGCCCTGTCATACTGCGCTGTTGTAAAGGTAACGCACCATAAGGCAATAAATGACCGCCATCTTGCCAACCGGCTTGCTGCAATAAGGCACTAACGCCTGTATATCGCCAGCTACTGCCATCACCTAAATAGCCATGTATCAAAACCACCGTTTGCCCTGCATAAGCAGGTACGCTACAACACAAGGTGAATAACAACAAAAGGGCTTTTAACATGGCGATGACCGCTCCGGTTAAATGCTGGAGTATTCGTAACTATTCAATTTTACTTATCTTCTGGCTCCCACGCGCTTTGCGTGGGAGCAAGTCCAGACGCGCCTGCGTCACGAATTCATCTGCTGATGGGGTCTAAATAGTTACGAGTATGCTTGTAATTAAGCCTGCGTAAGTTTGTTAATCAACTCTTGCCGCACATCATCTGCTTTATCATTTGGCACTTGGCAAGTACCTGCATTGGCATGACCACCGCCACCATATTCCAACATTAATTCGCCGATATTGGTGTTATTGCTGCGATCAACAATGGATTTGCCTACTGCAAACACCGTGTTTTGCTTTTGTAAGCCCCATAATACGTGCATGGAAATATTGCACTCAGGATACATGGCATACACGATAAAACGGTTTGCAGTGTAAATTTCTTCTTCATTGCGAAAATCGATTTCGACCAAGTTTTTATGCACTTGGGCGCATTTTTCGATTTGCATCATAGCTTCACGTTGATGGGCAAAATACAAGTCAACACGCTCTTTTACATCAGGTAATTCTAAAATATCTTGAATTGTGTGGTTTTTGCAGTAATCGATGAGCATCATCATCAGCTCATAATTCGACACCCTAAACTCTTTAAAACGCCCTAAACCACTGCGCGGGTCCATTAAGTAATTTAACAACACCCACTCTTTAGGAAATAAGATTTCTTCGCGAGAAAACTGCGCAGAATCCGCTTTATCCACCGCTTTTAGCATGTCTTCGCTAACATTAGGGAATTTGCTAGCACCGCCAAAATGGTTATACACCACACGCGCAGCAGAAGGCGCATTAGGGTCAATAACGTAATTATCAGGGCGTTCCTTATTGCGCAAGGTTTCGCTTAAGTGGTGATCGAACACTAAATGCGCGCCCGCAACATACGGTAAATTCGTGGTGATGTCGTTTGCCGTAATTTCAATTTTGCCATCTTGCATATCTTTAGGATGGACAAATTTGATTTCGCGGATCATGTTTAATTCTTTTAATAAAACCGCACAAATCAGCCCATCGAAATCGCTGCGTGTGACCAAGCGGTATTGTTGTTCTGCCATAGCTATCCTCCAGAAATGAGCCAAGGGGCTGTCACTTATTGGTTTATAAAGTTACACATCAGCCAGTAGATTAACTGTCCTACAAGCCATCCGTGGCGATTCTCACACGCTACAACGCACAAGCTCAGCGTGGTCATTGAGTCGCTTGCGGGGTTTTAACACGCGAACGGGTCTACTCAATGTCAAACAGTTTCCCTGATAACGCGGGTTATCGAATCCTACCGCTGCCCCGACTATTTCAAACTCATGATGCTCAATTCACGTTACATCACGCATCTTGTCAAAGTGCGTATACCTCACCAGCCATTGTTTAAAATAGCTGCTCGGTTGAGAGGTATCTTCTCGCTGAAAATTGTTCCCTATCACCTATTTATCAACACGCTTGAAAAGTGTATTGATGGTTTTTCGTAGGGCGGATAAGGCGTTAGTCGTCATCCGCCGTATTCAATACTAATCGCGGGCAAGTGGTACTCGGACTTTAGTGCCTACCTTTAATTTACGCGGATTTAAATGCCGATTTAAGCGTTTTAAAGTGGCGACATCCGTATTATGTGCACGAGCAATGGTTAATAAATTATCGCCTTTACGAATGCGATAGCTTTTAGTTTTTGCTTTTGCATTATTACTTTTACTGGTCGAACTTGTTTTAGCCGGTTCAGGATCACGCTGCGTGAGACTTAAACTGGCAATAGGGGCAGGTGGTATCTCCGGCAATAAACTTTTTGCATCTAAAGCAGCGACACGCTTACGGAATAAGTTTGCTTTACCAATCGGCAAGGCAAGGCTGTGAACGCTTTCAGTATCATCTTCTGGCGGTGTGATTTTACCACGATAACCGGGATTTAAACGCTTAACATCATCTGCATTTAAGCCCACAATATCCGCGACAATATCTAAATCAACCGGTTGTTCTAAGGTCACAGATTCAAAATAAGGGGTATTGGCAATAGAGGGCAGTTTTACCCCGTAATCGAGATTATTTTTAATAATACTGGTAATGGCTAATAAACGCGGCACAAATTCGCGGGTTTCATTGGGTAAATCTAACGACCAATAATCAGTGGGCTTGCCTTCTTCTTGGTTTTTCTTAATGGCTTTCAACACATTGCCTTCGCCCCAGTTATAAGCTGCTAAGGCATTAAACCAATCACCGTCAAACATGCGGTGTAAGCGTTGTAAATATTCTAGTGCAGCATCAGTGGAAGCAATAATATCTTGGCGACCGTCGTACCAATCATTTTGTTCTAAACCAAAATATTTACCCGTTTCAGGCATAAATTGCCAAATACCAGCAGCACTGCGCGGTGAGCGAGCGCGAGGTTCAAAATTACTTTCTACGGCGGGTAATAAGGCGATTTCTAATGGCATACCACGTTCTTCGACTTCGGAGACGATGTGATATAGCCACGGGCTGGCATTCTTAGTTAAACGATCAAAATAGCGCGGATAGGTTAAATATTTATCGACTAAGGCTTGAATAGATTCATTATCATCGATTTGCAAACGATAGCCATCTCGAATGCGGTGCCATAAATCATCACCTGCACCAATTTTTTTACCACCTAGCCTTGTTTTTGAATTGGTTTTTTTGGTTTGTTTATCCTGATTTCTGATTTTAATCTTAACCAGCTTAGGCGTATTAACGGGCTTAGCATTGTCCACCGCTTTTTTTTCTATTTCGTCTGTCTCTGCTGTTTCTGTTTCTTCTTCATCAGAATCAGTAAAGACGTGTTCAGCAGGTTCCCAAAATAGAGAACGGCGGCTATCTTCCGACGGCAACACGGGCGAGGATAAGGGCGTTAAGCTTACATCAGACAGTGAATCACTATCAGATGGCAGGGTTTGGCAACCTGTTAACAACAAGATGCCTAAGCCCATGCAGATACCTAAACAGGCGCGTAAACGCATGATGAATTGAGCTGTGATGAGCACTGAAATTACATTTTCCCACATGCTAAAAATCAAGATCGTTACATGAATCTAAATGAATACGGTGCGTAACCAAGGTTAGCCCGTTACACTATCTATCACCTACCCTATTTATCATCTTTTTCACTACAGGATACGGCTGCATGAAGCACCAATATTGTCCGTTTTGTACCTTAGAAGCCTGTCAGGTTGTTGCAGAAACGGAACTGACCATCAGCCTGCGAGATAATTTTCCGGTCTCCAAAGGACACACTTTAATTATCCCGCGTCGCCATGTCCATTCCCTTTTTGCCTTAACCGAAGCAGAACAACTGGCGATGTTACAAGCGTTAACCGTAGCCCGCACTGAATTGGCAGAACTGTATGCCCCCGCCGGTTATAACATCGGCATTAATGATGGCACCGCAGCAGGACAAACCATTATGCACTTGCATGTGCACTTAATCCCGCGCTATCAAGGTGACTGTGCCGATCCTAGGGGCGGCATTCGTTTATTATTCCCTGAAAAGGCTGCTTACTGGCAAAAATGAGGCCATTAAACGGTTTGGCGTGCCATCAATTCTTCATATAAAGTGACAAAAGATTGCGTCATTTTATGATCTTTTGCACAGTGAATCAGCGGCTTAGCGTGTTGATGTGATTCACGCACTTTAACAGAACTTTCTAAGCGTGTATTTAATACTGGCAAGCCTTCGTCAATCAATTCTTGTACCAACTGTGTCGGTAAACGGGCGCGCGCTTGAAATTGATTGACCACAATGCCTTCAATACGCAACTTGTCATTATGATCTTGTTGGATTTCTTGCACACTCTCGCGCAAAGTGTATAAGGCTTGGCGAGAAAAATCATCGCAATCAAAGGGGATTAAACAGCGGTCGGCTGCCACTAAGGCGGATAAGGTAAAAAAGTTTAACGCGGGTGGGGTGTCTAAAAACACAGCATCAAACTGATTGTTTAATTCGTTTAAGGCTTCGCGCAGTTTATACAATTTGTAACGCGATTCTAATTTGCTTTGTAAACCATCTAAGTGGGTTGCCGCAGGCCAAATGCTTAACTTTTCAAAGGGTGTAGCGTGGATAAACTCAGCAGGTGGTTTAGGATATAAGGCAAAACTTAAGGTTTGCTCAAAAAAATCAGCTAAGTTAGGTCTGACATTCTTGGCTGCTTCAACGCCTAATAAATACTGAGTGGCATTAGTCTGCGGGTCTAAATCGATGACCAAGGTGCGCAAGCCACGCGCTGCACTAATGGCTGCTAAATTACAGGTGATGGTCGATTTGCCAACTCCGCCTTTTTTATTAAATATGACTCGACGCATATCAATCCTTCCTCCACAAACTATGTCGCATCCTTGCCATTTTTCATTTTTTCCAGCACGACTGTCCGCTGTTCACGGTGCTGCCGTTGCAACACCGCATGCGGACTGAGTCGCTTAACAAAAACTCGATTAACCGCCGACTTTTAATAACTCGACTTCAAAAATCAAGGTTTCGTTAGGGCCAATCGCGCCGCCGCTACCACGAGGGCCATAGGCTAAACCAGAAGGGATGAATAATTGCCATTTGGCACCTTCTTTCATTAACTGTAAGGCTTGTGTCCAGCCTGCGATAACACCGCTTACTGGGAAGCTAGCAGGTTGACCGCGTTTGTAAGAGCTGTCAAATTCAGAACCGTCGATTAAAGTGCCTTTGTAATGCACAGTCACGGTGTCATCTTTAGAAGGTGATTTACCAGAACCTTCGGTAATCACTTTATATTGTAAGCCGCTGGCTAAAGTAACAACGCCTTCTTTTTTCGCGTTTTCGCCTAAGAAAGTTTCACCCGCTTCTTTGTTTTCATCGGCTGCTTTGCGTTGTTTGGCTTCTTCTGCTGCCATGCGATCTTGTTGATATTTTACCAATACTGTACGCACTTCATCTTCAGTTAACATGCCTTCGCTGCCGCTTAACACGTCTTGAATACCACGGAATAAGTAGTCAGCGTTCAGCTCAGCTTCTTGGCGTTGCAGGCTGTTACCGATGTTATAACCAAAGCTATAACTTAATTTTTCGCTGTCAGTAGTAGGCTGAGCAAGCTCAGCAGAGGCTAATTGTGTACTCATAAGAAAAGGGATAACCAAAAGTTTGAAATAGTTCATGTAGTTCATGAGAATCCTTAATCAAGATTATTTGCTGGCAATTAAATCACATTACCGAGCATCGCTAATCAGCGAACGCAGGGTATTTTATAATAAACCGCAATCGTACATGATACGCTGGCAACGCGCTGCTGAAAACAGATAGACTGGAAAGAAATGTTGCTAATGTCGCCTTATATGGTTTTTAATCAGTGTGATGTTGTTTGTTTAGTGCAGGCTTTTCAGTTGGTTAGCTATTCTGGCATGAAGTAGAATTATATTATGTATTTCACTATGAAGTTTGTACTTAACTGAATTAGCTCACACTATCGACGAAATAGAAATTCCATTTGGAAACGTGCTTTGTGAGTGCATGATGGTTTTGACATCCAGCAAAAGCCAGTCAAAAAAAGCAATGTGCTCTAAATCTTGTTACTTGTGCACTTCAACAGATGTACGATACGCCAGTCTCATTTGAAATGAAAACAGTTAACAATGGCAATATAGATTTGCAGTCTACCCAGTTCGTCTACGTGGCTTTTGTTCATCTTGGCTGAGCCGTAGTTGTAGAAAACTAGATTATTCAACTATCTGGTAATAACATAATTAATATGTAAGTTATTATCCACTGTAAATTTAATATTATACTTTCATAACAATTAAATATATTTTATGATCCATTAAAAACTAAGAGGCTCGTCAATGAGTTTTAAAAATACTGTTTGTTATCAAAAACTTTCAGTTGAACAAATTCAACAATTCCATGAACAGAGTTATCT
>QKBZ01000291.1 GCA_003245895.1 Beggiatoa sp.
AAATAGTATTAGATAGTACTTGGATAGCAAGCTTAGCAGATGATGATTTTGAGCGTTATTGGGGAAGTATAATTTTTGCAGAATACGGGAGTTTTCTACCATTTGATAAGTTGCTAAAACATATTTCTGTTGAACTATTAGGCTATGCAGTTAAAAAACGGGGGCTTAAAAAAGAAGAAGTCTTGAACTATAGTAAAATTTTGCATCATTTATGGCAGAAAATAACAAATCAGATTTTTGAACTTCCCTTGGAAGCAGAGCAGGTGCAAGTTAAAACAGGATTGCTGACTCCTAGCTGTGCATTAGATTATAGACTTGATATTAAAAGAAATGATGGATTTAAACTTGTTTCTTGGAATTTTGTTTGGGGAGGAGGTAGTTTACAGGATGGAGAGGAAAGATTTGCAGAATCATTGAATATAGATGCTCAAATGCAAAGAAATAAAAACCTGTTACAGCAGGTGCATAAATTTGCCGAAAAACAGCAAAAATTAGGTAATGAATGGTTTTTACATAACTTTAACATCGATAGCCTTGCAGAAGTTATAGAAGCATGTCCTACCCACGCAGCACAATGGCTGGAAGCAGGTCTCGATCAATCTCAAAATCTAATAGTACGTTGCCGAGGTTTTTACGAAGCATTATGTGAAATCTTGTTAAATAAACAACCAGAGCAAGGCTCAAAACTCTTTTGGAAAATCTATTCAGATAAACACTTTCAAATCACTGATAAAACAACTCGTCTCCCATCAATTCTTTTCAAACCCTTTAAGGCAGATGACTCTAACTCTGTCATAGAAATACGCAATTCTTTGATAAAAGAAGCTCTAACAGATCAGGCATTATTTGAGTTTGTCTGGCTTGCACAATATTGCAAGAAAACAAATTGGCTCAACAACTTAATTTCAGAGTATTTACAATCTGAACAAGGCTTTGAGCAAGCAAAAGGGCTTTGCTTATTGGGATTTATGGACACCTTTGAAGCAGGCAAACAATTGGATGAGTGGATAGCCGAAAAGCCAGACTCTTGGATACGAGACCGTGCAAAATATGCTAAGCACATACATGAACGTAATCAGTGGGCGCATCATTGGTTTCAACGATTTTTGATGCACTCTGAAACATTACAAGCTTGGGCAGCATTTCGCTTATTTTTACAATGTGTAGATCGACGTTTTTGGTTATGGGGAACGGAAATGCTACAAGCGCAAGATATACCCTACGAACGAATCGAACACTACCAAGCTTGTCGTGCATCTATCATCAAGGCCACCAAAAATAACGAGGAAAAAGAATTTAAACTTGATCAAAAACTGATAGGCAGCAACGTAAAAGATGGTCAATTGTGGCCATGGATGGGAAAATATTTAAATTAACAACTCTCCGTATCTACATTACGCCGAACAGGACAGCATTTACAACTAAAGGCACAACATTTGCTTATTTTTATAACTGTCTTGCAGAAAATACTATCCCATTTTTTTAAATATTCCGCACCTAAACTCCTCTCTCCCCGCATTCCTGCTACTTCTAGCAATCGACTAAAACAACTTGTTATAAAAACCGACACTTTCCCTGCCAAAATTCTGACAGGTGACAGGAATCGTCATTTTCTAAAACAGCCTCACTTTTAGCAGAAAAACTTAAATTTTACCTTAAAAACAATAGTATAAATAACAAAAACAAACTTGGCGAGCATTTTGCCATATACAGAATAATTATTTAAAACTGTATTCAAAGGTGAAGCAAAATGCTGTCTTACTACACAAAATTATTAACCATTGGCACCGTTACCGGCGTTCTGCTCGGCTCTGCAAATGTGTGGGCAAATGAGGAGACAGCACGCTTAAACGCCGCCGAATTATTACCTATCGCTGAAGCTATCGTTAACACTGATGACGAAGCCGCAGTGGTTGCCGACGCGCCAGATTTCCAAACTTTCCAAGAACGGGCGCGTCAAGTGAAATCTTAATTAACCGAGTTTTACCGCAAACAATGCCATCCTAGAGACTTGCCCTTAAGACTGCTCAGGGATACAGGAGAGTCTGCTGCCTCTCCTGTCTTTTTTTGCTTAACTCAACGCCAACACTGCCTCGCTAAATACATCCCCACGATGTTCATAATTACGGAACATATCCAAGCTAGAACACGCTGGCGATAACAACACCGCATCCCCTTCTTGTGCTAACTGTTGCGCCTGAGCAACCGCTTCTTGCATATCATTCACCGACTGCACTGGCATCACATCGCGTAATAAACGCGCAATCTGCTCGCCATCTTTGCCCAACACCACACACGCCTTTAAATGCTGCTTAGCCACTTCCGCCAGCAAGCCAAAATCAGCACCTTTGCCGTCGCCGCCTGCGATTAAAATCAATTGCTTTGGACGCGCCAAGGTTTGAATCGCCGCAATCGCTGCGCCGACGTTAGTGCCTTTAGAATCGTTATACCAATCCACACCGCCCGCTCGTCTCACCAAGGCGCAACGATGTGGCAGGCCGCGAAATTGACGCAAAGCGGTTAACATATCAGACATTGGCAAGCCGACTGCTTGCCCCAAGGCCAAAGCCGCCAAGGCATTCGCCTGCATAATAGAACCCGACATTGGCAACTCACTCACTGGCAACAAAGCTTGCACCGCTTGCCCTTGCTGAGTGACTAAGCATAATTGCTGCTCATGTTCGCACACGCTGAACGTCGCTTGCTGACACTGTAAACTGAAACTTAAACGCGCTTGCTCAGGTGTTAACATTTCCAACACCATTGGATCATCTGCGTTGACTACAGGTGTTGTTGCTTGTTGATAAATCTTGGCTTTGACCGCTGCATAATCAGCAAGGCTATCATAGCGATCCATGTGATCTTCGCTGATATTCAACACCACCGCCGCCGCAGGGCGTAGCGATTGCGTGGCTTCTAATTGGAAGCTGGATAACTCCAAAACGTATAAATCCGGCGCAGGTGTGGTCAATAACTCCAAGGCTGCCGTGCCCAAATTGCCGCCGACGCGCACTTGCCAACCAGCTTGCGCAGCCATTTCGCCGACTAAAGTCGTCACCGTGCTTTTGCCATTAGAGCCAGTAATGGCAATCACGGGCGCATTGACATAACGGGCAAATAACTCGATTTCGCTGATGAAGTTCACCCCTGCCTCTTTAGCCGCGATTAAATCAGGTTGCGCTAAAGACAAACCGGGGCTGATGACGATTTCTTTTGCAGCACACAAACGCGCACGGTCAAAACCGCCGACTTGATAACTTAACTCAGGGAATTGTTGTTGTAATTGGCTTAAATTCGGCGGGTTGGGGCGGCTGTCCATCACATGCAAGCGCACGCCGTGTTGCATTAAAAAGCGGATACAGGCCACGCCTGTGATACCCATGCCTAAAACGATGGTTTCAGCAGTGTCAGTAGTCATAGTGTTATGTGTCGGGTTAAAAAGTTGAAATAATTTTTAGGGTTTGGCGGTCTTTATAGGTTTCTCGTTTCCAAATGCCGAAGCTGTAAAAGAGTTTCTTGTCTGGCTCCCACGCGCTTTGCGTGGGAGCAAGTCTTGACGCGCCTGCGTCACGAATTTATCAGCTTTCGCATCCAACACTCGGCGCAGGCGCGCCGCTGCGGGTTCCCACGCAAGGCGCGTGGGAACGAGAGAAACTCAGATTTATTCACATTATCGGTCACAGGATGACACCGTATGTTTGCATTAACAGCAGTCCAGTACTGCTATCAACAACAGCCCGTGCTTAACATCGCCGATTGGCAAGGCGAGGCGGGCAGTCAATGGCTAGTCATTGGCGCGTCAGGCAGTGGCAAAACCACCTTGCTGCACCTCATGGCAGGTTTACTGCGCCCCCAGCAAGGCACGATTGTGATTCAACACCAAGCCTTGAATCCCTTAAACGAACGGCAGCGCGATCAGTTTCGCGCCAAACATCTGGGCATGGTGTTGCAGCGTTTGCATTTGGTCAAACCGCTCACTGTGTTCGATAACTTGCGCTTAGCCCAGCAATTAGCCGGTTTAAAACCAGATCGTAAACGGATTGAGCAGGTTTTAACACAGCTTAATTTAACGCAATGGCAACACGCTTTGCCTGCGACCTTAAGCCAAGGACAAGCGCAGCGCGTCGCCATTGCGCGGGCGGTGTTGCATAGACCGCAACTGATTTTAGCCGATGAGCCGACCGCCAGCTTAGACGATGCGCATTGTCAGCAAGTGGTGCAGTTATTACAAAGCCAAGCGGCGGAATATGGCGCGACGTTGGTGATTGCCACGCATGATGCCCGCTTAAAAGCTGTGTTTCCACAACAATGGTCATTAGAGGGCGCAGCATGAACAGTTTTACCTTAGTTTGGGCGTATTTACGCTATCGCCCGTTAAATACCGTGTTAAATCTGCTGTTAATGAGCGTAGGCGTTGCCATGATCTCGGTGTTATTGCTCATCGGCACCCAGTTAGAACAGCGATTAAGCCAAAATGCCCAAGGCATTGATTTAGTCATTGGCGCGAAGGGTAGCCCACTGCAACTGATTTTATCCTCGATTTATCATGCCGATGTGCCGACCGGCAATATTCCGCTGGCGCAAGTGCGTAAAGTGGTTGAGCATCCGCTGGTTAAACAAGGCATTCCGTTAGCGTTAGGCGACAGTTATCGCGGCTATCGTATCGTAGGCACTACGGTCGCATATCCGCTGCATTATCAGGCACAACTGGCGGCAGGGCGTTGGTGGGTGCAGCCGTTGGAGGCGGTGTTAGGGGCAGAGGCGGCGCAGGGGCTAGGCTTAAAAATCGGTGATTGGTTTGCGGGCGCACATGGTTTAGGCGATGGCGGGCAAGTGCATGCACAGCATCAATATCAAATCGTTGGCATTATGGCGGCAACAGGGACGGTGTTAGATCGCCTAGTGTTAACAGATGTTGAAACAGTGTGGCGCGTGCATGAGCATAATGCACATGAGACAGACGAAACTTCTGACGAACATGAACACGACCACGAGCATGAAGAACAGACAACAGGTTCAGGCTATCTTACCAGCACTGATCCCGACGCAGCGTTAACCGCGATGCTAGTGCAATACCGCTCCCCCGTCGCTGCTGTGACTTTGCCGCGTTTAATCAATGGACAAAGTGCCTTGCAAGCCGCTGTGCCTGCATTTGAAATTGCGCGTTTATTGCAATTAGTCGGCACGGGCATTGAGATGTTAACCGCGTTCGGTGCCTTACTTATCAGCATTGCCGCGTTAGGTATGTTGATCGGCTTATATTATGCATTGCAAGAGCGGCGTTATGATTTAGCCTTAATGCGTTTATTAGGTGCCAGTCGCGGGCGCGTAATGCGGCAATTATTGTTAGAAGGATTGTTGATGGCATTACTGGGCGCAAGCGTTGGCTTATTACTCGGACATGGTTTAACCGAGTGGTTAAGTCAAACCGTCAGCCAAGCGGCGCACTTTAGTTTTACCGGTCGCATTTGGCTAGTGCAAGAATGGTGGCTGCTGGGTTTAGCAGCATTAACTGGCATCGTTGCTGCGTTAATTCCTGCACTGCAAGCGTATCGCACTGATATTGCAAACGTGTTAGCAGACGCTAATTAAATTAATTTCCCCTTTGAATAACCTGCTTAGAAAGTATGCTTTTTAAGCAGGTTAACAATGACAAGCAATCCTCAAATAAAATCAACAATACAAATCACTGCATCTTGTGCTAATCTAGCGATTATTGTTTCAATATTGCTATGTTGATTAGCGTGTTTAAATTTTATCGATCACTTAGTGAATAATTATGAGACCCCACAATTTACCTATAGTGCTTTTACTTTGTTGTATTAATATGATGGCGTGTACGGATAATGTACCGACTGTTATCACTGAGGATAAAAAGGCCAATGCGCCCAGCGTGATTGGACAAGACAGTGAGCATCAATTAAAACTTACCGTTCCCAACTTAGCAGGCTGGGGCGATTTAAGTGAAATCCGTTTATCGCTTGGCGATTCTCTAGAATTGTTAGCGACTTTGGAGAGCATGACCGGCTTGCCTTTATCTGATCAAGCCTTATTTTTGCATTCCAAAACCGGCAATTTTCTCACACAAAATCAGTTAGTCACCAGCGATACTGGTCAGGCCAGCAGTGTGTTATTGGCAACAGTAGTCGGACATGATGAAGTGACGATTACTTATCAAGATGGCTTATACACCCGCTTAAATGTGGTGGTGAATGAAGCACCAAGCTTAAGCGCGGATGACCCTAGCATTCCTAAATTAGAAGATTTACCAGGAGTGGTGTCGTGGTCAACTTTAGCGCAAGTGAAATATAGCGATGATTTATCAACACCGCCAAGCTTTGCAGAGGAAATTCAGGCATTGCATGGGCAGGATGTGAAGGTGCAAGGGTTTATGCTGCCATTAGAGAGTGCCGCCAATCAAACACATTTCATTTTGTCAGTTTACCCGCCAAGTTGCTTTTATTGTTTACCCTCTGGCCCTGAAGGGATCATTGAAGTTTACAGCCAGCAATCCTTTAATTTTTCATTTGAACCACTGTTATTAAGTGGCAAATTAAGCGTGTTAACAGATGATGAAATGGGGATTTTCTATCGGATAGAAAATGCTCAACCTTTCTCGTTATAAATCCATATTTTTTAAGGTTGTTGCCTTAATGCTGAATCCGCCCGCCTGCGCGGATTCAGTTGCTACCCTCATAATTAAACGGGGTCTTTGTGTTTCAACCATGCCCCACTTTCAAAATGTTTCACAAACAGTTTGCCAATGGTGTATACGATAGCGGCGGAGACTAAAGGCCGTGTTAACAGTGTAGTCATGGGCGTAACGGGTGAAATCTTATTCATATAAGAGACTAAGTAATAAGTAATCCACTGTGTATGTGCGCCCCCTAATACCGAAGCCACCGCCACTTTAACTTTGTGATCCGTCCAGTTAGCTTCATAGACTTTTGATAAGTCATAAGTCATTTTGGCTAATAATGCGCCGATGGTCATTTGATCAAAAAACGAAGCCGGAATTGCACCTACCCCGCCCGCGATCAGCATATATTTTTTCACCACCCCCATTGCCGTTTGCCGACGCGCTTTGCGTTCACGGTAACTTAAAATCGGTTGTTGTGTTGCTGTAACTTCCGCATCCACGACATCAGTTGGTGATAAAGTCGCACTGTCTACAGTCATGATCTTCTGTCCTCATTCCGTGTAAGGGGGATAGGGTAAAGCTTAATAGTTTGAAAGACAACTGGGGTTTAGTTTAGGTGTAAAGTTGTTGTTAATACTATAATTTCAATTGCTTTTCGTATTTTTGTAGGGCGGATAAGGCGCAGCCGCCATCCGCCGATAATATCAAATGATAGGAAACAACATGAAAACAATGTGGACACTACAAGATGCAAAAACAAACTTTAGCAAACTTGTTAGCGATGCGATAAATATTGAACCGCAATTTATTACTCAAAATGGACAAAAAACGGTTGTAGTGATTTCTGTAGATGAATATGAAAAATTAATTTCTCCAAAGCAGTCATTTAAGGAGTTTCTCTTAAACTGCCCAAAACTTGATGACGGTTTTGAGTTTGAAAGGCAAAAATTTTGACATAATATTTAAGCTTACTCGCCAAATATTACTTTAAGATAATTAATGAGGTGGGATATAAGGCTCTTTAAGATGAGAGCGATAGGAACAGTATATGATATTATCAAAAAATATCTATAATTTGTCATGTGATGTCCACCGTTTATAGTGAACTCACACGATAGTTATAATAATAAAACTAGCTACTATAAGAAAAAATATCCATAATGGAATTTATTTTTTGTGTTTATGGACTTTCAACGTTGGATGTTTTGGCTTGTTTTCTGGCGTGACACGCTGTCTTTTATCAGTTTTGCCTGTTGAGTTGGCAATTGGTTTAGGGCCAGTTTTAATAGTCATTAAAGATTACTCCATGGCATCTATAGCAAAAATAAATTTTATTTAAAATAGTGAGTAGGATTAGAGTTATTAACCCTCACTAATTATTATAATTAGAGTAGCATGTTATATATGTAATTCAAGTGGCGTAGGGTGTGCGAAACGCCGCCAAAGAATTTAACTGCTTATCTGTCATTCAATCGGCGTTTTGCCCACTATGTAATCTAACGCGGTTCAGACTTCTCCGCGTTCGCACCGCAAAAGGACGCGGCGCAAACCCTACAAGACAATAGCCCACCATACAGAACTCGGTGGGCAAAATCCCACATCAACCAATAATTCATTATCAAACTTCATACCGTGTGGGATTTCGCACACCCTACAAATACTTAACCATTATTTCACTTGCTCATCTGTAGTTCAAAAGGGTATGTTAAACACCTACATTAGTAACACACACTAATGCTCAAGGTGAAAACCCTGAACCACCCCAAAGGAGACAAAGATGAGCACAACACAGGCTCAATGGCTGGTTGCGGCCTTAGGCACTGCGCTATTAGTTGGTTGTAACAGTGATAACAATAGCAGTAGTAGCAGCACGAAAAGCCCCTTGAATCAACGCCCTGACTTCCTCAGCGGTGACATTTCTAGCCAACATTATGATTTAGATGCCGATTTATTAACCGCAGGCGTTGGCGGCACTGGCCTAGCCTCCTCTGCAAATGTGCCGGTCGCCGCTGACCCACTCAATCCCACAGCGGCAGAACTCCGAAAACAAGCCATTTTCAATAACTTTCGCGCCTTGCAAGACACCCGCAGCGCAGCAGGTTATAACAGCTTATATGGCCCTAATGTTCCCGCAACCGCCAATGATGGGCGCATCACCGGCACCGAATATATTGCCTACAGCGACGACGGTTCAGGACAGCAAAACGTCGTGTTAATGGTGCAAATTCCTGACAGCTTTGATGTTAACAATCCGTGTATTGTCACCGCACCGTCCTCCGGTTCACGCGGCATTTATGGCGCAGTCGGTACCTCTGGCGAATGGGGTTTAAAGAAAGGTTGTGCAGTTGCTTACACCGATGGCGGCAAAGGCAATGGCGTACATGATCTCAACACTGACACCGTTAACTTAATTGACGGCACGCGCACCACTGCCAGCAATGCAGGCACGAGCAGCCATTTCACTGCTTCGGGTGATTTAAGCAGTTATAACTCGACTTACCCGAACCGCATCGCCATGAAACACGCACACTCCCAGCAAAATCCTGAAGCGGATTGGGGGCAATATGTGTTGCAATCGGTAGAATTTGCCTTTTATGTGCTGAATATGGCGGAAAATTACGGCATTACTGATGGTAATCAAGTGCGTATGCAACTGGTGCCGAGCAATACCATTGTCATTGCCTCCAGCGTCTCGAATGGCGGCGGCGCATCTCTGCGTGCGGTGGAGCAAGACAGTTCTGGCTTAATTGACGGTGTTGTGGTGTCAGAGCCAAACATTAACCCGCGCAAACTGGCAGACAGCCAAGGCTTTAGCATTCAACAAGGTACAAATACTTATCAACATACCGCGATTGGTAAACCACTGCTTGACTACGGCAGTTATTACAATTTATATCAGTCTTGCGCCAGTGCAAACACGCCAATCGCATTAGGGCAAAATCCTGCAAATGGCACACCGACAGGCGGCGTTGCGCTAGGCATGGCAGGCTTTGTCGAACGCTGTACTGCTTTACAGCAAGCCGGTTTATTAAGCTCTGATACCTTAGAAGGGCAAATTGCAGAATCACAGCAAAAATTAAATGATTATGCTGTGCTGGCAAGCACCAATATCATCGCCCATACTTACACCCGCTTTGATGTCTATGCCTCAATTGGCGCGTTGTACAGCAATGCTTACGGGCGTTTTTCTGTGACTGATAACTTATGCGGTTATAGCTACGCCTACGCTACAGCTACTGGCGGCGCACCAACCGCTAAACCACAAGCCGCATTAGCCGCTGACTTCGGTTCAGGTAACGGGGTTCCACCTTCTAACGGCACTTTATTGATTGATAACACTGGCAATAGTGGTACAGGTGCAAGCTTCCGCACCACGCGCAATGCTAATGGTTTATTAGATGAATTCTTAGCCGGTGCATTATGCGTGCGCCGTTTAGCGACAGGGCAAAATATGGATGGCAGCCCGTTAACAGGCACAGAAGCAGACCAATCTACACGCATTCAAGCAGGCTTAGACGACATCTTAGGCAGCGGCGATTTACAAGGCAAACCATCTATCATCATTCACGGTCGTGATGATGCTTTGATTGCGGTAAACCATACTTCACGTTATTACTACGGTTTGAATCATAAAACCGAAGCGAATAGTCAGTTAAGTTATATCGAAGTGACAAACGCCAATCACCTTGATTCATTCAATGCCTTTTTCAACATCGATACACAAATCCCCTTGCATTATTACTTAGGCGAAGGCTTAGACCTGATGTATGCACATTTGAAAGATGGCGCGGCGTTACCGAGTAGCCAAGTGATCCCAACGGTGCCATTAGATAGCACAGGCGGGGACAGTTTACAGGCTGAGGTGAATTTGCCGAGTATCAGCAGTGATGTGGTTTGCCCGATTACCTTTGAGGGGGATGTGTTGACTGTGCCGGAGTGTGGTTAGGTCTTTGATTGTACGCATTTCCATCGTCCCAGCTCATACTACCCTTTTTACTTAGCTTGTGACCTTATGATGATATTAGGTCACAAGCTGGTATATATGAGAGCGAGTCGATAGTTTTTTGTAGGGCAGAGAAGGCGTTAGCCGTCATCCGCCGAGATGTCGTATAACGCTACGCTTAGACGACCTACAACTGTTCTCACTTTACAACTCAATATCCATCCCATCAAACGACACCTCGATGGCATGCTTGGCTAACTCAGCACGCTCAGGCGACTCTTCGTTTAAAATTGGGTTGGTATTGTTGATGTGAATTAATACCTTTCGCGGCTTATCTAAGGTGTCTAAAAAC
>QKBZ01000085.1 GCA_003245895.1 Beggiatoa sp.
AGCATTTTCGGTGCTAAACATGAACAAAACACGCTTTCTGCTTTTTTTATCCCTATTTGTCAGCTTTTCAGCAAATGCCGCCTCCCTATGCCTGCCTGATGAAACAGTATCGTTCGCCTGTAGCGTGGGTAAAAAAAGCATCTCGGTTTGCTCTGCTAACGGTGAAACCGTCATTTACCGATTTGGCACAAAGAAACATCTTGAAATGGAATTGGAATCGCCGGTTCACTTTAGCCGCACAGCGTACAGCGGCGGTGGTGAAGGCAATTTAACCTTTTTTCGAGGCAACCATAAATACATTGTCTACTCCAGTATTAGCAACGGAGAATGGTTAGCTGATGGCACACGGGAGAAGATAGAACGGGCGGGGGTTTATGTGGTGAAAGATGAAAAACGGATAGCAGATGTTATGTGTAAGAGCTTTTCGGGAGAAAACTTTATTACTGACCTGCCACCGCATGAGGAAGAAGAATTTCAGTATTATGATTAAATTTCTCCGCGTTCGCGCCGCAAAAAATGCGGCGCAAACCAACACGTCTTCAGTTATAAAACGCCCGTTCCAAAGGCACAAATCCCTGTCACAGCATGCACGATGGTTACTCCAAGCAAGTTATGGTGGCGCATATAAAAAGCACCAAACGCCAAGCTGCTGATAAAGGTAATCGCAACCGCGATTAAACCAAAGTGAATATGGAATAAGCTAAAACAGATAGACGTGAGCAAAATCGCTTTAATCCCGCGTTTATCATTAAAGAAGCGTTCAAATGAAGATTGTGTAATGCCGCGTGCGAGTATCTCTTGTAAAAAAGAATGCATGCTGTAATTTAAAAAGCCTGCAATGGTAATTTGCATCGGTTTATCTGGCAGCCATGTAAAATAGCGCATAATGAGCACAAAGGCGACAAAGACAACGCTAAATCCCGCAGAGACAAGTAGCCCTTCTTTTAAAGATTTTTTCCAATTATGTTTAGTAATGCCTAATGCTGATAACGGAATTTTCATAACAAAAATTGTTACAAAGCTGGGCACTAACAACACTAACAAATAAGTCCATTTAAAAAACTCACCATAGACATTAATTGAATGCAAATAGGTTTGCAGCAAATGGTTAACAAATGTCCCGATGGTGAAAATACTTAAGATGTAAATGAAGAATTGACCAAACTCATTTTGCAAACGCGCTGCCGCCAATTCCCGCTCTAAACTTTGCACATAACCCACATTACTGCGCCGTAATTTGTCCGTGCTGGCTTTGGTTAAATTGCTAATTAAACGGCTTAATAACACCAAATTATTTGGCAAATTGGCGGTATTTAACACCAATACCTCGCTATCTGACACTGCGCGTGCCGACGCTGAGCGCGGTTCGCCATCAATCAAGGCTAACTCGCCCACCTCTTGCCCTTGCTCCAATACCGCAATCACTTGTTGTGTGCCTGTGGTATCCGGCTTACAAACATCAATCTCGCCACGACTGATAAAATAAATTTCTGAGGCACTGTCGTGTTCATGAAACAAATACTCACCCGCAACCAGTTGACGTGTTTCCAAGGCTTGTGCCAGCAAGCTTAACTCGCTGTTGGATAAACCTTGTAACAAGTTAAATTGCTGTAAGGTTGCCGTTAGGCTTTTAGACAATAGCGGTGTGTCGCCTGCTTGTGCATTATGTTTTTGACTGCGCAATTTTTGCGTGCCGACTAAGGCGATATTGCTGATTAAGCGGCTTAACAACATCAAGTTAAATGGTAAGCGGCTGGGCAACATGACCCAGACTTGCGTATCGCTCAGTACGCGAGCGGAAGCGGAGCGGGGCGAGCCATCGACTAAGGCCAATTCGCCTACTTCATCACCTGCTGATAACACGGCTAAACGCTGTTGTGTGTTGTCCGCTAGCGTGCGATAGACTTCAATTTCACCGCGCTGAATAAAATAAATTTCGGTTGAGGTGTCGTGTTCATGAAACAGGTAGTCATCTGCGGCTAAGGTGCGCGTTTCTAAATTTTTTGCTAAATCGTCTAACTCAGCGTCAGAAAAGCCTTGTAATAAAGCAAATTGTGCTAATGCGTGTGAGTTCATCAATGAGGTTTCCAGTTAAAGGCTACTTATTGCTATTTTTGTTTCACTAAAGGAAGGGTATTGGGTCGGTAAGCTTGTAGCCACGCGCTTAATTGACCGTTGCTATCGGTGATTTCAATTGGATCGAAGTATTTAGCTTTATCTTCGGCTGAAATATCTGCTGGATATTGTTCATATTGCGGGTCTAATACATCTCGCCCGCCAATGTAATTGCGTCTAATCGGCCGTGCATTATTCGCCGCATCCCAAACATGGTTAAGACTGCATAAAACGTACAAAGCCATATTAACAGGGCGATGTAAACCGATTTTTAGTGCATTTTTAGCGAGGAAACCGATAAATTTTCGGCGATTAAACAAGCTTAAGGTGTCGGTAAACAACTGGGTGTAAAACTGACTATAAGCCTCTTGAGAATCTTTCACATTTTTAAAGGCTAAGGTTTGCCCGTCTAAATCGCGTAAGCGTAAATTGGGCAACAACTCATCTTTTTCCACACTTTCCCAGAACAACTGCGTACCGACTAGAGGCGAAACGGTAGTGAAGAAATCAGGGAAGGTCAGTTGATCCAGCGTTAAGAACATTTCCAGTTCTTTTTTCATATCAGCCACAGAGGCAATGCGTGGGTCAAACATATAGGGGTAAATCACCACAATCCCTTGCTTTTGCGCAAAGCGAATATCATCGAAAATGTTGTTCGACTTAGCCGTATTTTGCTTTTTGTTATGTTGCTTTAAGAATTCTTGGTTAAACGATTCAATACCGACAAATAATACACGGCATTTTGCACTCGCTAATATGCTGATCATTTCTCGATTGTGCAAAATGTTTT
>QKBZ01000245.1 GCA_003245895.1 Beggiatoa sp.
ATTGGCAACATCAATAGCATGATACATTGTTAAACCCTTCATCTTGATTCTATTAAAAATATATAAAAAACAGCACTCAGCAAGATACTGTGTTTATATATAGTATCTTGCTGCTAAACAGTCAACATGCTTACTGTGGCTCTCCCCGCCAACATCGCTTCAACCACCTCAACGGCTCCGTAATCTGCCAAGAATAACTCCGATAAACCCGATTTAACTCCGCCTGCCGTTGCGCCAACTCACCCTCTAAAGCACGAATATGCTGCTGTGCATTCTCTAACGCCAGCGTTTGCGGTGATTGACCGAACTCCTGTGCAGGGTGTGCCTGTAAAGTCTCGCCATCAATCACATAATACGCCTCGGCTGCCGCCACTTGGCGCGATAAGGTATAAGCGCGGTAATGATTCAAGCCTAAAATATGACGTTCATAATGCTGTAACTGCAATTGCGAGCCAAATTGCTGCATGGCCTGCTGTTTACGTTCTAAAAACGGCGTTAAATCCAATAAGCAATTCGGATGCAAGGGCATACCGACTTCATACATAGACAAGCTCATGCCCGCGCCGCAGCGTTTCACCGCTTCCACCGCTAACTGTGCGGCAGATATGTGATCAGGGTGAATCTCAAACGTAGACGGCGCATACACATGGTTAATCTGATGCTGTGTTAAATACTGCTGTAAGCGTTGAATCACGCGCTCATCATTGGGCAATTCTCGATCTGAAAATTCCCAAAACTCAAGCTGCTTGTAACCCAAAATCTGCGCCGCGCGTTTGCTCTCTTGCTGACGCAGCGTGATATACAGTAAGCGACTATCCTCATCAGGATGCGGAATCGCCGCCGCGCCGTCAGTCAAAATCAACACCCGCACCGTATCGCCTTGCGCCACATGCTGCATAATAGCACCGCCGCAGCCGAACACCTCGTCATCAGGATGCGGGGCTAACACCAGCACATTGCCACGTCGTAATTGCGTGGTTGCCGTATAAGGAATATATAAATGTTCCATAAACCTGTTTTAAGCGACCGTGTCCGCTTCGCCTTCGCAAATCGTTTTCTTAAATAAACTCAAGGCACGCGCCACCGCTTGATCCATATTGTAATACTGATAATCCGCTAAACGTCCGGCAAAAATCACTTTGCCTTGCAAGCGTTCCGCTTCTTGTTGATATTGACGGAATAAGGCTTTGTATTCATCTTTCGGAATCGGGTAATAAGGAATGTTTTCACCGCGTACATACGGTTCTGGATATTCCTCAATATACGTTGTGCCGTGACAACGCTGCCCCGTTAAATGCTTGAATTCAGTAATACGAGTATAGTCGTATTCATTCGGATAATTCACCGTGCCCACGCTTTGCACTAACTTGCTAGTGTCATGAATAAAGTTAAAACGTAAGCTGCGGTAAGGCAATTCGCCGTGCATGTGATCAAAAAAGCTATCGATTGGCCCTGTATACACCATGCGCTGATACTGCACTTCGTCAATAATTTCGCGGTAATCAGTATTTAACAATACTTTGATATTAGGATGATTTAGCAGGTTTTGAAATAAGGCTGTGTAACCTAATTTCGGCATGCCTTGATAAGAGTCTTGGAAGTAGCGGTCATCGCGGCTGATGTAAATCGGCACACGCGCCGTCACCGCTGGGCTAAGCTCTTCCGGTTTTAAATTCCATTGTTTTAAGGTATAGCTTTGAAATACGTTGTCATAAATGTATTTGGCTAAAAACTGCAAGTCAGGACTGCCCGCGCTGTCCATGATTTTTAAAATCGGTACTTTGACGTTAAAACCATATTGTTGTAACAGTTGCTCGGCAAGGCTGTCAGCATAACGCGGCGGGAATAAGTCGTATAAAGAATTTAAATTAAAAGGAATCGGCACTTGGCGACCATCGACTACGCCTAATACTTGATGATAATAAGGCCGCCATGCGGTGAAATTAGACAGGTAATCCCAAACGTGTTTGGCGTTGGTGTGGAAAATATGCGGGCCGTATTGGTGAACTAATACACCGTGTTCGTCGTAATAATCATAAGCATTGCCGCCAATGTGATTGCGTTGCTCAACTAATAAAACCCTTTGATTAAGCTGGCTAGCGATGCGTTCTGCTAACACTGCGCCGGTAAAGCCCGCGCCAACAATAAGCCAATCAAATTTCATATGAATAATGCTCCCTCAAGCCATTATGTGGTCATTTTCGGCTATGGTAACAGGTTTGCCTACTGTGAGGGGAGCTATCGGTTTTTAGCTAGAATGCCGTCTGATTACTGTTTCATAAATGGCATAGAAGAACGCGAGAATAAAACTAAAGCGTTGTTTGATGACTTCCATGCTATTAAATGAAATTGAGAAACCTCTATCGACTAATTGAAAGTTAATAAAAATCCAAAATGCTAAGACAAAAAGTATGATCGCCGCCACGATGCCTAATAATTTGAGCAAACCACCTTTTTGTCCTTTAAATTTTTTTTGTAAAAAACAAAGTGCGACAGTGCCAAAGAAAGTGATTGCAATTGCAATAAGGGTTTGTTTGGTTAGCATACGCGCCTAAGGTCTGGCTGGTGGTGTAGGAATATGAACAAAGCTTACCTTATTCTAGTGTCGCTTGGGTAGAAAAAAACCCCTTTTATGTTGTCTAGCACATAGAGATAGGTTGGTGATAATTTCAAGTTTTTTAGTGGCTTAGCATATTGCGAGTAATAAGTGTTCGCTATATGATGCACTGAATTTTACTTGAGGCATGCAGACTATGTATATCCAAGCTAAACAGACTAATCGTTTTACCTTAAAGCCTAAAAATGAGCATCCTGTCACTGTTCTGGGGTTTATTAAAATGTGCTTGGGCTTTTTTCTATTTTCTACACTTTTTTGGGTGTT
>QKBZ01000044.1 GCA_003245895.1 Beggiatoa sp.
AAGGGTTTAACAATGTATCATGCTATTGATGTTGCAAATTGGTTTATTAATCATTTTGATAAAGAGGTAGGTGATGTTGTTACCCATCTAAAAGTGCAAAAGCTTTTATATTATGCAGAAGCATGGACACAGGTTTTATTAGATAAAACCTTATTCAAAGAAGATATAGAAGCGTGGGCACATGGGCCAGTGGTTAGAGAAGTGTATAACGAATTTAAGGCTTACCAGTGGGAACCCTTAGTGGCTAGCAGAGAAAGCATTGTTTTTGATGAAGATGTTGAAGATGTGCTGTTTCAAGTTCTTGAAATTTACGGCGAATCATCGGCAAAAACACTTGAGCAAATGACACATAATGATCTCCCTTGGATTAAGGCAAGAGGCGGATTATCTCCTGAAGCACGTTGTACCAATACAATTAGTAAGGCATTTATTAAAGAATACTTTACTGAAAAATATGGTGATCAATTAGATGGGTAAAAAAGGGAGTATTCCTAAGAATCGGATTAAACAAGAACAGAGTCATTACGCAGTAAGAGCGCACAAAAAAGAAATTGAGATATTGGGACTTATTTCAGAGGAAATATCAACTAATTCCAGTGCTTTAAGATTAATGCCTTATGTAGCACTTAAATACTTTCAAAGTGATTGGCAATCTTTTTCTGATTGGGAGAAAAAAGAGCTAGAAGCTTTTTCTCGATTCCTGTCAGATTTAAGTAAGCATACTTGGGAACAGGTTTATAAAACAGGCTCTAAAATTCCTAAATATGGATTAGGGTATACGAAATACAATTTAGATGATGTAAGTGCTGTTAAATTAAAAAACTGTCTTAAATCAGTCGCCGCTCAAATATCTGAAGAAATAAGTTTTTTTGAGTTAAGGGTAAACCAAGAAAAATTACGTGTTCACGGGTTTCAATCACAGTCAGTTTTCTTTTTAGTTGCACTGGATCGTAATCATGAAGCTTTTCCATTTTGATTCTTGCAATACTTCAGACAGGAATATAAACAATGGCTCTATCAGTTGAAGAAATCGAAACAGAAATTTTGCATTTGTCTGCACTAGAGCAACAACGCTTAGTTGCTTTTATTGAGAAGTTGAGATTACAGAAAGCAAACTCAACGCCTGTACCTACAGATACAAGTGAGGTTTCTGCAATTTATCAGGCTTTTGAGAAGGCGGGATTGATTGGCTGTATTAGTACAGATGAGCAGCTTTCTACGACTTATAAGGAAAAATTAGATTTTTCTGTAAAACAACAAAACACAGCATCCTCTGTAACTGAAAACTCAGAAACAGAGGGCGAGAGAATCATTCGTGTTTTACGAGAAGAAGGGTTATTAGGTTGTATTCAGGAGGGAGAACCAGACTTATCTGTGAATTATAAAAAATATCTTTTTCGACAAACTCACATCATCCCCACAAACGGCTGTACCATCACAAAATCATCCGGCTCTACCGTCTCCTGCGTCTCCGACAACAACACAAAACAATTACCGTCGCTCATCGAGCGCAAAATACCCGAACCCTGTTTACCACTCACCTGTACCACCCATTCCCCTGTCTCGGTTTGGCTTAAAATACCGCGCGGGAATTCGGCGCGACCGGCTTTTTTGCGAAAACGGGATAAACTGCGGACTTTCACCGTTGGGTTTGCTAGCAGTGGGCTTTGTCCTTGTAAATACTGCAATAACGGCTGCACAAACTGATAAAATGTCACCATTACCGCGACCGGATTACCCGGTAAACCGAAAAACGCCATGTCTTTAATTTTGCCAAAGGCTAACGGGCGACCGGGTTTCATGGCAATTTTCCAAAATTGAATTTGGCCTAGCTCGGATAACACTGCTTTCGTAAAATCTGCTTCCCCCACAGAGACCCCGCCAGAGGTAATCAACACATCAGCACAATCCGCCGCCGCGTTAAACGCTGCTGTTAACGCTGCCCGATCATCGCGCACCACACCCATATCAATCACGTCTACGCCTAAGCGTTCTAACATGCCGTATAAGGTGTAACGGTTACTATCATAAATCTGTCCGTCGCTTAACGGCTCGCCCAAAGAGCGCAACTCGTCGCCAGTAGAGAAAAAGGCCACGCGCAAACGGCGCAAGACAGTCACTTCAGCAAAGCCCAGTGATGCTAACAAGCCTAACTCCGGCGGCATGACTAAACGTCCGGCCTGCAACACTACATCACCTTGAGCCAAATCCTCACCGGCTGCCCGCACATTCTGCCCCGTGCGCTCGCCCGTCCCGATGCGAATTTGTCCGTTTTCTGCTTCCACGCGTTCCTGAATCACCACGGTATCTGTACCCGCAGGCATACTGGCGCCGGTCATGATGCGCACACATTGCCCGCGTTGCACTTCCAAACTACAAGGACGACCTGCCCACGCGGTGCCAATCTCTTGCAAAACAACTGTGCCGGATTCTGGTAAATCTGCGCCATTGATGGCATAACCATCCATCGCGGAATTGGTATGCGCAGGCACATTAATCGGCGAAATAATCGACTCCGCCAACACACGGCCTAAAGCTTGGCGCAAGGCTAATTTTTCCGTGTGTGCTAAAGGGGTTAACTCCGCTTGCATGCGTGTTAAGGCTTCCGCCACCGATAACATGCCCGCTTCTACGGGATCGGTGCAATTCGGTTGGGGGGTAATCTGGTCTGTGCGGCTCATGATTATTAGCTTGTTGTGTGGAGAATCAGGCTAAAAAGTGTAGGGGGAGTTAAGCGAGTCATCAAGCTAAAATCGCAGAAAACACCGTGTAAACCACTTGTAGGGTGGAATAGCGCAGCGTATTCCACCATAAAACTCTGCATATTTTTAGAATTAAACTTTTTTAATTCTGAAAATTCCTTAATTTTGCAAATTCTGA
>QKBZ01000327.1 GCA_003245895.1 Beggiatoa sp.
GAGGCGGAGAATTTCCATCATTTCAATGAAATAGAAATTTTGTCGGTGACGGCTTATCGTATCCCTGATGATGCTCCTTTGAAAGCACAAGGCCGGACGGCTTATCGTATTTTAGTCGTTGATGATAAAGAAGAAAATCGCGCCTTGTTAAAAATGCTGCTCAAACCTTTAGGCTTTGAAATCAGTCTTGCCGAGGATGGACTTGACGCACTTGAGCAAGTTGAACGGGTGTTGCCTGATATGATTTTAATGGACTTAGTGATGCCGCGTCTGGACGGTTTTGAGACCGTGCGCCGTTTAAAACAATTATCAGCGTTTAAAGCCATTCCTGTCGTTGCGATTTCTGCCAGTGCCTTTAGTTTCCATCAACAACAATGTGTAGAAGTCGGCTGTGCGGGCTTTATTCCTAAGCCTTTTCAAGTGGATGAGTTGCTGGACAGCTTGCAAAAACATTTACCATTAACGTGGGTCTATGCTGAGCAGCAGAAAGCAGGTGATGATGACTCAACAGCAGAAGAAGATCATGCTGCCACTTTACCTGCACAGGTTGCCGCAGAGTTGTACGAACTGACAGAGCACGGCTACTTCAGCAAAATTTTTGATAAACTCACAGAATTAAGACAAACAACGCCTGATTTAGAACCAATATTGGCAAATATCCAAGAATTAGCAGAAGCTTTTGACGAAGATGGTTTATGTGAATTGTTACAGCCTTATAAAGAGGCTTCTGACTCGAAAAGTTAATTAGATTTTGTAGCTTGGATAAGGTGTTAGCCGTCATATCGGCTTTTGTTCTGACATCAGTTTGTAAAACTCTAGCGCATAGTGGAAAACAAGGGGCGTGCAATGAATAGCTGTAAACGTGCAAAGATTTTGATCGTCGATGATACGCCAGCGAACCTTAACGTATTATTTGATTTTCTGCGTGAACTGGACTTTGAAGTTGCCATTGCCAAAGACGGGCACAAAGCCTTGCAACGGGTGGAAAGTTTTAACCCTGATTTAATCTTGCTCGATGTGATGATGCCGGGTATGAGTGGCTTTGAGGTATGTACTCAGCTTAAAGCGCAGGAATACAGCCGCGATATTCCGGTGATTTTTATGACTGCACTGAGCGACACGCTGGATAAAGTCAAAGGCTTTGAACTCGGTGCAACCGATTACATCACTAAGCCGTTTCAGCAAGAAGAAGTGTTAGCCCGCCTGAAAACCCATCTCAAAATCCACCATTTACAACAACGCCTGCAAGAGCAAAACGACACTTTAGAAGCCTTAGTCGAAGCTTTGCAACATGCCAAAGATGCGGCGGAAGATGCCAATATTGCCAAAAGCCGCTTTCTCGCCACCATGAGTCATGAACTGCGCACGCCGATGAATGCCATTATTGGTTACAGCGAGATTCTGCGGGAAGAAGCGGAAGAAATTGAGGAAGAAGGGTTTGTCGGCGATTTAAATAAAATCGGCATGGCTGGGCGACATTTATTGTCGTTAATCAATGACATCCTCGATTTTTCAAAAATTGAAGCGGGCAAAATGAGCTTATTTTTAGAAAGCTTTGATGTCCGTCAGTTAGTTAAAGAAATTATTGCCACCATTCAGCCGCTGATTGAAACCAAACATAACCACCTTGACGTGATATGCCCTGATGACATTGGGCAAGTTTACGCTGATCTCACTAAAGTCCGTCAATGTGTGTTTAATCTACTGAGCAATGCAGCGAAATTTACCGAAAATGGCACGATTACCCTGCATTTAGAGCGCATTGAACAACAAAATACTGCCTATTTACTGATTCATGTCAAAGATACTGGCATTGGCATGACTGAGGAGCAACAAGCACGGATTTTCGATGCCTTTACGCAAGCAGATGTCTCCACTACGCGCCAATATGGCGGCACGGGGTTGGGGTTGGCGATTACTAAAGGTTTTATCACCATGATGCAAGGGAGGATTGAGATTCGCAGCGAAGTGGGTAAGGGCACGACGTTTACGCTGCAACTCCCTGTCACGGTGCAAGATATTGAACAGCCAAAACCGCAACCGGAAGAATTACCTAAACCTGTTGCCAGCAACCGCAAAAAAACCGTGTTGATCATCGATGATGATCCGATTACCTGTAGCGCGTTGCGGCATTATGTAAAAAGTTTAGGGTATTTAGCGATGGTGGCGAACAGTGCCGAGCAAGGGCTAAAACTCGCTAAAGAATTACATCCTGACATGATTACGCTGGAAGCCGCGATGCCGCAGGCCGATGGCTGGGCAATTTTGTCGGAACTGAAAGCGGATGCAAGTTTGGCAAATATTCCGGTATTAATGTTGTCGATTCGCACGGAACATAACGCGGGCTATTCGTTAGGGGCTTCGGGTTTCTTAGTCAAACCGGTAGAGCAAGGCCATCTCACACATATTTTAGAAAAATATCGCCCTGACGATGATTCTATTGTGCCTTTGGTGTTGGTTGTTGATGACGATCCCAATAACCGTGATTTATTGGAGCGCATGTTAAATAAGGCGGGTTGGGAGGTAGCGAAAGCGGAAAATGGTCAAGCTGCATTGAACTGGATGGAAGATCATACGCCTGATTTAATTTTAAGCGATTTGATGATGCCAGAAATGGACGGTTTCCAATTCATCGACACTTTACGTCGCAATAAACATTGGAAAGCCTTGCCGGTGGTGGTGTTGACTGCTAAAGATTTAACGGCAGTGGAGAAAGAACGCTTGAATCACAGCGTTGCCCATGTGTTCCAAAAAGGGGCTTACTCGCATACAGATTTGTTGGATGAGATTCGGATTGCCTTGGTGGGGGCTTTGGGGGCTTAATAATATTGATTTTACATAGATAAAAAAGATATTATTGAGTGCTAAAAATAATGTAT
>QKBZ01000133.1 GCA_003245895.1 Beggiatoa sp.
TTCATGATAAATACCTCAAAACAACCGTTTTATCAGTTTGCAGACTTTCCTTGTACATGCAGAGTCTAGCTCTTGGATACCGTACAGCCTTAATTGATTTGCTAAACTGATGGAAACTCAGTGGCTTATCTACGTCACAGACTCAATGGTCTCAGGGTTTGCTCAGCCTCTCTGATTTCCTATTCATGGTAGCTAATCATGAATGCTTATAAGATACAAGGGTTTGCGCCGCGTCTTTTTGCGGTGCGAACGCGGAGAAGCCTGCATGATGTTAGAACTTACTTGTCTGAATCAGGATTTACAGAATTTAAGGATTTTCAGGATTACAAACATTTGATTATCCTGTTAATTCTATAATCCTGAAAATCCTGATTCAGACAATTCTGCATTCTTCTCCGTGTTCGCACCGCAAAAGGACGCGGCGCAAACCCTACAACAATCTTAAACCTCGCACGGTGGGCAAAACGCCGATTAAGGCTGGAAACAGCCCCAGCTTCTCGGCGGCGTTTCGCACACCCTACAACACTTAACCCGCCAAATCCGCACGCGGCTTAAACCAAGCCAATTCCTCAGCCATTTTTTGATATAACTCGCGGGCATGCGAAGTTTCTGCTGGCGGCGTGACAATTTTTAATTGCACGTATTGATCACCCGCTGGATGACCTTGCAAACCACGGCCTTTGAGACGCAGCTTGCTGCCTGATTGCGCACCGGCAGGGATTTTTAAACCAACTGTACCAGCGAGCGTAGGCACATTGACGGTCGCACCTAAAGCCGCTTCCCAAGGTGTGATCGGTAATTCTATGTGAATATCTTTGTTTTCCACGCGGTACAGTGAATGCGGTTTAATCGATACTTCCAGATATAAATCGCCATTAATACCGCCATTGCTCCCTGGTGCGCCTTGTCCGGTTAAACGGATGCGCTTACCTTCGGTAACACCAGCAGGGATTTTGACGTTTAAGGTGCGTGTGCTGCTAGGCGCAAAACCACCATCCGACACTTCTAGCTGTATGGCGCGGGTTGTGCCTTGATAGGCTTCCTCTAGCGAAATATATATCTTGCTGTGTTGATCTTCACCTGCGGTACGGAAACTGTGTGCGCCGCCTGCACCACCCGTGCGCCAGCGCGAACCACCGCCTGCACCACCAAATAAACTTTCAAAAAAATCGCTGAAATCAAAGCCACCAGCACCGCCAAAACCGGCGTTGCCACCACGAGAGCGGAAATCAAAATTGCCGTCGCCAAAATCCCAACCAGGGGGCGGACGGAAGTCGTCGCCAGCACGCCAGCGCGTGCCTAATTGATCATAAGTCGCCCGCTTTTCAGGGTCTTTCAACACCTCATACGCCTCATTCACTTCTTTAAAATGATGCTCGGCATTGGCCTCGGTGCTGACATCAGGGTGATATTTGCGGGCGAGTTTGCGATAGGCTTTTTTTATGTCATCTGCACTGGCATCCCTAGAGACACCCATGATTTTATAGTAATCTTTGTATTCCATAGCGAGATTTAACAAAACTCCCTTAAACGGTTAAAATCTGACCTTTGCGCGTCAGACTCAAGCCGAGTCGATGATAAGCGAACTTATCACCGACTTTAAGGAGGTCATTTCACCTGAATGGTTCGGCTTTGAGTGCTGAGCTTACGCGGAATGGTGACAGTTAACACACCATGCCGCACATTGGCACTAATATGCGTAATATCGGCAACTTCTGGCAAGCTAAAACGGCGTAAAAATTCGCCGCTAGGCCGTTCTTGACGCTGATAACCTTGCTGTGCAGTCGCTTGTCGTGCGCCCGCAATGCTTAACACACCTTTTTCCATCTGAATGTCTAAGGCTTCAGGTGCAACGCCCGGTATATCTAAAGTAATGACAAACTGGTCTGCCAACTCACGAATGTCCGCAGCAGGCTGCCATGCTTTTGCTTGAGCAACGGTTTGACGGGCAACTGGACGCTGTTCCACCTGTTTCTGCCACTTGTCTAATAAGTGCCACACAGGATCATGTTTTGAGTTATAATTAGCTATTCTCATAAAGTTAACCCCTTCATAAAACTGATAAAAACTTATCATTTACACTGTTAACATATATAAGTTTAGCTTTTTAAATTTCAATTGCCTTATTTTGACAATTTTATGTTTTCTAGTAAACAAACCGACTAGAGGTAGAAAATAAGGTGCCAACGTGTAACGTCCCCTAGTTATAGTACCACGCACTGTTTCCTCAATAGTATCTGTTAATTTTTCCCTGCGATCTTGTAGGTCGGATAAGGCTTTAGCCGTCATCCGACATAGCACTGTTGAAGCTTAAACCAAGCCACTGACGGCGGATGACGGCTAGCGCCTTATCCGCCCTACAAGACTGTAGCAAGCATTTACCATAATCACGAATCAACACGCTGTACGACTTGAAAAACTTGTATACTGTGCAGCATGTTTAGCCACTCTAAAAAGATGGATTTATGCTGTATTCCCTAGTTCGCCCCCTACTGTTTCGCTTAGAACCTGAGCAAGCCCACAACGTCACTTTAAAAACGCTGCATTACTTGCAACGCACGGGCTTAGCACGTTTATTATTTGGCAAAATGCCCGCAAAACCTGTGCGCGTGATGGGTTTAAAATTTCCCAATCCCGTTGGTTTAGCCGCAGGTTTAGATAAAAATGGTGAGTATGTCGATGGTTTAGCCAGCTTAGGCTTTGGCTTTATCGAAGTCGGTACCGTCACACCACAACCACAAGCAGGCAACCCTCAACCGCGTTTATTCCGTTTGCCAGAGGCACAAGCTTTAATCAATCGCATGGGCTTTAATAACCACGGCATTGATTATTTATTAGAGCAAGTGCGTTATAGCCGTTATAAAGGCATTTTAG
>QKBZ01000147.1 GCA_003245895.1 Beggiatoa sp.
TCGCGTTTAATCTCTAAAGCCTTCTCGTAGTACTCTAGGGCGCGCTGATACTCGCCTAAATTACTATAGACATTGCCGATATTGGTGAGGTTATTTCCAACACCACGGCGGTTGCCCATCTCGCGTTTAATCTCTAAAGCCTTCTCGTAGTACTCTAGGGCGCGCTGATACTCGCCTAAATTACTATAGACATTGCCGATATTGGTGAGGTTATTTCCAACACCACGGCGGTCGCCGATCTCGCGGTCAATAACTAAAGCCTTCTCGTAGTACTCTAGGACGCGCTGATACTCGCCTAAATTTCTGTAAACCACGCCAAGATTGCCTAAAAATTGACTGATGTACGCTTGGTTATTTAAAGCTTCTGCCTGTTGTAACCCCTTTTGCCAATGCGTCAAAGCGGCTTGATAGTCACTGCGGTAATAAGCTTGCTCACCTTGTGCTTGTAGTTGCTCTAACTCTGGAATTGAATCATTATCAGCCTCTAACACACCGCTTAATTGCTGAAACAACTGACTTAATGCTTTTAACTGCTTAGCCTCTTCTCCACTACTCAACGCAGCTTTTGCTAAAAACACATTTTCCAATGTCGATACAGTTTGTGGATTTGCTTGCACCAATAATGCTGCTTTTTCTGCATCCCCAGCTTGCAAAGCCGCCATAAACTGCTCTAAAAAATCACCAGGAAATAATTCCTCAGCCCAAACAACGCCCCCCAACAACAACCACAAAACAAACAACAAGCAAACACGCATAAAAGCCTCCTCAAACCAAGGAATACTCAGCAGAACTCACAAACGAAGAACACCCATCACTAACCACGACAGATGCACTTCGCATGCAACCTCAAACAAACGCCGCCTTCCGCTTCCTCTCCATCAACTCATCCAAAATCGGCTGGAAAATAATCTGCATGGCAAACCCCATCTTCGCCCCTGGGATTACCAAGGTGTTAGGCCGAGACATAAATGCATCATGCACCATTGCTAACAAATAGGTGTAATCCTGATCCCGATACTTATTAAAGCGAATCACCACTAAACTCTCGTCAGCCGTCGGAATATCACGCGCTATAAACGGGTTAGACGTATCCACCAACGGCACGCGCTGAAACGTAATATGCGTATGCGAAAACTGTGGCACGATGTAATTAATATAATCCGGCATGCGACGCATAATCGTATTCGTCACCGCCTCTGCTGAATAACCACGCTCCGCACAATCGCGGCTAATCTTCTGAATCCACTCTAAATTGATAATCGGCACGACACCAATTAACAAATCCACCCACTGCGACACATCCACATGCTCAGTGACAATGCCGCCGTGTAACCCCTCATAAAACAATAAATCGGTATTCTCTGGCAACGGCTCCCACTCGGTAAACGTCCCCGGTGCTTGACCAAACGGCGCCGCCTCCTCCTCATTATGCAAGTAATAACGCTTATAGCCGGTGCCGGTTTTGGCATAGGTATGAAACAATTCCTCTAACTTATCGAATAAATTCGCCTCGATACCGAAATGGCTCATACTGCGCCCATCGCGCTCAGCCGCTCTTAACTCTTGCTTCATTTCCTCGCGGTTATAGCGATGAAAACTATCACCCTCAACCACCGCCGCCTTAATCTTTTTACGGCGAAACATATCTTCAAAGGCTTTTTTGACCGTGGTCGTCCCAGCGCCAGAAGACCCCGTCACAGAAATAATCGGATGCTCCGTAGACATGAACATAACCCCTGTTGTAACTGAAAAATGACCTCGTGTCGGACATCACACCGCTTTAGCTCGCTCGCAGACAAGGTTACAATGCTGCACATGCACACACTTTATACCTGTCCCCTTGTTGCACGACAGCGGCGACACAACACTGTAAATTTAACCACGATTTGATGTTGCTGTATGGATACTATTCGCCTGCGTGGGGTTTGCACCCACAACTTAAAAAACCTTGACTTAGACTTACCCCGCGACCAATTGATTGTCATCACGGGCTTATCCGGTTCGGGTAAATCTTCGCTTGCCTTCGATACCATTTATGCCGAAGGGCAACGGCGTTATGTTGAATCGCTCTCCGCCTACGCACGCCAATTTTTATCCATGATGGAAAAGCCCGAAGTAGAGCATATCGAAGGCTTATCGCCCGCGATTTCCATCGAACAAAAATCGACTTCTCATAACCCGCGCTCCACTGTGGGCACGGTGACAGAAATTTACGACTATTTGCGTTTATTATTCGCCCGCGTCGGCGTGCCACAATGTCCCAGCCATCATATCCCGCTTAACGCGCAAACCGTTAGCCAAATGGTGGATCAAGTGCTGTCCTTGCCTGCGGAATCCAAGTTGATGTTATTGGCACCCGTGGTCAAAGAACGCAAAGGCGAACACGTTCAATTATTCAGCAGTTTACAAGCACAAGGTTTCATCCGTGCGCGGGTCAATGGCGAAATTATCCAACTTGACCAGCCACCCACTTTAGACTTGCATAAAAAACACAGTATTGAGGTAGTCATCGACCGCTTTAAAGTGCGTTCCGACATGGCCTTGCGTTTAGCTGAGTCGTTTGAAACCGCCTTGCGTTTAGGCGATGGCGTGGCCTTAGTGGTCGATATGGATAAACCCGATGCACAAGCCTTATTATTTTCTGCAAAATTTGCCTGCCCCGAATGCGGTTACAGCGTCAGCGAATTAGAACCGCGTTTATTCTCGTTTAATAATCCGGTCGGTGCTTGCCCCACCTGCGACGGCTTAGGCGTGCGCCAGTTTTTCGACCCGCAGCGCGTGGTGTTAGAACCAGACAAAAGCGTGGCAGAGGGCGCGATTCGTGGCTGGGATCGACGCACAACCTATTATTTTCAATTATTA
>QKBZ01000444.1 GCA_003245895.1 Beggiatoa sp.
CCAAAAGGCAATATGATTAGGTGCACTAAAAAAGGTGATGTGTGATTCAACAAGCACTTCTACCGTTGTATAAATACTGGGGGCAATTAAATTGCCGAGTAAAGGGTGAGGACGCTTTTCATATTGCCAGTGCCCTAACGCGATTGCTTGCACAATACAGGCACTGATTAATACATAAGCATCTAATTCGCTAAGGTAATTTACCGCGCCTTCAGACAGTAATTCTAAAAAAATGTTGGCAATGGGAAATAAGACCGTATTGCCAAACAGTTCTAGCAAAATGCGGCTTTGGCGGGTGCCATGTAAACGGTGATCAATCTGGGTGGGGGTTTGCATATATGACTACCGTGGGAAATGCTGGAAAGTGTAAATTGATGATAAGCTTATTATCTTAGTCAAATCTTAACAGGTGCGGCGATTATCAGTATGACGGTATTTGTATTTCTATCTTGAAAAAGTATTCAATGCAGCCATTTTGCCCTCACATTAAAAATAATAGCGGCGCATTTAAACGCTTTATCGCTTTTTACGCATTCATTACGCCAGTTTCATAAGAGTTAATATAATGTCTCATCATACGGTTTTAAAAACGAATATTATGGCGCGATTACGCACCGAAACATGGCCTTTACATCAACAGTTAGAAGCATTGCCTTTTAGTCAGGCATTAGTCGCAGAAACCTTGCCTTTGCCGTTATACGTTGGGCAGTTAACCGCTTATTTACCGATTCACCGCGCGTTAGAAAATCATTGCGAACATACTTTGCATTCACAAGTGCTTGCCGTATGGCGGCCTGACATGGCGCGTTTGCCAGAGTTAAACCAAGATTTATCACACTTTACCGTAGATATTCCCAAAGCACCTGTGCAACGAGCAACCGCCGATTTCGTGCAAGCCATTGAACATGCGTCTGAAATGCCGGTGATGTTATTAGGTTTTCTTTATGTGTTTGAAGGTTCGAGATTAGGCGCACAGTTTGTATTGCCACATTTGCAAGCGGCGTATGAGTTAGACGCATACGGTGTGCAATATTATCGCGGACGTGGCGCACAAACGCGGGCGCAGTGGCAGCAGTTTGGTCAGCGTATGGATGAAGCGATTACGCAAATTGCAGATCAGAATTTAGTGGTTGATGGGGCAAAAATGGCGTTTTTACATTTGCAACATTTGTTTAGCGCATTATGGAAAAGTTATTAAGCGAGCGTTCGGCATTTGGGGTCTTGAGGGGAACTCTGCTACAGTTTGCGGCAGGGTTTTCTCGTTCCCATCGTCCCGATGGGAATGCATATTGTGTCGCTCCAGCGGCACGTTTAGTCGTATAAACTGCCGTTTGCGCCTGATTCGCGCCGCTGGAGCGACGCGGCATGCATTCCCACCAAAATGGTGGGAACGAGAAACAACTTGTTTTTAATGCAAAAAAAATGATAACCACTCGATATTGCTCATGAGATTATTTATTGATGACTGAAACCACCATACCCCTCTCCACATTAACTAAACAATTAAACCGCGAACAAACTGAAGCGGGTTTCCAATTTACCACCTTACCGCCGTTGAGCTTGTATATTCATGTGCCGTGGTGTGTGCGCAAGTGTCCTTATTGTGACTTTAACTCTCATGAAATCCGCGATCCTGTCCCTGAAGCAGATTATTTAGCTGCCTTATTCGCAGATTTAGAGCAAGAGTTGCCGTCTGTGTGGGGACGTAAAATCATTAGTATTTTTATCGGCGGCGGCACGCCTAGTGTGTTATCACCAGAGACGGTAGAACAGCTTTTGGCAGGGATTCGCGCACGCATTATGGTGTTGCCCAACGCGGAAATTACCTTAGAAGCCAATCCAGCAACGGTAGACAGCGTGCGTTTTCAGGGTTTCCGTCAAGCAGGTATTAACCGCTTATCATTAGGTATTCAAAGTTTTAACCCAGAGGCTTTGCAAACCTTAGGGCGGGTGCATGGGCGTGATGAGGCAATTGCGGCTATTGAAGCAGCACAGACGGCAGGCTTTAATAATTTCAATTTAGATTTGATGTTTGGCTTACCTAAACAAACCGAGCAACAAGCCCTTGATGATTTACACATGGCGTTAAGCTTTAAGCCGCCGCATTTGTCGTGGTATCAGTTGACCATAGAGCCAAATACGTTATTTCACCGTCGCCCGCCGCCTTTATTACCCGAAGATGATGATTTATGGGCAATTCAAAGTGCAGGGCAACGCTATTTAGCTGAGCAAGGTTATCAGCAATATGAGGTGTCAGCTTATGCGCAAGCGCGGCGACAATGCCAACATAATTTGAATTATTGGCAATTCGGTGATTATTTGGGTATTGGTGCAGGGGCGCATGGCAAAATTAGTGATGCCCACCAAGGCAGCATTCGCCGCAGTAGCAAACAGCGACATCCGCGCCGTTATTTAGAAACGGCTACCACGCCAGAAATCAACGCTGAAACACATTATTTAACCGCGAATGATGTGTGTTTAGAGTTTATGTTAAATGCCTTGCGCTTACATGAAGGTTTTAGCGCAGCACAGTTTGAAGCGTATACTGGCTTACCCTTGCACCGTGTCAGTAATGCTTTGCAACAGGCACAAGCACAAGGCTGGTTAAACTATATCGCAGCCGAACAAAGTTATCTCCCTTCTGAACAAGGTCGTTTGTTCTTAAATGAAATGTTAGAGTTGTTTATGAGTGATTAGGTGGCTTAGTTTTTATTTTCAAAATATGACACAATAGCGCGAATTTTTTCAGGTTACTTTTCTATCTTGCACTTTTACACTTGCTTAACGCTTATCCGCTTCTGTATTCAGAACTGGACAGCACCAATGTGTAAGCAAATAACGCCCCCAAAATGCTGACAC
>QKBZ01000383.1 GCA_003245895.1 Beggiatoa sp.
TCCATGATTGTGTTCAACGCTATATCTGGTTTTACAACTACCGCAGATTACACTCTGCTATTGACTACATGACTCCACATCAGAAAAACTTATCTTTTCTAAATGTGGCTTAGATTTTCTACAAAAAAACTTGACCATTACAATAGAACCATAGCGAAAGCTCAGATATATAAGCTTTACAGCTAATACCCTATTATAGTATTTCCCCTTCACAAGACAGACTCTTCCACAATCTCCGCATGTTCAGGAAAGCGTTGTTGCATTAACGTAAAAAAAGCTTTAATGCTAGGCGTATGTTCAAACTGGATTAAATGCGCCGCACACTGACAGTCGGAAGCCCCTAAACGAGCAACAGGCACGCTCGCCCCTTGCCACTGCTGCAAAGCCTCTGCCCAAACATGCTCGCGCCGTATCGGATCAGCCGCCCACCAAATTGATTGCAACGGCCAATGGTGCCGCAAATAGTCTATATGCCAATGTGGACGTGCACTGATTTGACGATGGTGTTTTAAACGTGCTGCTAAACCACCAGAACCGAAAGCACTGCCGACGTAAGCATAATGCCCTGCCTCAAACGCAGATTCTCCAAAGCGACCGACTTTAATGCTTGTTGCTTGCGTTGTGTGTAGCCAGAGAATGTAAGTGCCTTTTGCAGTGGTACTCATATTATTTCCTGTTTTTTCTCGTTCCCATCATATTAAGCAGATTTGTAGGGCGGATAAGGCATTAGCCGTCATCCGCCGTTAATGTCGCATGACGCTCCGCTTATGCGACCTACAACTGTTTCTTATATTAACTGCATAACGACTTTATAGTTGCTTTAGTCATTACATTACACAATCAATTTAGTAATTAACAATATTAGATTAACCTTAATTATTAAAATTAATGTAACAATCAATTATTCAATAAAACTAAACAGAATAGCCTTGTAAATTAAGTGCAGTGCATGCAGATTGACAATTGTTTTACATCAAAAACACAAGAAATATAAGTTTTCTCACCATTTGTTTATTGTCTTTACCTGCTTTAGCTTAAATCACGCCAATAGAGCCTTTGAATAGATTTAAGCGAATAAGCTCATTTGATACAAAGAGGAACTGTTTACAATGAGCCGCAACCTATTATCCACCTCATTGATCACGCTGCTGGGACTGGGTTTACACAGTCCATTATTAACAGCAGACAGCAATAACTTGGCAACCAGTATGTTAGTTGACACCTGCATCACCTGTCATGGCCCTGCGGGTTCTAGCCAAGGCCCTGCGATTCCTAACATTGCAGGTACTGCCCATGATACTTTTATGGCTACTATGCAACATTATCAAACCGGTGAACGTCACGGCACGATTATGAATCGCATTGCCAAAGGCTATAGCAATGATGAACTAGAAGTAATGGCGAAGTATTTCTCTAGCCAACCCGTTGTACGCGCTACACAGGAAATTGATGCAGAAAAAGCAGAAGTAGGGGCTGCATTACACAAAGAATATTGTGAAGAGTGCCACGTTAATGGTGGTTTTAAAGATGAAGACGGGGCGAATGTATTAGCGGGTCAATGGCTGCCCTACTTGCAATTTAACTTAGCAGATTTTCACGCTAAAAAACGTGATATGCCTGCAAAAATGCGTAAGCATATGGAAAAAATGGTTGCTGAACATGGCGAAGCGAGCTTAGAGCAACTGGCACATTATTACGCAAGCGAAGTTAAACAGCCTTAAGGAAGAATCAGCCATGTCAACCATGAATCGTAGACAGTTTTTACAAACCAGTGCAGGCGCAATGGCTATCAGTGCCTTAGGCGTGCCTAGCTTTGCCGCCGCGAAAAAAGCCAGCGGCGGGCGCGTCGTTGTCGTCGGTGGCGGCGCAGGCGGTACCATTGCTGCCAAATATATTCGCAAAGCTGATCCCAGCATTGAAGTCACTTTAATCGAAAAAAATGCTGATTATTACACCTGTTTTATGAGTAATGAGGTGTTAGGCGGTGATCGCAGCTTAGACAGCATTAAATTCAATTATCAAGGTTTAGCGGCACACGGTATCAACGTGGTGCAAGAGATGGCAACGGCTATCGACCCAGCGGCAAAAACTGTGACCACGGCGAGCGGTCAAAGTTTTAGCTATGACAAATTAGTGGTTTCGCCTGGGGTGAGTTTGATTTATGACGGGGTGGAAGGGTATAGCAAAGCAGCCTCGGAACGCTTGCCACATGCGTGGAAAGCAGGGGCGCAAACTCAGTTGTTACGGCAACAATTAGTCGATATGAAGGATGGTGGTGTGGTGATTATCGCGCCACCGGCTAATCCTTTCCGTTGCCCGCCCGGCCCTTATGAGCGTGCTAGCCAAATCGCGCATTATTTAAAAAATAACAAGCCTAAATCTAAAATTCTGATTTTAGATGCTAAAGAGAAGTTTTCTAAACAAGGTTTATTTGTCCAAGCGTGGGAAAAACTGTATGGCTATGGCACGGAAAATAGCTTAATTGAATGGCTGCCGCCGTCTGCACAAGGCGAAGTGAAGCGGGTCGATGTCACAGCGATGACGGTTTATGCTGGCGAGTTTGAGGATAAGCACACCGCTGATGTGATCAACATTATCCCTCCACAAAAAGCGGGCAAAATCGCTATTGATAGCGGTTTAACGGATGACAGTGGTTGGTGTCCGGTGGATAAAAAGACGTTTGAGTCTAGCTTGCATCCTGACGTGCATGTGATTGGCGATGCGTGCATTGCGACCTCAATGCCAAAATCGGGTTATTCTGCAAACTCACAAGGTAAGGTGTGTGCCGCCGCCATCGTGGCTGCTTTGCAAGGCAAGGAAATGGTGGTGCCGTCTTATGTCAACACTTGTTACAGCATTGTGGGCGAAGATTACGGCATTTCTGTGGCAGATGTGTATCGCTTGCAAGAGGATAAAATTGCGGCTGTGGAAGGCGCAGGAGGTTTAACGCCTAGCGATGCCTCGCCAGAAGATTTGCGCCGTGAAGTGGCGTATGCTTATAGTTGGTATAACAATATTACTACGGATATGTTTAGCTAAGCGTAGGGTTTGCGCCGTGTCTTTTTACGGTGCGAACGCGGAAAATTTCTGCAAGTGTTCAAATTACGAATGGTGATCACGGCAGAAAAAATGCAGATTAAGAACTAACGTCATCCGCATGTCTCCGCGTTCGCACCGCAAAAAGACGCGGCGCAAACCCTACAAATTACTGCACTTTAATATCTGCGGCTAAAGCTTCGCGCACAGGTTCAGACACTTGAACAGCATACTGGTACGCAGGATGATCGACACCAACGCTTAACACCTCGCCTGCCTGCACCGCTTGAGCTTGTGCTGCTGTTAACTCAAAGCGTAGAAAATGCACTGCGGCGGTTTTTTCTTCGTTAGCACGTTCCATGTCTTCATCGGCAATTGCATACACTTTCGCCGACTCGCCGACTTGCATCCACAGCTTTTCTTCAATGCCGATTAACTGTGTTAACGCGGCTCTACGTTCTGCAACATCGGTATATTCAATCATTAAAGTGGCTTTCCAGTTAGAACCATCTGGAATCAGTGGGTTATAAGCCGCTAATTCCTCCTCAATACCGGAAACCTCAAAAATCCGTTCAATGCGCAACATTTCTTGCACTTGATATTGCACCGTCAAGCGATCTTCAAATAACAAAGTGACATGCTCACCTAACGCTACTTGTCTATTTTTCTTATGATTAATCGCCTGCTGGCGAAACTGCGCTCGCATTTCGGCGTATTTTTCTAAACTGTATAAATCATCTCGCGTCAGTTTATCCATCACTTAAATCCCATACGCTTTACGCAATAATGACATCGGATGCACCGCAGGTTGTGGCGCATCTAAACCATTTTGAATTTGGTCGCCTGCCATTGGGCAATCGCTGCTGTAATAATCCGCTTCCGCGTTTTTCACTTGTGTGAATACCGGACGACCAATTTTAATTGAAATATCATGCGTTTCCGCTTTTACCGCATAAGTACCATTATGGCCAGAACAGCGTTCAATTGGCTTCACTTGCGTTTCTTGAATCAGTTGCAACACGTCGCGGGTTTTTAAGCCCATGTTTTGCACCCGTAAATGACAGGGCACATGATAAGACACCGTACCCAAACTGGTGGCAAATGCGGTTTTTAATTTGCCTGCCTTATGGCGCAACATTAAGTATTCAAACGGATCAAAAAACGCTTTTGCTACTTTTTTCACATCTTCATCATCAGGGAACATCAAAGGTAATTCCTGTTTATACATCAGCACGCAAGACGGAATCATCGCCACTAAATCGTGACCTTCATCAACCAACCGAGCCAAAATAGGAATATTCACCTCTTTATTGGCTTTTACTGTCGCTAAGTCACCTAATTCTAATTTAGGCATGCCACAGCAACGCTCTTTCTCGGTGATTTTTACCGGAATGCCGTTATGCTCAAAGACACGGATTAAATCTTCATTCACTTGTGGCGCGTTGTAATTGCCATAACAAGTGACAAATAAGGCCACCTTGCCGCGTGTCTCATCAGTTGGTTCAGCCATTAAGCCCGTTTGATGAATTTTGCTGTCACGGCGACGTAAGCTATTGCTGTGAAACTCAGGCAAAATCGCTTCGGCATCGATACCTACCGCTTTTTCTAACAATTGGCGCACAGGTTTGATTTTATTCACCGCATTGCTGATTTCCGCCACAACCGGAATGCCTAAAAACTGCCCCATCATATCGGTAGAGGTTAAAGTTTTGTCGCGGAAACTCGCGCCTTGCTGTTTAAACTTCACTGCCTTCGCACGCAACATTAAATGTGGAAAATCGATATTCCACTCATGCGGCGGCACATACGGACACATGGTCATATAACACATATCACACAGGTAACAGTGATCAACCACTTTCCAGAAATCGTCTTTTTTCACCCCATCTAGCTCTAAAGTCTCTGATTCATCGATTAAATCAAATAAAGTGGGGAATGAATGGCACAGTTTGAAGCAACGGCGGCAACCGTGACAAATATCAAACACGCGCTCTAATTCGCCGAAAAGCGCATGTTCATTATAAAATTCTGGGTTTTGCCAATCTAAAGCATGACGGGTAGGGGCTTCCAGACTTCCTTCGCGGCGGTGTTCGGGCGGCATGACAGGCATCCTTTTTTCAAACGGTAATGTAGGGCGTGCGAAACTCAGCGTTTTGCCCACCAGACGGGGCTTGGTGAGCAAAATCCCACATCAACGGTATTAATTACCAAACAACAGACTGTGCGGGATTTCGCCCACCCTACGACCCATGCATAAGGTGAGTGATTAAGCCATGCTGTCTAAGGCTTTTTGGAAGCGATTAGCGTGAGAACGCTCAGCTTTCGCTAAAGTCTCAAACCAATCGGCAATTTCGTCAAAACCTTCATCCCGTGCGGTTTTAGCCATACCTGGGTACATATCGGTATATTCGTGTGTTTCCCCTGCAATAGCCGCTTTTAAGTTATTGCCTGTTTCCCCAATAGGTAAACCAGTTGCTGGATCGCCCACCGCTTCTAAGTATTCTAAATGACCATGTGCGTGACCCGTTTCGCCTTCCGCAGTAGAACGGAACACCGCAGACACATCGTTATAACCTTCAATGTCTGCTTTGGCAGCAAAATATAAGTAGCGACGGTTGGCTTGTGATTCACCTGCAAATGCGTCTTTTAAATTTTGCTCGGTTTGGCTGCCTTTGAGTTCCATAAAACTATCCTCCAGTTGGATTGGAAATATCTGTCAGGGTTGGGCAATAGTTTAGACTTAGTCTAAAATACGCCCATTTTATAATGGGGGCATGCCAACTATTGTCAACAGCTTATGCAGCGTTTTTGGCCTGTCCACCAAGACTAAAATTTTTTATATTTCTATAACTTAGTTTAATTAAGCATGGCTTAACTAAGGTGTTAAGCTGTGTGTACTGCGTTCGCCTTGCACCAAATTCAAGCTAACTTACAGCAAGGTGCTTCCTCTTAGGGCAAAATGCAATATATTTGTCATGTGATTGTCATATAATCGGGCATCCATTTTGACCCACAGTAACGTTTATGTCTGAACAACACATTTTAATCGTTGATGATGAAGCCGCAATCCGTGAAATGCTGCATTTATCGCTCAAGAAAGCGGGTTATGAAGCTATTGAAGCTCCTGATGCACGTCAAGCCCGCGCTGCCATTTATAATCAAATGCCCATGTTAATCTTGTTAGACTGGATGTTACCCGGCACTAGCGGGATTGAATTTGCGCGCCAGTTGAAAAAAGACCCACAAACGCAACAAATCCCTATTATCATGCTGACAGCAAAAGGTGAAGAAGGTGATAAGGTGCGCGGTTTAGAAGTGGGTGCAGATGATTACATTACCAAGCCTTTTTCACCGAGAGAATTAATTGCTCGCATCAAAGCCGTGTTGCGTCGCTCTGCTTCATTGCAACAAGAAAATCAGCAATTAGTCATTAAAGAATTACAGTTAGACCCTTCTGAACATCGAGTCATGCTCAAAGGGCAAGAAGTGCAAATTGGCCCGACTGAGTTTCGTTTATTGCACTTTTTTATGAAAAATCCCGAGCGTGTGTACAGCCGCAACCAAGTTTTAGATCAAGTTTGGGGTGGCAATGTTTATATTGAAGAACGCACCGTTGATGTGCATATTCGCCGCTTGCGTAAAATTTTAGCTGAGCATCAATACGAACATTTAGTGCAAACCGTGCGCGGGGTCGGCTATCGCTTCTCAATACGAGAATAAAACACTGTGTTATTAGAAGTTTCGGATTATCGTTGGTATCAAGAGTTTTGGTTTGTCCTTGTTTTATTTGTCGTTGGACAAGTGCTTGGCTGGTTTACTGGGCTGTGGCTCACTTTCTTAGTGCTCACTTTTGTGCTCTATATCGGCTGGCATTTATACAATTTATACCGCTTAAATTTGTGGCTGGCCTATCCGAAAAAGAATAATTTGCCTGAAGCGATGGGTTTATGGGGCGAGATTTTCGACCGTTGCTATCGCCTACATCAACGCAATCGCAAACGTAAACGCAAACTGTCTAATATGCTGAAACGGGTACGTCGCTTTACAGCGGCGATGCCCGATGCCAGTGTGATTTTAAATGCTAATCAAGAAATTGAGTGGTTTAATAAAGCTTCACGCAAGTTATTAGGCTTTCGCTCTCCACAAGATTTAGGGCAAGCCATTGGCAATTTAATCCGCTATCCCAGTTTTCAAACCTTTCTAAACCAACTGAACGAAAAAGAATCGTTAAAGTTTGTTTCCCCTGCCAACAACAATATTATGTTGCGCATCAATGTGGTGCCGTATGCCGGTAATCACTATTTATTGCTCGCCCGCGATGTCACGCAATTACACCGCTTAGAACAAGTACGCCGCGATTTCGTCGCCAACGTCTCGCATGAGTTACGCACGCCGCTCACTGTCATCGCCGGTTTTTTAGAAACCATGAGCGACGACGAAGAATATGCCTCTCAATGGGAACGCCCGTTATTGCTGATGAACCAGCAAGTAGCACGAATGCGCAACATCGTAGAAGATTTGCTGCTGTTGTCGCGCTTAGAAGGTGAAAATCATGAGTTGTCTACCGAACCCGTTGTTGTCGCTGAGTTAGTACAAGAAATTTACCAAGAAGCCCTTGCTTTAAGTGAAGAACAGGGACTTCGACACCAGTTTAATTTAGAGCTAGATCACGACTTATTATTAATGGGTCATGCCGAGGAATTACGCAGCGCCTTTTCTAACCTCGTATTTAACGCAGTACGCTACACACCTAGCGGTGGTCAAATCCGTTTACGTTGGTATTGTGATGAATATGGTGCTTATTTTACCGTCATTGACTCTGGTGAAGGCATTGCCCCAGAACATATTCCGCGCTTAACAGAACGTTTTTACCGCGTAGATGTTGGGCGTTCTCGCAGCCAAGGCGGTACCGGCTTAGGCTTAGCTATCGTGAAGCATGTGTTGAATCATCATGGCGCACAGTTGCATATTGAAAGCACTGTCGGTGAAGGCAGCGTGTTTTGCTGTGATTTTCCGGTGCGGATGATTACGCAGTTGAGTGAGGATGATTTTGAGAATGAGTTGGATTTTTAAGGTCAGAGCAGCTTATTTTACCGCGTCAGTAATCAATTTATATTGATGTGCTAACTCATGATTAAAAACCAATACCGCTGAAGGCGAAAGTGCCCAAGTTTGGACAGTGGCAAGTAGTGCTTTGCGTAAGGCATCTTGTAAGGGTGGTAGCCATTCTTCTTGATGTCCATTAATGACTAAGACTAAACGAAAGTCAACGTTAGCAAGGTCAATAGCTTGAAATTGCTCAGATAATTCATCTGTTGCTTTAGGGTGACGCTGCAAACGCATGGCAAACCATAGCGATAATGAATTAGTTAGCTTTTGCTGTATCTCATCGATAAAGTCATCAAATGCTTGTTTGGCGTTAAGGTTAGGACGTGGAGAACTGCTTTTGGCTTCTACAATCCAGATGACAGGCGTGCCTTTTTTTGAGTAACGCAATAGCATAAATTCAGCTATTTTTAACCCTGACATACTTCTATAGAGCCGACTATTTTCAATATAAAAACAGTTTTCTGCTGAGTATGTGCCAAATGTCATGCCGGACTCAGTAATATTAATCATTGCAATGCAATTTCTACTTCTTCTTTATATAAACGAATAGATTCATCAATAATTGAATTATTAGGCATACCATTTTTTAAATCATCTGCTATCCAATGATTGTCTTGAGCTGAAATAATGGGTATCGACATGTCATTTTGCTGCGCCAGCAAAAACAGTTTTTTCACTACAAAATAAGAATGACTCGATAAAAAAAACTGGATACCACGCTCAGCAAGTACCGCGATAATATCTAATAATTTTGAAATTGCGCTAGGATGTAACGCTGCTTCAGGTTCATCAATAAAGATAATAGACTCTGTTGTGAGATAGCGATTGCTTAATAAAGTATCTAAAATCGCAATTTTTTTAATGCCCTCTGCTGTTAAACCAATCGGAAATTTTTGATTCCCCTTTTTAAAATACCAACGTTCAGCACTGTCATCGAACTCAATTTTCCCCCCTAACAAATGCTCTAATTGAGTACGTGCTTGAGCAAACGCTTGAAAGCTTTTGCCTTTGCGGGGCATATAGCGTAAGGCGCGTGCTAAGTCGAGATAAGTGTCATCGAAGCCAAAGGCTTTATCTTGTTCTCTGGACTTTAGAATAATGCTATGCAGGGATAACACTTCCTTTGCAGGTAAGAAAATAGAGTTGCTGGCACGCGGTGATACCTTATTTTCTATACTGGAAATTTGGCGGCTGGTATCTTTGCCAAATTCATAGTGAAATTCGTTACCTGCAAAGCAAACCGCACATAATAAGGGGCTAGTTGCTGATTTTGTCACTAAATCGCCAATTTTATCTGGCTGAAATGTCCAATACAGTTTTTCAACCAAAATTTCTGATGCAGTGCGTTGTTCTTGTCCCCGTTTATATTCTTCGAGGGTACGCATAGTGCTATAAAGTGTTTTCAGTAAAAAAGTTTTGCCACAACCATTGTCGCCAATCACTAAATTAATTTTGCTTAAACTTTGCCAATGAATATCTGCAAGAGGGCCAAAATTTTTAATAACAACACTTTCCAGCATATGGTTTTCCTATCTCTTGAAATCTGTTAATTCACATTACGCAAAATGTTGATGTAGGGTGTGCGAAACGCCGTCGAGAAGCTGTGGTTGTTTCCGATCTCAATCGGCGTTTTGCCCACCGAGCGGGGTTAAGCCGGATTCACCACCTTCACCGCCTCAGAACACGCCAACAACTGCTTCTTTGCCTTTTGCCGTTGTCGATACTGAGTATGCAGCCATGCTGGAATGCTTAAACTGGCAACCACTAACACCGTAATCACAATATTCCATTCCCACGGCACTGCTAAACGGCCTTTTGACCACGCCGCTGCACCAAAGCCTATAGGCGTTAAAGCAAACATCAAAATGATGTGCCATGCAAACACTTGCAAAGAGTGTTGACCTAACCATGCTAACCAGCGATTCGTTAACCACTGTGGATAACGTGCGCCTAAGCGGGCGATTAAATATACGATGGCGATGAAGTTTAATAAGCGTAAAGGCGAAATATATTTCGTTTGGCTCATGCTGCGCCAGTGAACAGTTAATAACCAATCCCGCATTTGCACGATGCTATCTGGTAGCCATGTCAACACATCTGCACGGAACAGCCATTTATAACTGGTTTGTGCCATGCCTAATACCAACACAATCACTAGGCACAATAACCATAATTCAAAACGGGCAGGCGTTGGTGATACCGTGGGATAACGCACGCGCCAAACGCCGATCATAATGCCCATCACAAACAGCAGTTGCCACGCTAAAAACTCAAAGCCGCAGGTTTGCAAATGCAGCCAACCGTGCGACACGCTCTCTAAAATAGCTTCTGAACGCACACCAAATTGCACGCTTAACCATAAACTTACGCTGACAGCCAACACTAACCAATACCGATCTTGCATTAATTGTGATACCACAATTGGTACAAACAATAAGAACAAGGCGTACATCGGTAAGATGTCTAAGAAAGAAGAATGGGTTAAAAAAGTGCCGTAGAGGAAAATGGTTAATTCAGGGGGTTCTTTTAATAAAGAGTACCAAAACGGCTTTAACAACTTATGCGCGGTT
>QKBZ01000436.1 GCA_003245895.1 Beggiatoa sp.
CCACACGCGGGCGGTGAAGTCATAAGACGCGGTGACGATGCGGCTTCCATCGGGACTGAACGCGGCTGAATATACAGAACCTTCATGCCCCTTGAGCGTGGCGAGTGTTTTGCCGCTGTTGCTCTCCCACACGCGGGCGGTGTTATCTTCAGACGCGGTGACGATGCGGCTTCCATCGGGACTGAACTCGGCTGACCATACTGTATCTTCATGCCCCTTGAGCGTGGCGAGTGTTTTGCCGCTGTTGCTATCCCACACGCGGGCGGTGAAGTCATAAGACGCGGTGACGATGCGGCTTCCATCGGGACTGAACGCGGCTGAATATACAGAACCTTCATGCCCCTTGAGCGTGGCGAGTGTTTTGCCGCTGTTGCTCTCCCACACGCGGGCGGTGTTGACGCGGTGACGATGCGGCTTCCATCGCGACTGAACGCGGCTGAAATTACATTACTTTCATGCCCCTTGAGCGTGGCGAGTAGTTGACGTGTTTCTACCTCCCAAACATAAGCCAATTTGCCTGCATGAGTCAGTAAACGAGTACCATCAGGGTTGAAAACAGCATTACCTACAGAGTTGTCATGTTGCAGCACACCCTGATAATGGCAATTCATCGCTCTGGATAAAAAATCATAAGCCTCAGGAATAAATGAACGATTAGGGTAGGTTTCTGAGCTATTTGGTAAAGCTTCTAATGCTAAGCGCATAGCTGTTGCTGGCTTATCCTTATTTAATTCAATTTCTGCAAGCCCTGCCAACATCAACGATTGGTTTCTAATTGCTGTTTCTAAATTTTGCTGTAATTCTTGATTTAATCGCTTTAACTCTTGTTCTGCCTGCTGTTTTTCTGCAAGCTCCTTTTCTCTTTTAGCTACACTTTGCGCAATAAATTTATAATCTAGTTCTGACAAGCGTTCTCTATGTTTTTCTAACTTTTCCAGTGCCTCATCCAGTACCCAACCTTGCAATAATAAAATATCCTCTTGTTTTACTGCCCAGCGTTCTTGATCAGCGCGTAATTGTGTTTGCCATGTTAAAAACTCGCGATCTTCCTCAAGCCATTTCCGCAACCGCTGCCAATGCTGAATCAACGCCTCATGCACAACTTCCACTGTCGGCATATCATCCCGCTCACTGGTCACCACCAAACGCACTTTCTCATCTGCTAACTGTTTGACCAATGACCAATCAGGCAAATGTTGTGCAGTCACTACCCGCCGTGTATCCGCCGTCCCCGCACCAAGACTCACCAACTGCGTAAACACATGCTGCAACTGCGCCTCCCCATGCACCGCCGCCAACTCTGCATACACCGCATCCGCATGTCGCACCAACGCCTGCGTCAAACCGCCCACCTTGTCATAAGCCGCAAACCCCAACACCGACTGCTCCGCCGACAACTCATCCCACAACTGCGTCAAAGCAAACTGCAACAACGGCAACCGCCCCGCCTCATCCCCCAACTCACCCACCATCTGCTGCACCAACGCAGACTCAAACGACACCCCCAACGCCTTCGCAGGCTCCACAATCGCCGCCTCCAACTCCGCCGCCGACATCGCCTGCAAAATCTGAAACGCTTGCTTATCCAACTGTTGACCAAAATGATCCAACATCTGCGGTAAAAAATCCGCCCGAAACCCCACCAACACCCGCAAACCCGACACCGTCAACGCCGCCTGCAACAACTGCACAAACGCCTGCGACTGATCCTTATTTAAAGTAAACAACTCCTCAAACTGATCCGCATACAACACCAACAAGCTATTTTTACGCACCGACAACAACGCCGTTAACACCTTCTGTAAAGCCCCTGCCTCACCTTTATCAATCGCTGCCAAATCCGCATCATCCACTTTCACCCCTTGCGCCTGACACAAACGCTCTACCACCTGCCGCAACTCCACAAACGGCTGTGTCAAAGGCCGAAACCCACCATACAAATACCCAAACTGCTTCAACTTCGGAAACAAACCCGCAAACACCAACGACGACTTCCCACTACCACTCGCCCCCGTCAACGCCGTAAACGGCTGCAACATCACCGCCCGCGCCAACTCCGCACAAACCGCCTCCCGCCCAAAAAACCGATCCGCATCCTTTTCCTGAAACGCCGCCAAGCCTTGATAAGGATTCGGTCGTGCTGACAACGCATCAGCCTCCGCCGTTGACACCTGCAAAAAATCACACTCCGGTGCCAACTCTGGATAAACCTCTAACAACAACGCCCGCAACTCATCAAACCGCTGCTGGTTACACACCAAACTCAACAAAATCGCCAATGACTCCTCGCGCGTTTTGCCCACATCCGGCGTGATACCTAACTCAAAATACAAACTACCAATCGCGTTTTGATCTAATCGTTTTAACAGCGCAATGCGTAAAGCCTGACGTTGAATAAAATTCAGCATGATGGAAAAATCCGAGGGAATTGGCGGGTAATGCGCTATTTTAATGACAAACGGAATGCAAAGAAAATAAAGAAGTGGAAATGAAGCGGATATAAAGCGCGGTATAGATAGAATCGTGACGCAGGCGCGTCTGGACTTGCTCCCACGCAAGGCGCGTGGGAGCTAGAAAGAACATGTAGGGGTTCTCGTTCCCACGCGCTTTGCGTGGGAATGCAGTCACGACGCGCTGCGTCGCGGGTTTGTTCCAAGATCGAGCTAAATTCGTCGTTTAGTTCACTCGTGACGTAGCACGTCACGACTGCATTCCCAAATGGCGAGGCAGTAAAAGAACCGCCAAATTGTCTGAATCAGGATTTTCAGAATTTAAGAATTAACAGGATTATCAGATATTTGTAATTCTGAAAATTTATAAATTCTGTGAATTCTGATTCAGACAAGAAGTTCTTTTACAGCCTTGGCATTTGGGAACGAGAAGCATAACTTTATTTTTAATGATAATTTTCGTCGAACTCAGGTAATGTAAAACGTAATGTAGGTAGCGTCTTTTAACCTCCACGCGCTTTACTTGGAGCAAGTCTTAACGCACCTGCGTTCACGAATTCATCCAATAGAAACTTTTAATAGACGGCAATTGGCAAATGGTTGGAGGCGCGGAATCAGGGGGCGGTGGTGAAGT
>QKBZ01000442.1 GCA_003245895.1 Beggiatoa sp.
TTTTTTGATAAAAATCATGTTGTTAAAAAATATTTAAGGCTTTACTATTAATTTTTGTTTTTTTTTGTTATAGAATAATAACATCACTCTAACATAATAAACTTTACGCTTACATAATGTTATCGACTTGTAGAGAGTGGTACTTTAAACCTATTAAGTAGCATGACTAAAATTACTAAAAAAATTAGTACAGGCTGCTTATAAATCCTCCATAAAGTACCATAAGTTTGCATAACACTTGTGTCGTATCGCGTACAGTATTTATGAAGAATGAGACATTTTTTGTGGGCGCAATGCTCACAGATGTATAGAAAAATAACATCTGAGTTGAGTCAATAAAGCACACAAATAAGACAGGATTATCTCCAGTAAAGGGATAATATGCTTAGCAAGCTGATATGACCATCAAGTTGCTAGGCTTTTTCGTATTTGAGTTAACGTTGAGATAGGAATATAACTATTATGAATGCATCACTAGAAAAAACGCTTGAGAATTTAGAGTTACAAGAACTGATCGAAGTTCAAGAGAAAGTTTCTGACCTGTTAAAATCTCGCCAAAAAGAAGAGAAAAAAGCGTTAATGGATGCTATCCGCGATATGGCAGACAAAGCGGGTTTAGAAATCGACAATGTTGTTTGGGCGGACGAAGCAAAAGCGCGTAAGCAAAAATCAAGAAAGCTGTATCCACCTAAATACTACAACCCCCAAAATCCAACTCAAACTTGGACAGGTTTAGGCAGACAGCCTGCTTGGATTAAAGAACACTTAGCCAAACATGGCAATTTAACTGCTTTATTGTTACCAGAAGAATAACAGTAATGTCAGCCATGTTTTATATGGCTTTTGAACAAGTCTCAGTGATTTTTTAACTTAATCTCTGTGATTAATGCCCGTTCAAATCTGGTTTGAACGGGCATTTTTATTGTCTAAAAAATATTTGTAGGGCGGATAAAGCACAAGCCGCCATCCACCATAAAGCTCCGCACATTGTTAGAATGTTAAGTTGCTTTCCGTTTTCTGCACTGTTCATTCTGAAAATTTTCTAATTCTGTAAATTCTGATTCAGACAATTAGCATCATGGCGGATGACGGCTTGCGCCTTATCCGCCCTACGCGCCTGCACGGCCATGATCAATACAAATTCATACACCGGATTACCGCGACTGATGGGCTTCCTGCGTCAGCCCATCCTACAATAAGCTATATTAAAGACCTGACCCTTGAATTGTGTTCAAACAGTCGTATAACAGCTTATAAGCATTCAGGTGAGGCGTTAAGCGTAAGTAAGTAACCAACGCTAAAAAATGCGGTACAGCAGTTTATATAAAGCCTAATAACGCAAAAACCGGACAGCAGTTAAACCACTGTCCGGCTATCACGATAAAAACTTAATCTAAGAAGCTACGCAACTGCTCAGAGCGGCTAGGATGGCGTAATTTACGCAAGGCTTTTGCTTCAATCTGACGAATCCGCTCACGGGTCACATCAAACTGTTTGCCCACTTCTTCCAAGGTATGATCGGTATTCATATCGATACCAAAACGCATGCGTAACACCTTCGCTTCTCGTGGCGTTAAGCTGTGTAACATATCTTGCGTGGCACGTTTTAAACCTTCAAACGTGGCAGAGTCTACCGGCGCTGGTAAGCTGGTGTCCTCGATAAAATCCCCTAAATGCGAATCTTCATCATCGCCAATTGGGGTTTCCATAGAAATCGGTTCTTTGGCAATTTTCAGCACTTTACGCACTTTATCTTCTGGCATTTCCATACGAATCGCCAACTCTTCAGGTGTCGCTTCGCGGCCTTTCTCTTGCAGAATTTGACGTGACACACGATTGAGTTTGTTAATGGTTTCAATCATATGTACTGGAATACGAATGGTGCGTGCTTGGTCTGCAATCGAACGGGTAATCGCTTGGCGAATCCACCAAGTGGCATAGGTGGAGAACTTGTAACCTCTACGGTATTCAAATTTATCCACCGCTTTCATTAAGCCAATGTTACCTTCTTGAATTAAATCCAAGAATTGTAAACCACGGTTGGTGTATTTTTTCGCAATCGAGATCACCAAACGTAAGTTTGCTTCGATCATCTCTTTCTTCGCGCGGCGGGCTTTGGCTTCACCGATAGAGACTAAACGGTTAATCTCTTTAATCTCATGGATTTGCAAGCAGCATAAGCTTTCTAAAGCAATCAACTTCTCTTGCGCACGTTTTAATTCATGCTCATGATGACGCAGTTTTTGCACGTAAGCTTTGGTGCCTTTTAATAAAGTATCCACCCACTGCGTGTTAGTCTCGTTATTTTTGAACGAAGACATAAACGCTTTCTTGTCCATGCCTGCTTTAGACACACAAATATCGCGGATGAAATTTTCTTGCTCACGAATAATGCTCATGGTATCGCGTAATTTAACGGTTAACTCGTCAATTAAGCGTGGCACCATGCGGAATTGTAAAAAGCAATCGGCTAATTCTTTACGCACCGCTGCATATTCATCAGAATGAATACCTTGTTTTTCACGAGTGGCTAATAAGCGGTTGTAAATATCATGCAAGGCAGAAAAACGCAGCTCGGCTTCTTCAGCATCTAATGGACTGTCTTCCATTAATGATGCACTGTCATCATCATCATCGTCGTCCATTTCTTCTGAAGCGACAACGTCTAAGTTATCTGTATTCGGGTCATCATCATTGCTGGCTAACTCGTCTTCAACATCCATGTTAGCACTGTCATTGAAACCCATTAAAATATCAGATAATTTTAATTCTTCGCTTTTCACACTTTCATACTTGTGCAATAAAGCTTCGATAATATCAGGATACATTGCTAACGCTGACAATGCTTGGTGCATGCCTTCTTCAATGCGTTTGGCAATTTTAATCTCGCCTTCACGGGTTAACAGATCAACTGTGCCCATCTCGCGCATATACATCCGTACTGGATCAGTCGTACGTCCAAATTCACTATCAACATTTGCTAACGCAGCGGCGGCTTCTTCAGCAGCATCTTCATCGGGTGCAACGGGGTCGGACATTAACAAACTTTCAGCGTCCGGCACATACTCATGCACCGCAATCCCCATATCATTAATCATGTTGATGATACCTTCGATCTGTTCAGGATCAACGATGTCATCAGGTAGGTGATCGTTCACCTCATGATAGGTCAGATAGCCCTGCTCTTTGCCCTTGGCAATGAGTAACTTCAATTGTGATTTTTGCTCTTCGGGGTTCATCATCATGGGAGTAATTCACCTATTGCTAAAGGTTATGCAACAAAAAAGCCTCAAAATTTTTAAGTATAGTTGGAAAAAATACCGTGTATACGTGTTAATAAATTTTTATATGGGGGCGTATTAATTTTATTTTGTTGAGTAAAATAGTCGGCTTTGTTGTTTAATAAATGATATTTATAAAATTAAATAAAATCATAAGTACACGATAATTAATGCCTTAAGCGTGATAATAAAGGGCCTAATTGCGCAAACTCTTGTTTTTCACTGGGTGATAAGCGTGTTACCATGCTTTTAGCCAGCAAAATATCATAGCGATACTTTGCATATTGCTTTTTAATTTGCGCTAACACACCTTCAAACTCTGCTTGAATATTGGTTTGAGCAACTTGTAATAAGTTCTCTTGTGCAGCTAACTGCATGATCAAGGATTCGTAACCTGTTCCCCGCCAATGCTCACATAAAGTGCCCAAATGTATATGGGGCGTGTGGTTTAATATTTCAATTAACAGCATCAATAGCTCAGCATCAGGGTCTTTATCAATCAATGCCGAAACATGACTATAAATATCTTCTGCTTGAGTGGCTAATTCAGGATAATGCAGTAATAACATGATTGCAGATTGCACAGCGGAACGCTGTACCAAACCTAGCTGTAAGATATTGCTTTGTTTAGTAAAAGTATGACGTGATGTACGCTGAGACGGTGTGCTTACCTCGTGCTCTATTTGACGCTCATGTATAAGTGTAGACAATTTTTTTAAATCTACCTGCGTTAATTCATTTAATTGTTGCAGCATTAAGGTTTGATAAGTGCCTTCAGGTAACTGACTTAATAAGGGCTTTGCTAGCTCAACTAAACGGGCGCGACCATCTAAACTGCCAATATTCACTTGTTTTAACAAATGATCGAATAAAAAAGCAGATAATGGTTTTGCTTGTTGTAAATAGGTTTTGAAGCCATCAACCCCAACCCGACGAATGAAACTATCGGGATCATCTTTATCTGGTAACAAAGCAAATTGAATTTGTCGCCCTGCCTGCATTAACGGTAAACAGGTTTCTAATGCACGCCATGCCGCTTTATAACCTGCCTCATCACCATCAAAGCAAAAGGTGACGTTATCGACCGAACGAAATAAGCGTTTTAAATGATCTTCAGAAGTCGCAGTACCTAAGGTCGCAACGGCATAATTCAAGCCAAATTGTGCTAAGGCAATCACATCTAAATAGCCTTCAACAATTAGAATCTCGCTTAAACCACGATTTTGCCGCGCTTGATGCCAGCCGTATAACTCCCGTCCCTTATGAAATAACGCGGTTTCTGGTGAATTCAAATACTTTGGCTTACTGTCATCTAATACCCGTCCACCAAATGCAATCACCCGTCCTCGTTGATCTTGAATCGGAAACATCAAACGGTTACGAAAACGGTCATAACGACGACCTTGTTCATTTTCAACCAGCAAACCCGCAGACAGTAATAATTGTTGTTGCTGGGCATCCGTGCCAAAGTGCTTACTCACACTGTCCCAAGCATCCGGCACAAAGCCGAGTTGGAACTGCTGAATCATTGCTGCATTAATGCCGCGCTGTTGTAAATACTGACGTGCAGGCTCTGCCGCACGGCTATTTAACTGACTCGCATAAAACTGTGCCACCTGTTGCAGCAAGTCATATAACGGTGCATCTTGTGCAGCGCGTGTAGTCGCAGACTCGCTAGGTGCCTGCCCTTCCTCATACTCCACGCTAATGCCTAAACGCGAGGCTAACTCCTCAATCGCTTCGATAAATGGCAAATTGCTATACGCCATAACGAAACTCAAGGCATTACCACCCGCGCCGCAACCAAAGCAATAATAAAACTGCTTCTCGGCACTGACATTAAAAGAGGGAGTTTTTTCTTGATGGAAAGGACAACAAGCGACGAAATTGCGACCTGCCTTGCGCAAGGGGACATAACTGTTGATTAGCTCAACAATATCCGCTTGCGCAATCAGGTCATCAATAAAGCTGCGTGCAATACGCATAAATGACAGGGATTGTCAGTACATCAATTAAGCAGAGAGGCGTTTTTTAACGTCGCCACTGACTGCTTTCATATCAGCACGTCCCTGTATTTGAGGCTTTAACAAGGCCATGACTTGCCCCATATCCTTGGCACTGCTGGCACCGCTTTCGGTGACGGCTTGCTCAATTAAAGCCGCTAGCTCAGCTTCGCTTAAGGGTTGAGGCATATAGTCTTGCAATACGGTTACTTCAAATGATTCCTGTGCCACTAAGTCATCGCGGCCCGCCGCTTCAAATTGACCAATCGAATCACGTCGTTGTTTGATCATTTTGTCGAGGATTTCGATCACCTGACTGTCGTTTAGCTCGATTCGCTCATCGACTTCGCGTTGTTTTAGCGCGGAAGAGACCAGACGTAACGCGCCAAGCCGAGGCTTATCTTTGTTACGCATAGCCGTTTTAATATCGTCTTGAATGCGTTGTTTGAGAGAACCAGACATACCTTATCTCACCCCCACCGTTTCAGATGGGCTAATTGCTAAAAACACAGGAAAAAGAGCTGAAGACCTTATTAATTAGTAAGGACGCTCGCGACGGATAGTTTCGCGGGAAAGTTTTTTCATGTGACGTTTAACCGCTGCCGCTGCTTTACGTTTGCGTACAGAGGTTGGTTTCTCATAAAATTCACGACGATGCACTTCGGCTAAAATACCGGCTTTTTCACACGCACGTTTAAAACGGCGGATAGCTACTTCAAACGGTTCATTTTCTTTAACGCGAATGTTAGGCATTGAACACTCAACTCCTTATGATCAGTTAGTTGGACACGAAAACATCTTAAACGCTCAAGTATAGTAAGTTAGCCCTAGTAATGTAAAGAGTTGTTTTATAAAAGATGCAGCAAGTTGGGATGGATTGCGGTGTAAAATGTGAGATGGGCTGATGAAGTAGGATAAAGCGTGATGGAATGTTATTTAGAAACAAGCGGAAATGGTAGAAGATAGCCCCATAATATTAGAACAACTCGTTCCCAAATGCCATTTGGGAATGCAGTCACGACGCGCTGCGTCGAGGGTTTATTCCAAGATAGCGCGGAAATCATAAGATAGTCAGTTGTTTTACTCACTCGTGACGTGGTACGTCACGACTGCATTCCCAAATGACATTTGGGAACGAGAAAAACACAGGCACACCACTGAAATTTTAGGTAGGAGTAGTCACTAGGAAGGTATGGTAAGAGGTTAACGGCACGTTAGGATGCAACCGTCATCCTAACGCACCTACCATCTTCAAACTAGGTAGGAGTAGTTTGAAATATGGCTATTTCCTCTATGGCAATAAGAATGCCAGTTCTTAAAAAGAACACTTTATCATGCGCTGACTGAAATTAAATAATCTTTTAATCAATCAGTTAGCATTTACTGCTGGCGTTTCTGCCGCTGTCTCTGATTTATTATCAGCCTGCGCGTCGCCGCCCACAGTCACTATCACCAGTTTATCAGGATGAATCCGGCGTTGAAATGCCGATTGAATCATTTCGGCTGTCACTGCATCAACACGCTTGTTGAATTTTTGCAAATGATCTAAGGGCATTCCGTAGAAACCGATCACCGTCAGATAGTTGACGATCTTGCTATTGCTATCTACACGCAACGGAAAACCACCGGTAATATTGCGTTTAATCGCCGCTAATTTTTCCTCGTCAGGGCCTTTCTCAATAAAGTTTTTAATCACCTCTAACATCACACTTAACGCCGTTTCCGTCTGGTCGTTGCGCGTCTGCGCCCCTGCGACAAATGCGCCTTTACGTTTGCGGGCAGAAATATAGCTGTAAGCACTATAAGCCAAGCCGCGTTCCTCGCGTACCTCGTGCATTAATTCAGAGGCGAAACCGCTACCGCCTAACACCTGATTACCCACATACAACGGAAAATAATCTTCATCATCGCGGGTCATGCCGGTTTGACCAATTAAAATATGCGTTTGTGTGCTAGGAAACGCGATATGCACCCGTTTAGGCTCTGCTAACTCTGGTACAGGTGGCACAGGCGCAGCCGCTTCACCGTCTGGCAATTGGCTAGCAATTTTTTGCGTTAATGCCTCTGCTTGCTCCCGTGTCAATGCACCGACTAAGGCAATTTGTGCATTAGGTGCCACATAATAACGCTGATGAAACGCCTGCACTTGCTCGCGGGTAAATGCGGTCACAGTTTCAATACTACCTTCAGGATCATTCGCATACGGATGATCCGCAAACACTAAATGTGAAAAGGTTTCGCTGGCAATTTCGCTAGGCTGTTGTTGCTTGTAATTTAAGCCCGCCAAGGTTTGCTGGCGCAGACGCTCTAATGCAGGGGCTTCAAAACTTGGCCGCGTTAACACCTCGGTAAATAAATCCACCGCCGCCGACAACAAATTGTCCTCGGTCAAACTGCGTAATTTCACCGTCGCCATTTCGCGCCCAGTCTCTACCGAAAAACGCGCACCTAAATTGGCAAATTGCTCGGCGATAGCATCCGCGTCATGCTTTGGCGTGCCTTCGTTGAGTAAATACAAAGTGATTGCCGCTAAACCGGAGGCTGCCTCATCGCGCACACTGCCTGCGGCAAACGTCACTTCAATATCAACCATCGGCAAATCTGGTGCAGGCACAAAATAAACCCGCACCCCGTTTTCTGTTGTCCAATGTTCAATTTCCGGCACGGCGTGCGCGAGTTGGCTCCATGCCAAGCAAACGAGAAAACTTAAAGACAGAAATTTCATGCAGCTTTTACTCCGTAACCATATGATCTGCTGGATTAACCGAAGCCGTTTGTGGCAAAGGCAATGGCTCTAACACGCCAACTGTTAAATATTCATCGCGTAAATATTTTTGCGCCACCGCCTGAATTTGCTCTGGAGTGACAGCGGAGATATTGTCTAAATACGCATCTAACAATTCCCACTCTAAACCGATGGTTTCCATCATGCCGATACGCATGCCTTGATAAAACATCGAATCGCTTTCGTAGACTTCGTTAGCACGCAATTGATTTTTAATGCGGGTTAATTCTTCAGGTGTCACTGGCGTGGCTTTTAACTGCTCAATTTCGGTGTAAAACGCATGTTCTAATTCGGCGACAGTATGCCCTTCTGCGGGAATGCCGCTGAAACTAAACAAGGTGGTTAACCGCGCTGTGATGTCATAGCCTGCGCCAGCACTCACCGCCAATTCTTCGCCGCGAATTAAATGTTTAGACAAACGCGCACTGTCATCGCCGTCTAACACTTCCGCCAAAATTTCTAAAGCATAGGTTTCCCAACGGTCTTCCGGTTTGGCAGTGGCCAGACTCGGCACTTTGTAGCCCATTTTTAACACGGGTAACTTGGCAGGCAATTTCACTTGTAAACGTTTAGTGCCTAACTGCGGCACTTCAGGGCGTGGTTTTAATACAGTGACAGGGCTAGGCTTGAGCACGCCAAAATAGTGTTTGGCTAATTCATAGACTTGTTCGGGATCAACATCTCCGACCACGACTAAGGTTGCATTGTTTGGTGCATACCATTGCTGATACCACTGAGTTAAATCCGCTAAGGTTAACTGTTCAATGTCTGTTTGCCAGCCGATGATAGGATTGCGATAAGGGCTGTTGACGTAAGCAGTTGCGCGGAAGCGTTCGCTGAAAGCACTCATAGGGTCGTCATCGGTGCGGTTGCGGCGCTCTTCTAACACCACTTGCTGCTCTTTGTCGAATTCTTCTTGCAACAAGTTTAAGTTGCGCATGCGGTCGGCTTCTAACTCAAAGCTTAAGGCTAAGCGGCTGCTTTCTAATTGTTGAAAATACGAGGTGTAATCAACGCCGGTAAAAGCGTTTTCGCTGGCACCGTTTTCCGACATCAAGCGGGAGAACTCGCCCGGCCCGTGTTTCTCTGTGCCTTTGAACATCATATGTTCTAGCATGTGAGATAAGCCAGTATTGCCGGTGGTTTCATAGCTAGCACCAACGCGGTACCAGATTTGGCTGACGGCGACAGGGGCGCGTCGGTCAACTTTGACGATGATTTTTAAACCGTTGTCTAAACGGTATTCATACACTGAGTCGGCGAGGTTGGCACTTGCAATGCCTGACCAGCCCAGCGCACAACATAACAAAATAGTATGTATGACTCTCATAGGGGATTTTGACTCCTGCTCAGTCTGCGTGAGGGCGCAGGCTGTGAACTAAAAAGCTTGGGTTGAGCAATTAGCCTATATAGTTATGCAGGGGGCAACATCAAAGGGGGAGGGGGGATAAGTTATCGTTGTATTGTAGGGTGGAATAGCGCAGCGTATTCCACCAGCGCGGCAAGTCATGTACCCACGATTGAGGCGATTGACTGTTATCTGGTGGAATACGCTTACGCTATTCCACCCTACATTTCACGTTTCAAGCGAGGCGAATTACCAAATATCCGCTGGTGCTTGTAAGCGTTCTACCACTTCGTTACCGATCAAATGTTTTTCAAAGATTTCGGTCACGTCTTCTACGGTTACAGGGCCGTACATTACGTTATCTGGGTAAATCAGTACGCTTGGGCCGATGTTGCAAGGGCCTAAGCAGCCTGATGCAGTAACGGCGATTTGACCGAATAAGTTGCGTTCTTGCCATTGACGGAAGATTTCGTCGCTGACCGTTTTGCAGCCTTTTTCGGTGCAAGAGCTACGTGGGTGTCCTGCTGGACGTGCTTGGTTACATACAAAGACGTGTTTCTGTGGTCTTGGCATCGTTTAATTCTCCTTTTGCATCATAGACAACTAATCTGTAGTGGTGACAAGGCAACAGCCCATTGTCTTGTCACGTCTGCGCATTTTTTTGGCGCAGGGTTTCATAGTTACAGGAAGTGGTGCGGTTTGTAAAGTGTATGGGTTTTTTAGATGGGTTTGTGGTTAAAATAAGGTGTCTTGGGTTTGCTTTTGGGAGTGTTTGGGGATGAGTACGCCAGAATGGGTTTTAGAGAAGATTGATGAATGTTTAGCAACGGGTAGAAAGGAATTGAGCCTAAGCAGATTACAGTTAAAAACTGTACCTGTCGAAGTTTGGAAATTGACTAAACTACAAAAACTTGATTTAAGTGGTAATGAATTAAAAGAATTGTCGGAAGCTATAGGAAAATTGCAAAACTTAAAATATCTTGACTTGAGTGAAAATAATCTCAGTATTCTACCTGAGAGTATTGTACAACTGAAAAAATTGCAGTTTCTTAATTTAAACCATAATGTTCTATGCACCTTACCAGAAGCTATAGGACAACTACAAAGCTTACAATCTCTTGATTTAGGTGGGATAGGTAGTGGATTAGGAGGTAATAGATTAAATACATTACCAGAAAGCATAGGGCAATTACATAACTTAAAACATCTTGATTTAAGTGCTAATGAATTTTCTTCTTT
>QKBZ01000322.1 GCA_003245895.1 Beggiatoa sp.
ATTTCATCGAAAACTCAGTGGCGGCATTATGCACACCCTACAACGAGACACATTCACTAAATCTATATGTATCAATATGTAAGGCGAAATACATTTGTATACAATAGAATATAAACAAAAAAAATTAATCATCTGATTTTCATATAAAAAATATTTTTTTACATATTTTTGACAGCCTATCCTTTAAAAACCCCACCAAATCACCACCTATTTGTCTAATACCTGACTAATTTACTATACTTAATTCTTGACTATATTAGTAAGGTATGTCATTCTTAATATCCGTAAACATCAAGTGTCTATAGCAGGGGGAACGAACATGAGATTAACAACTAAAGGCCGTTATGCCGTTACAGCCATGTTGGATTTAGCCATTCATCACGATCAAGGCCCTATCACCTTGGCGGACATCTCACAACGACAAGGTATTTCCTTATCTTACTTAGAACAACTGTTCTCAAAATTGCGCAAAAATGGCTTAGTTGACAGCGCACGCGGGCCAGGCGGTGGTTATCGCTTAAGTCGCGCTTCTAGCTTAATTACCGTTGCTGAAGTGATCACTGCTGTAGATGAAAATGTTGATGCCACACGCTGCAAAGGCATGAAGAACTGCAAAGAAGATCATCCTTGCTTAACCCACGAATTGTGGACAGATTTAAGCCAAGAAATTCGCAATTTCTTGAGCAGCATTACCTTAGCGCAAGTGGTTGAACGACGCTCAAAAGAAGCCGCGTATGCTGTTAGCTTCCGTCGTGATTCGCGCCATATCGAACGCCGCGCTGAAGCTTTATAAGCTCGCGCCGAACACGAATACCACTTAGATAACGTATATCACACTATGATGCCGGTTTATCTCGATAATAATGCCACGACTCCGCTCGATGCTCGCGTATTAGAGGCCATGTTACCTTGGTTGCAAGGCGCACATGGCAATGCATCTAGCGTGCATCAAGCGGGGCGTTATGCGCGAGCGGCATTGGACACGGCGCGCCAACAAGTCGCCGAGCTTGTCAATGCGCACCCCTCACAAGTGATTTTCACCAGTGGCGGCACAGAAGCCAATAATATGATTATTAAAGGTACTGCCGCCTACTATTCCGCAGGCACTGTCGCTGTCAGTGCGATAGAACATGCCTCGGTATTAACCGCCGCCGACAGCTTAAAGCGTTGGGGCTGGCAGGTGCAAAGTTTGACAGTAGATGCTGACGGCATCGTGTGCCGTCCATTAGCACTTGCAGCAGATGCCCGCTTGGTGTCTGTGATGATGGCGAATAATGAAACCGGTGTGTTGCAACCTGTAACCGAAATCGCCGAACAAGTCCGCCAACTCGGCGCATTAATGCACACCGATGCCAGCCAAGCAGCAGGCAAAATGCCGGTCGATTTCCGCGCCAGTGGTGCGCATTTTATGACTTTATCCGCGCATAAGTTTTACGGCCCGCAAGGTATCGGCGCGGTCATCATGGATAAAGCGCAAGAGTTACAGCCGTTGTTACACGGCGGCGGGCAGGAAAAAGGCTTACGCGGTGGCACGGAAAATATCGCTGCCATTGTCGGCTTTGGCTGTGCCGCAGCCTTGGCAAAAGCGGAATTGGTAGAGCGCACTGCGCATTGTCAGCAATTACGCCAAGCTTTAGAAGCACAGTTACAACAGATTTCAGGCGTACAGATTTTAGCGGAGACCGCACCACGTTTAGCCAATACAGTGATGATGACGGTGCAAGGTTTTCGTGGTGAAACCGTTTTAATGGGGCTGGATCGCAAAGGTATTGCCGCATCCAGTGGCTCTGCTTGCCACAGCGAGCATGTTGAACCCAGTCATGTGTTATTAGCAATGGGCATTACGCCAGACGCGGCGTTAAGTGCCATTCGGATTAGTTTAGGAAAACAAAATACGGTTGCTGATGTAGACCAATTAGTCGCAGCCTTAACCCAATTGATCGCTGGCGTGCCACAAGTTGCGCTTGCTAGCTAAGCCACAGATTTTGTTGACGGAGAATCAAATATGAATGTGAGTCTGCCCATTTATTTGGATTATTCAGCAACTACGCCAGTTGACCCTCGCGTGGCTGAAAAAATGATGCAGTGTTTAACCATGCAAGGCCATTTTGGTAATCCTGCCTCACGCTCACATCCGTTCGGCTGGGAGGCAGAAAAATTAGTTGAACATGCCCGCGAACAAGTAGCGGCCTTAGTAAATGCTGATCCTAAGGAAATTGTTTGGACTTCTGGCGCGACTGAATCCGACAATTTAGCGATTAAAGGTGTGGCGCATTTTTACCAAAAGAAAGGTAAGCACATCATCACCAGCAAGACGGAACATAAAGCAGTGTTAGACACTTGCCGTCAGTTGGAGCGCGAAGGTTTTGAAGTCACTTATTTAGCACCTGAGTCTAACGGCTTAATTGATTTGAAAAAATTAGAAGCCGCGATGCGTGACGACACTATTTTAGTCAGCATCATGCACGTCAATAACGAGACTGGCGTGATTTCCGACATCGAAGCGATTGGCGAAATGACTCGCGCACGCGGCATTTTATTCCACGTTGACGCGGCGCAAAGTGCGGGCAAAGTGCCTATCGATTTGCAGCAAATGAAAGTCGATTTAATGTCATTTAGTGCGCATAAAATTTATGGCCCTAAAGGGGTAGGCGCGTTATATGTCCGCCGTAAACCGCGTGTCCGCTTAGAAGCACAAATGCACGGCGGCGGTCATGAGCGCGGCTTACGTTCTGGCACGCTGCCGACACATCAAATCGTTGGCATGGGCGAAGCGTTTTATCTGGCACAGCAAGAAATGGCCAGCGAGCAAGCGCGCATTTTAGCCTTGTGCAATCGTTTATATGATGGTTTAAAAGACCTCGAAGAAATTTATATTAATGGCGACGAACAACGTCGAGTGGCGGGGATTTTAAATGTTAGCTTCAACTTTGTTGAAGGTGAATCCTTGATTATGGCGTTAAAAGATTTAGCGGTGTCTTCAGGTTCTGCCTGCACCTCTGCCAGTTTAGAGCCTTCTTATGTGTTGCGTGCGCTAGGTCGTGACGATGAGTTAGCCCATAGCTCACTGCGCTTTAGCATCGGTCGTTTCACCACAGAAGCAGATATTGATTATGCCATTCCGTTAATTCGCGGCAAAATCGGCAAATTACGCGAACTGTCTCCGCTGTGGGATATGTTCAAAGAAGGCATTGATTTGAAATCGGTAGAATGGGCAGCCCATTAATCGTTTAACTGAATACAGGAGTACACTCATGGCTTATAGCGACAAAGTAATTGACCATTATGAAAATCCACGCAACGTCGGCTCTTTAGACAAAGACAGCACGACAGTCGGCACAGGCTTAGTCGGCGCACCTGCTTGCGGTGACGTAATGCGTTTACAAATCGAAGTCGGCACAGATGGCGTGATTCAAGACGCGAAGTTTAAAACCTACGGTTGCGGCTCTGCGATTGCCTCTAGCTCGTTGCTGACTGAGTGGGTAAAAGGTAAAACTTTGGAAGAAGCTGCCGCGATTAAAAATACCGAAATTGCGGAAGAATTGGCCTTACCTCCAGTGAAAATTCACTGTTCAGTATTGGCAGAATCTGCGATTAAGGCGGCAATCAAAGATTATCAAGACAAGCAAGGCGGCACGGCTGACAGCGAAAGCACTTCATCTGCTGTGGCATAACGTGTAATTGATTGGTGTAGCGAGGAAAGAAGAATATGGCTTTAACGATGACTGCCAATGCAGCAACCCACGTACAAAAAGCATTAACCCAACGCGGCAAAGGTGTAGGTTTACGTTTAGGCGTAAAAACCAACGGCTGTTCGGGTATGGCGTATGTATTGGAGTTTGCCGATCAATTAGAAGAACAAGATCAAGTGTTTGAATCCAATGGGGTTAAAATCATCGTTGATCCAAAAAGCTTGGTTTATATCGACGGCACAGAGTTGGATTATGTGCGCAAAGGTTTAAACGAAGGTTTTGAGTTTAAAAACCCGAATGTAAAAGATGAATGCGGTTGTGGCGAGAGTTTTAACGTATAACCATGCAGCAACCTAATCATTTCGAGTTATTCGACTTGCCCACGCAATTCACGATTGATCTGGATGTATTAGCAACGCGGTATCGGAATTTACAGCAAGCGGTACATCCTGATAAATACGCCAATGCTTCGGATCGTGAACGTCGTTTAGCAGTGCAAAAAGCCTCAGACATCAATGAGGCTTTTCAAGTGTTAAAAGACCCATTACTGCGCGGTCGTTATTTGCTCAGCCTTGCCGGTGCCTTGGGTGATGATGAAACCGATACCCAAATGAGCGGCGAGTTTTTAATGACGCAAATGGAATTGCGCGAAGAGTTAGCCGACATCAAACACCAGTCTGATGCTTTAGACAGCGTCACGGAATTTATCGCCCGCATGGATCAAGCCACGCAACAACTGACTAAACATTTAGCCACGCAATTGGCGGCGGAAAAATGGGAAGCGGCGCGGGAGATTGTGCGTCAAATGCAGTTTTTTAGAAAATTGCGTGAAGAGGCGTTGTTGTTGGAAGAGAATTTGTTGTTTTAGGGATTAAGGTATGTCTCATTACGATATTACCTTAAAAAATCTCTTTAACGAGTTACCACAACAATTATTTCAACTGTTGTGGGGTGCTGCCCCTGTTGAATTGCTGAATTTAGAGTTCTCTAAAACCCAACAGCGTCGCCCTGATATTGTAGCCAAGCTTAGCAATGGACAACTGTATCATCTTGAGCTACAAAGTGATAATGACGATAAGATGGAATGGCGAGAGCTGGAATATTACAGTTTAATTTATCGGAATTACGGGCAAGCACCGATACAGCAAGTGTTATATGTCGGGCATAAACGCCCCCGTTTTACGACACAGATTCAGCATGAACGATTGCAATTTAGTTATCAATTAATTGATATTCGCTCGTTAGATGGTTCGTTGTTATTAAACAGTTCTGAACTCAGCGATAATGTCATCAGCCTGTTGGGACATTTGCCAGACCGTCGTGCTGCGGTTAAACAGGTATTGCAACGCATTGTGAATTTACCTGAAAATCGCCGCAATGATATGACCACCCGCCTCGCCGTGTTAGCGGGTTTGCGTCCTTTAGAATTACCTCAGTTATTAGAACAGGAATCACGACATATGAGCATCCGCGTTAATTTATTAGAAAATCCGTTGTTTAAAGAGCAGTATGAGCGGGATATGCGAACAGCAATGCTGGAAGGTGAGGAAAAAGGTAAACAAGAAGGTAAGCAGGAAGGTCAACTGGAAACCATGCGACTGTTATTGCAACGCATGCAACAACAAGGCGTTGATTTAGACTTTATGCAAAAAATCTCAGGCTTATCTAAAACAGAAATTGAGCGTTTATTGCAAGCTGATTTAGATGCATCCAAAGACGACGATCAAGCGACGCATTAAATTAAGGGTTTGCACCATCTTGTAGGGCGGATAAGGCGCAAGCCGTCATCCGCCGTAAGTTGTTTGGTTCAAGCTTCAAACGCACGATGTCGGATGACGGCTACGCCTTATCCGACCTACAAATATGGCAGTGTTGTAGGGTGGAATAGCGCAGCGTATTCCACCAAAAAATTCTGCAAAATGCTGAGCAACAACGAATTATAAGCCGCATGGTGGAATACGGCTTACGCCTATTCCACCCTACAACCGCACACTTCACACTTTCAGAACACAAGGAATTCTGACCATGTCTCTGTTACAAATCAGTGAACCCGGTCAAGCGACCGCCCCCCATCAACACCGGCTCGCCGCTGGGATTGACTTAGGGACAACAAATTCACTGGTGGCGACCGTGCGCAGCGGCATCACAGAAACCTTAGCCGATGAAGATGGGCATCATTTATTGCCCTCGGTGGTTTATTACAGCCAAGCACAAGCCCCTGTCGTCGGCTACCCCGCCACCGAACACGCCGCCACTGATCCACAAAACACTATCGCGTCAGTCAAGCGCCTAATGGGGCGCGGTGTAGCCGATGTGCAGCATATTGGCAAAGAGTTGCCATATGATTTCACCGATAAAGACGGCATGCCGGAATTAAAAACGGCGGCGGGCAATTTAAGCCCCGTACAAGTCTCCGCCGATATTTTGCTCGCCTTAAAAAAACGCGCTGAAGACAGCTTAGGCGGTGAATTAACCGGCGTAGTGATTACCGTGCCTGCTTACTTTGACGACGCACAACGCCAAGCCACTAAAGATGCCGCGACCTTAGCCGGTCTCAAAGTATTGCGCTTGCTTAATGAACCCACTGCCGCCGCTGTTGCCTACGGTTTAGACAAAAACGCAGAAGGCATTTATGCCATTTATGACTTAGGTGGTGGCACGTTCGACATTTCCATCTTGCGCTTGCAACGTGGTGTGTTTGAAGTGATGGCGACAGCGGGTGATTCTGCTTTAGGCGGTGACGACCTTGATCGCGCCATCAGCCTTTGGATTATGCAGCAAGCCAATATCGCTGACACTGCAAGCCGACAATTAAGCCGTCAAATTCAAAGCATTGCCCGCACGGCTAAAGAAACGCTGACTTTAGAAGACTGCGTGTCGATTGCCGTACCGTTAGGCGATGGCAAACACTGGCAAGGCGAATTGTCACGGGCGCAGTTACATGAATTAGTCGATCCACTGATTCAAAAAACCTTATTACCTTGTCGCCGCGCCTTACGCGATGCCAATTTAACCACCGCAGATATTAAAGAAGTGGTCATGGTCGGCGGCTCGACCCGTATGCCGAGAGTGCGGGACAAAGTGCGCGACTTTTTCGGCTGTGAACCACACGTTGACATCGATCCTGATAAAGTGGTGGCGATTGGCGCGGCGATTCAGGCCGACCTGCTGGCAGGTAACAAGCCAGATGAAGAAATGTTATTGCTAGATGTCATCCCCTTGTCTTTGGGCATCGAAACAATGGGCAGCTTAGTGGAAAAAATTGTGCCGCGTAACACCACGATCCCCACCGGTCGCGCTCAAGATTTCACCACTTTTAAAGACGGTCAAACCGCTATGGCTTTGCATGTGGTGCAAGGCGAACGCGATTTAGTCAGTGATTGCCGATCCTTAGCCCGTTTTGAATTGCGCGGTATTCCGCCAATGGTTGCCGGTGCCGCCCGCATCCGTGTCACGTTCCAAGTCGATGCTGATGGTTTGCTAAACGTCTCCGCCGAGGAACAGACCACAGGCGTGCGCAGCGAAATCAGTGTTAAACCGTCTTATGGCTTAAGCGATAGTGACATCGAACGCATGTTATTAGAAGCCAACGCCCATGCCGGTGAAGATGCACAAACCCGTATGTTACGCGAGCAGCAAGTGGAAGCGGATCGGGTAATGGATGCCCTAAAAGCGGCTATCCAAGCAGACGGCAATTTATTAACTGAGGCAGAAGTGGTGAACATCGAAGCCGCTTTACTGCATTTAAACAGCGTGGCGCAAGGTACGGACACCCAAACCATTCGCCAAGCGATTGAACAACTTGATATTGTCACTCGTGACTTTGCATCTCGCCGCATGGACAGTGCCATTCGTAAGGCAATGGCAGGACGCGGTGTAAACGAATTTATGGAGGATTCGGAACATGCCTAAACTCACTTTTTTGCCTAATGACGACATTTGCCCAGAAGGTATGATTATCGAAGTGCCTGCGGGTGTTAGTATTTGTCGCGCCGCGTTGGATAACGGCATTGAATTAGAGCATGCCTGTGAGTTGTCCTGTGCTTGCACTACTTGTCATGTGGTAATTCGAGAAGGCTTTGAGTCGTTAGACGATGCCACCGAAGACGAAGAAGACATGCTCGACAAAGCATGGGGCTTAGAGCCTGAATCCCGTTTAAGCTGTCAAGCCTTGGTCGCGGATGAAGATTTAGTGATCGAAATTCCGCGTTATACCATCAACCACGCGAAAGAAGAACATTAAAGGAGGAGCAAATCATGGGCTTAAAATGGACGGATAGCCGAGAAATTGCAATTGAACTGGCTGAGCGTTATCCCGATGTTGACCCGCAATATGTCAACTTCCCCGATTTGCATCAGTGGATTTGCCAGCTTGATGAGTTTGACGATGATCCGCAACATTCAGGCGAAAAGATTTTAGAAGCTATTCAAATGATGTGGATGGAAGAAGCAGAATAATGGATGTTGACGTTTAGCAACCCGCTAAACGTCATGCCATTCGTAGGGCGGATAAGGCGTTAGCCGTCATCCGCCGATATGTCGTATGACGCTACGCTTATACGACCTACAACCATTCTTATCATCAACACGTAACGCCTAAATATTTCACTTCTCATCCAACCGCGTAATGCCCTGCCAATTTTCATCCGGTGGCGACAACATAAAATGACGGCAGCGTTGCAAGTAACGCTTAAGTGTTCGATCTTCCGGTAAATCCTGTGCGATTTTTTGAAATAAACCTAACGCCTCGCGCCATTCGCGATTGCGGTATAAATGCAATGCAGAGTGATGGTCTTCAAGGTGTTGCTGTTTGATCTCGCGCAAGGCTTCAGGATCAGCGTTAAAAATCTCATAAACGGTAATTGGCTGCTGTTTGCCCTTCACTTGCACTGTGTCTAACTCACGCACTAATAAATGCTCTTTTTGATGCACTTTCTCTAAAGTGGTTGAGGTAATGCCTAAGGTAATACCATATTGTTTGGTTAAACCTTCTATCCGTGAGGCTAAGTTCACTGTGTCGCCAATCACCGTGGTTTCAATCCGCGTTTCAAAGCCGATTGTGCCTAAAATCAACGGCCCTGCATGAATGCCGATACCGATACTCAGCGGCGGCAAGTTACTTTGCTCTCGATGCTGATTGAAACGGGCTAAACTGCGTTGCATACCAATTGCTGCTGCCACCGCATCATCTGCTTCACTAATATGATCACCTGGGAATAAAGCCATGATGGCATCGCCGATATACTTATCGATAAAACCGGCGTGTGCTGTGATATTGGGGCCAATAGCACGTAAGTAGTCATTTAAAAAGGTGAAATTATCAGAGGGGCGTAGGCTTTCTGATAATGTGGTGAAGGAACGAATATCGGAGAATAACACTGCCATATGCTCTTGCGACGAGTCACCTAAATCGATTTCTTCAACCTCAGCATGTCCTAAACGGCTGAGAAACTCAGTCGGCATAAAGCGGCGAAAACTGGTGTTTTTCTGCGCGATTTTTTGATAATTGCGTGCGCTTTCTATTGCTACAGCAGCTTGACTGGCTAGGGAATGCAAAACCGCCATTTGGGTTTTGCTAAATTCAATCGGTTGCTGTGTTTTCTCGTCTAATGGATTGACTAATTGCAACACGCCGACAGTGTGATTCATGCGGTCTAATAGCGGCAACACTAAAATGGCGTGTGTCTTATAATTTAAGGCTTGGTCATAAGCATGTGTTGCAGCGAAATCAAACTCTTGATTATTATCAACATCTGTCACATAAATCAGTTTTTTATACTTTGCGGCATACACTGACATCCGATATTTGCCATTATCTTGCGCCATTAAACGTACCGGCGTGAATTTTACACTTTCCCCTGAAGTGCCGCCTTGTTGTAAATTCAGTGAGCTATTTTGCAAAATTTTCAGCGTTAATTGCTCATTTTCCAAGGTATATAAAGTGCCTCCGTCGGCATGACACACCATGCACACTTCGGACACAATCAACTCTAATAAGCGGTTTAAGTCTTTTTCTGCCGTTAATGCCGTCGCCGCACGGGTTAAAATATCGATAGTGTTGCGAAACACATTAAAAAATTCGTTTAACTGCTGAGTCATGGTATTAAAAGCAGTCGCTAATATACCTAATTCATCACGGGTTTTAACTTGAATTTTTTGTGATAAATCACCGCTTTCTAATAAATGAACCCCTTTCATTAAACGATCAATAGGTACTAATAAACTACTGGCAAGAAAATAAGCAATGATAAATGCCCCTAAAATACATAAAAACATAATGCCTAATAAGGTTTGAATCGCTTGCTCGGTGGTCTCTACATAGCGATCTGCCGGAATGCGAATGCCTAACACCGCTAAGGGTTTTAAGTCTAAACCCCGTAAACTGCGGTATTGTGCTAAATAACCACCTTCGCGAATATCAATGCTCTCATGGCTTAAACTGGATGATTGTATTAAGGTTTGGTATAAATCAGCGGTGATACTCGGTGGCTGTGTTTCAGCACTTTGTTGCCATGTGACTGCCTGTCCTGCGTGATAAATGACTGCTGTACCACCAAACAAACGTTGCATTTCGCGGATAATGTCAGGGTTTTGATTCAGTAAATAACGCACTAACACATAACCCGCAATTTCTCGCTTCAGTGTGCGCTTAAAAATCGGGCTAACCGCCGTTAAGGTTAATAAAGTACCTGCCTCAGTTTCCACGGCTTCGGTTGCGGCAATGGTTTTACGCTGTTTCGTTGCCGTTTGTACGAGAGTATGCGCTTTAAAATCGGTATACTGTGCTAATTGCTGAAAAGGCGTGTTAAGTGTGCCGTCATCTTGGCCAGCCGCTTTTTTAGCACGATGGATGGTGGTTGAAATATTGCCTTGTAAATCCTTGCGCACTTGTGCAATGGCTTGCGCATTCTCATCTAATACGATTAATTGATGC
>QKBZ01000129.1 GCA_003245895.1 Beggiatoa sp.
ATATTCCCGTGGTCGGTTTTGATTTTCTAGTGCCGGACTTAAAAGGCGAGGAATATGTGATTATTGAAGCCAACGAGCGACCGGGGTTAGCGAATCATGAGCCGCAGCCATTGGTAGAGCGATTTGTTGACTTGCTGTTTCCGCAGACGGTGGCGCGTTAGCTATTTTTTCTCGTTTTCACACGCTTTGAGGCTGTAAAAGAACTCCATCAAAATTCTCAAGAAATACCTAAAAATGGTATTTTTTGAGAATATTAATGGGCAATACTGTAATGGTCTAATAATCTTGAAGAGAACGATAGCCAACAAAAGTTGGTAATTTAGGAGAAATTAGATGAATCAGACAAATCGTAAACCTCGCCAGACATACACAGCGGAGCAGAAGCTGGAATATGCCAAGTTGATGGAGGAAGAAGGTTATAAGTAATTGGACAATTTTACGCAAAACTTACAGCTTTGATATTACTGTATTTTTACCGCTTCAAAATGTCAATTAATTAAATCTTGTTACTTAAGAGTATTAGAGCAGACATTAATGCTTGGAAATGGCGAGCATGGAACCGATGTAACATTGGGGTTATTCTCAAGTTTAGTCTAGCTAAGCTTAGGGGCTGGAGAACTTATTTTGGCAAGTTTGGAAGGTACTCCATTGATAGAGTACTCTTCCATTTTGTCCAAAAGCTTACCCGATGGGCTAAGCGAAAGTACAAAACATTGAAAACCTATGCTCAGGCAGCGCGGAGAGTTGCTGCTTTCCGCCATCATTATCCAAGTTGGTTTGCGCTCGGATAAATCATGGTTGAATGAGAAGAGCTGAATGAAGTGAGAGCTTCACGTTCGGTTCTGTGAGAGTCTCAAGGGGAAATTCCTTGGGGCTACTCGACCTAAAATGCTTCTGCGGAAATTTCTACGCCTGCGCCAACTGCACAGCCGCCTGCAAACGCTGTTCAGCCTTCGCCAATCCCATCAACGGCAACAAATTCGCCATTTCTGGGCCATGCGTCACGCCAGTTAACGCAGCACGCAATGGCATAAACAATTTCTTACCTTTTAAGCCGGTTGTTTGCTTTAACTCATCCACTAAGGCTTTGTAATCACCTTGGCTATTGGCCAATGCAGTTAAGGCATGATTAAAGAAACTGGCTTCTGTTGTGCTAAGCACTTCACGGGCCTCATCACTGACCGTTAATTCAGCACCAAATAACATATCCGCCCATTCGCCTGCCTCAGCAGGGAACATCACATTAGGGCGCACTGTGCTAATAAACATGCTTTGCAATTCCGCAGGCACTTTGGCATGTGTTTCACTGTCTAACCATGCCCACACTTGCTCATCGCTATTTTGTGCTAATGCCGATTGCTGCCAATGGCGCATTTGCTGTGGGTCAAAACGAGATGGCGCACGGCCTAAACGCTGAGTGCTGAACTGTTCTGCTAAAGTCATCAACGGCATGTAGTCATCGTTGGTATAAGTATGGCCTAAACGCGCCAGATAATTATCCACCGCTTCGGCTAACCAACCACTATCACGCAATTCCATCACGCTCATGCTGCCGTTACGTTTTGATAAGGGGCTGCCATCGTGGCCTAAAATCAGCGAAAAGTGACCATATTCAGGAATCGGCAAGCCCAATGCTTTTAACAACATGATTTGACGTGGCGTGTTGGTGATGTGATCCTCACCGCGAAACGCATGGGTCACACCCATTAAGGCATCGTCAATCGCATTACAGAAGAAGAATGCAGGTGTGCCGTCAGCGCGACGAATAATGAAATCGCCAATATCATCGCTGACAAAGCTTTGCGCACCACGCACCACATCATTAAATTCGATTTTTTCCCCTCTAGGCACGCGGAAACGTAAAGTTGGTTCTAAACCTTGTTCCCGTTTAGTGGCGACTTCTTCAGGGCTTAAATGGGCGCAAGTGCCTGCATAACGTGGAGCTTGGCCTGAAGCGCGCTGCAATTTGCGCGATAAGGACAATTCCGCAGGAGAACAGAAACACGGATAAGCGTGACCGGCATCAATTAAACGCTGATAAAACTCATCATAAACACTGCCGCGCTGTGACTGATAATATGGCGCGTGTTCCCCTTCGCACTCTGGCCCTTCTTGCCATTGCAAGCCTAACCAACGTAAATCACGCATTAACTGCTGGGTGAATTCATCGGTACTGCGCTCTTGGTCAGTGTCTTCAATGCGCAATAAAAAACTGCCTTGGTGCTGCTGCGCAAACAGCGCGTTAAACAACGCGGTGCGTGCATTACCTAAGTGCATAAAACCGGTGGGACTGGGGGCAAAACGAGTTTTGACGGTCATACAGCGTTTAAAAATCCGTTAAGTTGAGAGAAATAGAAGCTTTTATCCATAGTAAGCGGCTCATTCTAACACAAGGCTAGCTGAATGCTGCAAACCTCACTGTACTTTCAGCAATTCTCAGAAGCTGTCTGGTAAAAACTTATAGGCACTTAGCAAGGGATATTTTCAGCATAGCAATCCGTATCATGTTTTCAGAAGTAGCTGTTAATATTTCAAAATCTTTAGCCAACCGCCGAAACGGACTTAGCCATGCAAAGGTTCGCTCTACCACCTGTAATGGTCAAGTTTTTTTGTAGAAAATCTAAGCCACATTTAGAAAAGATAAGTTTTTCTGATGTGGAGTCATATAATCGATGGCAGAATGTAATCTGCGGTAGTTGTAAAACCAGATATAGCGTTGAACACAATCATGGACAGCGGTCTGATTAAGGAAATGTAGATGGTTAAGACGTTCCGTTTTTAGATTTCTAAAAAACCGTTCCATAACCG
>QKBZ01000072.1 GCA_003245895.1 Beggiatoa sp.
CGTGAGGAACGTAATTTATTAAGCCAGCGCATCGAACAACGGACTTCAGATTTACAACGTGCTAACGCAGAACTGGCGCAAGCATTGCGGATACGCGATGAGTTTTTAGCCAGTATGAGTCATGAACTGCGCACCCCACTCAATGCTATTCTCACCACTGAAGAAGCATTAGTTGAAGGCATTTATGGGGAAGTGAATGCTAAACAGCTACGTTCTTTAAGCATTATCCGTGAAAGCGCACAACATTTACTATCTTTAATTAACGATATTTTAGATGTATCTAAAATAGAAGCGGGTTGTTTAAAATTAAATCATGACAAAATAAAAGTTTTAGATTTATGCGAGGCGGTAGTCAGGCTGGTTAAGCAATTAGCATTAGATAAAAAAATACAATTACAATTTCAAAAGCCAGAAAGCGATGTTTTTGTTTATGGTGATAGCACGCGCTTAAAACAAATTTTAGTTAATTTATTGAGCAATGCGATTAAATTTACCCATGAAAAAGGTATCGTATGCATTAGTGTTGAAACGCATCAAGAAAAAAATACGATTCAATTTAAAGTCGAGGATACCGGCATTGGCATTGCTAAGGAAGATTTTGGCAAGTTGTTTCAACCGTTTGTGCAGTTAGAAAGCAAGTTATCTCGGCATTACAGCGGCACGGGTTTGGGATTAGCTTTAGTACAACGTTTAACCGAGTTGCACAATGGCAGTGTGGCGGTAGAAAGTGAATTATCGCGTGGCAGTTGCTTTAGCATTATTTTGCCGTGGCAGGCAGAGTTGGAGCCAGATACTTTAACAGTAGTACCTAGTTATGAATTAACCGCGCCGCAACTAATTGAAGCACAAGATGCACACATTTTGATTGTGGAAGATGATGTACGCAATTTAGAACATTTAGAAGCGTATTTGCAGTTACACGGTTATCAAGTGTCCATCGCCATCAATGGGCAAGAAGGCTATGAGCGCGCACAGCAAATACAACCTGATTTAATCTTAATGGATATTCAAATGCCGGTGATGGATGGTTTTACCGCCACTCGTAAAATCCGCGCAACTCCTGACATTGCACATATACCAATTATTGCCTTTACCGCTTTAGCCATGCAGGGGGATGAAGAAAAATGCTTGCAGGCGGGCGTAGATGCTTATGTGACTAAACCAGTGCATTTGAAAGATTTATTATTGTTAATTCAGCAAAATTTGAGGCTGGTGCATGTGAGTGAGATGGTAGAGCTTTGATGTATACAGCAGGTAGGGCGGATAAGGCGACAGCCGTCATCCGCCGCGAAAGCTAGAAATCAGTCTGAAACTAGCGCATGTATCTATCCTAGCCATGTCGGATGGCGGCTAACGCCTTATCCGACCTACACATTCATAGATGATGGAAACGAGAAACGCGCTACTCCGCTGCATGCAACGCATCTACTAACCGCACAATCGGCGTAATCTGCATATCAGGCAACGGTTCACGCGGCACATTACCTTTCGGCACAATTGCACGTTTAAAACCATGTTTTGCTGCTTCGCGTAAACGCTCAGTGCCATTAGGTACTGGACGAATCTCACCCGCTAAGCCAATTTCACCAAATACAATTAAATCTTTTGCCAGCGGTGCATTGCGCAAACTGGACAACACAGCCAACAATACTGCTAAATCCGCTGCGGTTTCTGTGACTTTAACCCCTCCCACTACATTCACAAACACATCTTGATCATAAGTCACCACCCCACCATGCCGACTTAATACCGCTAATAACATGGCTAAACGGTTTTGATCTAAACCCACCGTAATGCGGCGCGGGTTAGGCATATGGGATTCGTCCACTAAAGCTTGCACTTCAACCAACATAGGGCGGCTGCCTTCGCGGGTGACCATGATCACACTGCCTGCAACTTCTTCTTCGTGCCGAGATAGAAAAATCGCTGAAGGGTTGCTGACTTCGCGCAATCCGCGTTCTGTCATAGCAAAAATGCCTAACTCATTGACTGCACCAAAGCGGTTTTTAATCGCCCGAATCACACGGAACCGACTGTCATTGTCACCTTCAAAATACAACACCGTATCAACCATGTGTTCTAACACTCTAGGCCCTGCTAACGCGCCTTCTTTAGTCACATGACCCACCAAAAACACGGCGGTGTCCGTTTGCTTGGCGAAACGCACAAGCTGTGCTGCTGTTTCGCGCACTTGCGCTACAGAACCCGGCGCGGATTGCAGTAACTCAGTATAAATAGTCTGAATCGAGTCAATCACCATCACCTGCGGCTGTTCTTGCTGTGCCAGTTGTAAAATGCGCTCGATACTGGTTTCTGTAAGCAATTTTACTTTAGAGACATCTAGCCCCAAACGCTGGGCACGCAAGCTGACTTGTTGCGGTGATTCTTCCCCCGTGACATATAGAGGTGCTTGCGCAGTGTGTTGGCTAAAAGTGGCTAAGGTTTGCAATAGCAATGTTGATTTACCAATACCCGGATCACCACCAATTAACACGATTGAACCATTGACCAGCCCCCCGCCCAATACGCGATCCAACTCACTTAATCCACTTTTTAAGCGACTAGCCTCCTCTGCTTTAACACTGTCTAACACATAAATCTGATTGGTATGTGCACCTGCATAACCACTAAAACGCGGATTCTCACTGCTAACGGTTTCAATACGGGTTTCTTCTAAAGTATTCCACGCCTGACAATCGGGACATTGCCCCATCCATTTGGATTGTGCGCTACCACAAGACTTACAGACATAATGTGTTTTTGCTTTTTTAGCCATAATTAAGTTAAGGAATAAAGTGAGGGAGGTG
>QKBZ01000125.1 GCA_003245895.1 Beggiatoa sp.
AAACCTTATTAACACGCTTAGCTTATTTAACTTCGTTAGCAGCAGATAATGTACGTTTATACGAGGCCCAATTAGAATTAAATCATTCTTTAGAAGAACGTGTGGGTCTGCGTACTCAAGAATTACTCAATGCCTATGAACAACTGCAAGATTATCAAGAACATTTAGAAGAACTGGTTAAGCAACGCATGAGTGAGTTGCAAACAGTGAATGATCAATTGCAACAGAAAGTGTTAGAGCATCATCTCACCAGCGAGCGTTTGCGCTTAATGGAGTTAGCGATTATTAACGCTAACGATGTCATTATTATCACAGAAGCAGAGCCAATTGATTTACCCGGCCCTCGCATTGTGTATGTGAATCCTGCCTTTACCAAAAATACCGGTTATCCATTGGATTATGTTTTGGGTAAAACGCCGCGTATTTTACAAGGTGCTGATACTGCCCGCGAACCATTAGAAAAAATTCGTCATGCCTTAAGCCAATGGCAGGCAGTGCGGGTAGAGTTGATGAATTATCGGCGTGATGGCACGGCTTATTGGGCCGATTTGCAAATTGTACCGATTGCCAATGAACAAGGTTGGTACACGCATTGGGTGGCTGTGCAACGCGACATTACTCGTAATAAACAGGCAGAACAAGCGTTACGCGACAGTGAGCAACGTTTTAAAACTATTTTTGAAAATGCGGCAGTAGGTATTGCACTACTCGATGAATGCGGTCATTACTTGCAAGTCAATGCTAAATTAGCAGAATTATTAGGCTATAGCACAGAACAATTACTACAATTACGTGAGCAAAATATTACCCATGAATCCGATCAATTACTCACGCATGACTGTTTTCATGCCGCCTTTATTAATCGGCAAACGCGCTATTTAGAAAAACGCTATTTAAGAAAAGATAAATCAACTTTTTGGGGTTATCTCTGGTTAACACCGTTATATAGCGATAATGAGTTTATTGCCTTATTAAGCATTGTCATCGATATTGATAAACGTAAACATGCTGAGAATAAACTAGCCAGCAGCTTACATTTTTCTGAAACCTTGGTGCAAACTATCCCTATTCCTGTTTTTTACAAAGACATTCAAGGCCGTTACTTAGGCTGTAATAGCGCATTTACCGCATTTACGGGTTTCTCAGTGGAACAATTAAAACATCATACGGTTAATGAAATTTGGACGGAATCAGATGCCAATGTGTTTTCACAAGCGGATCAAAAATTATTATTACAACAAGGACGGCAACACTATGAAGCGGAGATGACGCACGCGGATGGCTCGCGCCGCAATGTCATTTTCAATAAAGCGGTGTTTTTGTTAGCAGACGGTGAATCAGGTGGCATTATTGGTACTTTAACTGATATTACCGAACGCAAACGCAATGAACTGATTTTACAACAAGCAATAGAACAAGCAGAACAGGCTCGCCAACGGGCAGAACATGCAGATCGCGCTAAGAGTGTGTTTTTAGCACATATGAGCCATGAATTGCGCACACCATTAAATGGCATTTTAGGCTATACACAATTCTTTTTAAAAGACCAAAATTTAACCGAGCATCAACAAGAAGGGGTACGGGTAATTCATCGCAGTGGTGAACACTTGTTAACCTTAATTAATGATATTTTAGATTTTTCCAAAATCGAAGCAGAAAAATTAGAACTACATCCAACTGATTTTCAATTGCCAAACTTTATTAATGATATTAGTGAGCTTTTTAAAATGCGTGCTATTCAGCAAAATATTGGCTTTCATATTGAAACGGGCAGTTATAATAACGATGGTGAATATTTGCCTTTTTTACCTGCGGTGGTGCAGGCAGATGAAAAGCGTTTACGACAAGTATTATTAAATCTATTAAGTAATGCCATTAAATTCACAACGCAGGGTGGTGTTATATTATCTGTCTGTTATCAAGCACCTTATACAACCTTTGAAGTGCTTGATACTGGAATTGGTATTGCAAGTGAAGAACTGGACAAAATCTTTTTACCTTTCCAACAAGTCGGCAATAGTGAACACCATACTGAAGGTACAGGTTTAGGTTTACCGATTAGTCAACGCTTAGTGGGCATGATGGGTGGTCAATTGCAAGTCGAAAGTCAGCTCAATCAAGGTAGTCGGTTTTGGTTTAAACTGCCTTTGCAAGTAATTGCTAATGCCAACATTGACGGTACCGTACCGCTGCCTTCAGTACACGTCAATCCAGACATGGATGCGAAAACCAGCGAACTGACGCAAAAAGCGTTACAATTACCGCCCGAAATTTTACAAAACTTATTACAATTAGCCGAGACAGGTAAAGTCAAAACCATTATTAGTACTGTAGAACAGTTATACAATGAATGGCCAGAATTACAACCTGTTTTAGATCAAATTCTGAAATTATCTCAAGCACTTGAAATGAAAAAATTAAAACAGTTACTTCATCACTGGCAAGAGGAAAAAACACATGCAAGCTGAACAATTGGGCACCATTTTGATCGTTGATGATGTGGTGGCTAATGTCCGCATTATGTTCGATTTATTAAATGAGCATGGTTTTGAAGTGTTAATTGCTGAGGATGGCGAAAGTGCTTTACAAATTACGCAAATGAATTCACCTGACCTCATTTTATTAGATATTATGATGCCGGGTATTAATGGTTTTGAGACCTGTCGCCGATTAAAAGCCTCTGAAAAAACCCGCGATATTCCGATTATTTTTATGACGGCATTAGCGGACATGCAGGACAAAGTGAAAGGCTTTGAATTGGGTGCTGTCGATTACGTGACGAAACCTTTTTACAGTGAAGAAGTGTTAGCACGGGTTAATACACATTTAACCTTAAGAAACTTACAGAAAACCTTGCAAGCGCAAAATGAACAGTTAAAGTCATTAAACTTAGAAAAAGATGAGTTTTTAGGGATTGCGGCACATGATTTAAAAAATCCATTGTCATCGATTCAAACCTTGGCCAGCATGATTGCAAATGGCATTGATAATATGCCAAAAGCCAAACAATTAGATTACTTAAATCTGATTCAAGTCAGTTCAGAACGTATGTTTGAGTTGATTAAAGTTTTGTTAGATGTCAATGCTATTGAATCAGGACAAATGCAAGTAAAACTCAGCCCTCTCTCGTTACTAGACTTAGTGGATCAAGCGGTGCAAAGTTACCACCCTAGAGCGGCTAAAAAAGAGATTTCTCTGCACTTGCAAGCAATGCCTAATTTGCAAGATCGCATTTTGGCGCATGAGGGCACGTTGCGGCAGATTTTAGATAACTTAATTTCTAATGCCATTAAATATTCGCAAACAGGCACTTTTGTCACCGTGCGTTTACACACTACAGAAGACAATGCCATTCGCTGTGCAATTCAAGATGAAGGGCCGGGGTTAAGCGCAGATGATCAAGCGCGTTTATTTAATAAGTTCACCCGCCTAAAACCCAGACCTACCGCTGGCGAATCTTCAACAGGCTTAGGGCTTTATATCGTGAAGAAATTGGTGGAAACCATGCAAGGTAAAGTCTGGTGTGAAAGCGAATTAGGTGAAGGTTCTACCTTTATTATTGAAATGCCTTTATATTCGCCTGCTTAAATTGTGATACAGTTTTGCTAAACTCACATAACACGCTAGTTTGATTTAACTTTTTAACCTCTTTTCTACAAGTGTATGCTCATTATTAATGAATTACTCACTGAAACACCTTCAACGCCTGCGTTGCATTTAATCTTAAGTTTTGAATACCGACAAAAAAGCCGTTTACGCACGCATTTAGATGATGGCACGGATGTTTTATTGTCATTGCCGCGTGGCACGATTTTACGCCAAGGCGATTTATTACGTGCTGTTGATGGCACAGTGGTACAAGTAGAAGCCGCATTAGAGACCGTATCTGTCGCCAGCACGGAGGATTTATTGCTACTTGCGCGTGCCTGTTATCACCTTGGCAATCGCCATGTGCCTGTACAAGTGGGTGATGCTTGGTTGCGCTTTCTGCCGGATCATGTATTAGCGCATATGTTGGAAGGTTTAGGCTTAACGATACATGAAGAAACCGCGCCATTTGAGCCAGAAAGCGGCGCCTATCATAGCCACAGCCAGCAACATGCCCACTGATCACGCTTTATTGCATTTATTACACCTTGTCAGTCCTAGCCTGCCGGTGGGCATGTTTGCCTATTCGCAAGGCTTGGAAACCGCCGTGCAACAGGGCTGGATACGCAATGCACAACAGGCCGCGACGTGGATTAATGGCTTATTGCAACATCATGTCGGGCAAGTGGATTTGCCCGTGTTACAGCGTTTATATACAGCATTTCAGCAGCAAGACGTAACAGCCGTCGAATACTGGAATCGCTATTTATATGCTTGCCGAGAGACACAAGAGTTACGCGCTGAAGAAATTGCATTAGGGCGCACCTTTGCCCGTTTGCTGCGGGAATTAGCCGTGCCTGAGGCGGCTGAGTGGTATCAGCGTTCGCCGCCCATTTGTTACGCCAGTTTATTTGCCTTAGCCTCCGTGCATTGGCAAATCCCGCTGAATAGCTGTTTGCAAGGCTATACGTGGAGCTGGTTAGAAAATCAGGTGGCAGCGGCGGTGAAGTTAGTGCCGTTAGGGCAAAGTGAGGGGCAAACTATTTTGCTACAGTGTTTGCCACGGTTGCCCTGTTATGTTGAGCAGGCGTTGAGTTTAACGGATGATGAGATTGGGGCTAACACGCCTGCGCTGGCGTTTGCCAGTGCGTGGCATGAAACGCAGTATGCGCGGTTGTTTCGGTCTTGAAAGGTGCGTTTAGCTTTATCTTGAAACAAAACCGCGACGCTGTGCGTCGTGATTTCCACACAGCGTGTCATTGCCATTAAGTTAAGCGATTTTGTAGGGCGGATAAGGCGACAGCCGTCATCCGACATGACGCGGTTGCAGCTTACCTAAGTTCGACGAAAATTATCGTTAAAAACAGAATTATGCTTCTCGTTCCCAAATGCCGAGGCTGTAAAAGAACTCCATTTTTGCACTGTTTGACAACGAAGAATCAATGACTTACAAGCGAAAAATGGACGTTTTTGCCAGTTCTTTTACAGCCTCGCCATTTGGGAATGCAGTCGTGACGTGCTACGTCACGAGTGAACTAAACGACGAATTTAGCTCAATCTTGGAACAAACCCGCGACGCAGCGCGTCGTGACTGCATTCCCACGCAAAGCGCGTGGGAACGAGAAACCAATTGTTTTTAAAACAAATATTTTGTCTAACTCAGGTAGCTTGAACCAAGCGACTTACGGCGGATGACGGCTTACGCCTTATCCGCCCTACTTGTTTTTAAAGGCTGTAAAGCCGCCAATAACTTACTCCGTCGCTGCCGGTGCAGTACTCTCCGTAGCTTTTTGCGTATTTTCTTGTGCTGCTTTAGGTCGGAATAAACTTGGCAAATTAGCCGGAGGCATAGCGGCGGGTGCAGCATTACCAGACTGTGCTTGCTGTTCTGCCCGTTTGCTAAAATCGAAGAAATTGCTCGATTTTACAGCAGGCATTGGTGGCTCCGCTTCGCCTAAAGCTTCTTTTTTGCGCACTAACAATTCACCAAACGGCGTACGCACTTTGCGATAACCTTCTGGCACGGTTTCGTCGCTAATATCAGTGACTTCTTTAAAGGCTTCATCATCTGTTTTTTCGGCTGCCGGTGCTGTCTCTGCGGGTGCAGGTTCTGCTACAGGGCTGAGACGGCTATGCAAAGCTAAGGTGGAGACTTCACCTGCGTCATTGCGCAGTGTGACAAGCTGGTCAGTGATTTTCACTACTTCCCACTCGCCTACATAATCTTGCTCTTTCACCATTAATTTCACATCATTAATGACCACGTGTGCAGTTTTTTTCACCCCTAACACGCTGACACCTTCTAAATAAATATCATCGGCGGCCAGTGCAGATAACGGCATCATTAAACAAAGAGCAAGCAATAATGGTTTTTTCATCTCAAATCCTCTTAATCACTTTTAGCTGAAGTCGTAGCAACATCCGCATTCACGGCATGCAGTAACGCCTCCAAATCATGTCCACAAATCAAAGGTAGGTGTCGGGTTAAAGTCTCAATATCCCAATCCCACCAACGTAAACGTAATAACTGGGCAATCGTTGTCTCATCAAAGCGTTTTTTTAATACGCTAGCAGGGTTTCCCCCCACCACGCTATACGGTGGCACATCTTGAGTCACAACGGCATGGGCACCAATAATAGCACCATCTCCTATGGTCACACCGGAGAGAATAGTGGCACGATAACCGATCCAAACATCATTACCAATCACCGTATCGCCCTTATAAGGCCACTGACTGGGCATGGTGTGCTCCCAACCCTGACCAAAAATCGCAAAGGGATAAGTGCTAAAACCATCCGTTTGATGATTACCGCCATTCATAATAAATTGCACACCAGACGCAATCGCGCAAAACTTACCTATAATTAATCTATCCCCAATAAAGTCAAATAGGTATAACACATTTTTGATAAAATGCTTGGGGTTTTCTACATCGTCATAATAAGTGTAGTCGCCGACTTCAATCTGTGGGTGTTGAATAAACGGTTTTAAAAAACACAAACGTTGATGATGTGGTAATGGAAAACAGGTTAAAGGAGACGGGCCATAATTTGCTGTGGTCATAATACTGATCTCAAATTTGCTGCAATCTGCTTGCGAGTTGCTGCTTTTTTCAGTATAAAACAGCGCTGCATCATGCAGTATTGTGATGAAACACGTGTTAGCACAAGTCAAAAAAGATTAGATAATCATTGTGTTGCATGTTTTAATGCGTTTATTCCACTCAGAAAAAGACTGGAATTCGATACGCAGTGCTTATCATTACGCTTAAATTCAGTTAAGCTGTGAACTATGATAAGGCGCACTGAATGATTTGCTTAACCAATATTTACCGGTTAATAGGCATTAACACACGGTTAAGATGGACGATGTTTTAAACACTGTGTATTAATGTTAAGTGTTTTTAGGCTACTCATAGGGCAGAATACTGACTTACAACTTGTCGTTTTTTCATCGCCAGTCAATAGCCATTATTAGCCAGACTGACTCAATGCGATTCGCTTGTCTGTAAGCTAGTCTACCTTGTCATTATCACAACACTAAAAAATTAGCGGACTTGCTAAACCACCACAGCAACTAGCACAATAAATTGAAGCCATTCTGGTGCTATCGGTTAAAACACCGAACAGCACTGTCTTAAAAATGCAATCAGATCACAACACGGTCTTATGCAGTGCTTAAGACAGCCTGCCAGTATGCTTACACCCTAGACAGATACAACACGGTGTCACGATTTGCAGATGTTATGCGCGTGTATGCAGCGATGTGTTTAGCGTTGTTATTTAATGTGTAATCCGTTAAGTGTCTGTATACCGTGCAAAAGACCGTGGCATTACAGCGTTGTGAAAGTCATTTAGGTTCCCCTAAATTCTATATTAATTATTTGGGTTCAATAATTGCATAGTAGGGTATCAAGTATATTCTTACCGTATAACAGACTGATGGATTAGCACATGATCCCAGAATCACTTATAGAATTTTTTGCAGCTTATCAAGATATGCTGTGGATGCTAACAGTCGCCATCGATTTGATGATTACTCTATTTATGTATAGAGTTTTCGGCAAAATGGGGCTGTATTCCATCGTCATCCTCAATATCATGCTCAGTAATCTGCAAGGCCCTAAACTCACCATTATTTTTGGGTTAGAAACCAGTTTGGGTTTGATTTTATATTCTGGGATTTACTTTGCGACTGACTTATTAAGTGAGCGGTATGGCAAGCGGGAAGGCACACGGGCTGTTGTGTTAGGCTTTGCCACCAGTGTGATCATGGTCTTAATGATGTCATTGAGCTTATTATTTCTTCCCTCTAAACCTTTTGCGGAAGAAATCCATAATGCCATTATGACATTATTCGATTTTACGCCCTTGTTTGTCTTTGGCTCTTTATTCGTTTACTTAACCAGTCAAAGCTTTGACGTTTGGATTTTCCATTACTTAAAGCGGAAAACAAAAGGCCGCCACTTATGGCTGCGTAATAACGTTTCAACCATTGTTTCTCAAGCCATTGATACTTTGCTTTATGCCTTTATCGTGTGGGCACCGATTGTAGGCATTGAAATGGCAATTAAGTTATCATTAGCAAAATATTTGTTTAAAGTGATTATTGCCTTGTTAGATACACCGTTTATTTACTGGGCGCGCAGTTGGGATGTCTCAAAACGAGATTGGAATGAAACACGCCCTGTTAGTTATGATGGTTATCACTGGGAAGATGAATTGTCACAGACAACCCCTGTTGCAAACCCGACAGCAGATTCAACAACAGAAACACAACCAGAAACAACAACACCCACGATAGTATCGCCATTAACCGATAAACAACGTTCGTCTCAAGGTTAAGCGTTGACTTGAAAGGTGCACAAGTCTAAAGGCAATTTACATTTAACTGATTGTAGAAACACATGACATGATGAATCGAAAACACCTCTCCCCGCTTATCCTTGCCCGATTACTTCAGGCAGATGTGTGATATACGGATTATGTCTGTGTTGATTGAGCAATACTTAATACCCCTATGCTGCTACCTCCTTGGTTTACTGAATTTGCCCATGCACATCAAAATCTACTGTGGTTTATAACCGTTAGTTTAGATTTGTCGCTGACCTTGCTGCTTTATCGCTTGTTTGGCAAGACGGGCTTATACACTTCAGTTATCCTTGGCATCATGTTATCTAATCTGCAAGGGCCAAAATTAACCATGATTTTTGGCATGCACACCAGCTTAGGCATGATCATCTACTCCGGTATTTATTTCGCTACCGATTTGCTCAGCGAACGCTATGGGCGCGATGAAGCCCAGCGTGCCGTATTACTAGGCTTTGCCACCAGTATCATTCTAGTCTTGATGATGTCGGTGAGTTTGTTGTTTTTACCCTCATCAAAAGCCCGCGATATACATGAAGCCATTTATTTAATTTTTGGCTTTACCCCTCGATTTGTCTTTGGCTCCCTATTCGCTTACTTAATTAGTCAAAGTTTTGATGTTTGGGTGTTTCACTACATGAAACGTAAAACCCGAGGCCGCCACTTATGGCTGCGCAACAACGTGTCCACGCTTGCATCACAGGCATTAGATACCGTCTTATACTCGCTAGTCGTGTGGTGGGGGGTCGTGCAATTAAACATGGCCATTCACCTTGGCCTCGCCAAATATTTGTTTAAATTCGTCATTGCCTTATTCGACACGCCATTTATTTACTGGGCGCGTAGTTGGGATGTCGCTGATCGCGACTGGTCAGACCCATTCAAAAAAGATTACCGCAAAGATTTCTAAACTTCACACTGTGACAACACAGTGTGTATGTCCTACCATGCTCGTCTATAGGTCGTAAACATGCTGGCTCGTGTTGGTTTTATCTGCGCTTTATGGCTCCATTTCTGCCCTCTCCTTGTGCATGCAGTGGAAATACCCAATGGGTACCGCATGGAACGCTACCGCGCCCTGACACCCGATCATGTTCCCAATGCAGAAACTTTAAATACACCTGCCTTACAAGCCTTGCTGCGTACCGAGAAGCCCTTATTAATTGATGTCATGGCAGTTGTATTTCGACCTGAGACGTTAGACTTTGGTGGCGAATGGCTGCTAAATGAAGCGCATTACAACATTCCGAACAGTATTTGGTTGCCCAATGTGGGGTATGGCCAGTTAGATGATTTGATGCAGCATTATTTTCAAGATAATTTGCAGCAACTCACCGCAGGCGATTTAAGTCACCCAGTTGTTTTTTATTGCATTTTAGATTGTTGGATGGCATGGAACGCCAGCAAACGGGCAGTGGAAGAGTTAGGTTATCAGCGTGTGTACTGGTATCGGGATGGCATGGATGGTTGGGAAGCGGCAGGATTGCCCCGTGTTGAAGCAACGCCGATTGCGGTAACGCCTAGCGACCGCGATCAAGAGTGAGTTTTATTCTAACAAGGATCGCTTAATGATGAAGCATTTGATTTCTTGCACCTTATTGTTGGCATTGTTACCCAGTTTGAGTTTTGCCGAAGCGCCAGCCTTAACAGGACGTTGGCAGATCATGAGTTATCAAATCGTTGGTTATCCAGCGATGTCAGAGGCCGAGGCTGATAAGTGGTTAGGGCGCAGTGTCGAATTTACCGACAAGCAGGCCACTTTATATAGCAACGATGCTGAGCAGCGTTGTGACGCAGTGAGTTTTGACACCAAACAAACTGACTCAGAAGGCTATTTTTTAGTGGGTTATGAAGTGAAACCAGCGCGTTTAGGGGTGTTAACCGACAACGTGACCGTGGTTCAAGCCAATTGCAAAAGCAAAAGCTGGTTGCTACCACAACAAGAGTTTGTCTTGCTTTCAGAGCAGCAGATGTTGAGCAACTGGGAAGGCGTGTTTTTCTTTTTTAAACGTGAGACGGATAAAAATTTACCCATCATGCCGCAAAGCGTTGGCATGATCATGCCTAAAACCGCGTTTGATTTAGCAGCGATTACTAAAGCCTTACCTAAGCAATATGAATTGCAGGAACAACGCTA
>QKBZ01000056.1 GCA_003245895.1 Beggiatoa sp.
TTTTGCCCGTTTTTTTCCTCTAGTTTATATTCAGTAAAGTTCAAATTTGTTTTTATAGCTATATTTTTACATGTTTCTATAGAATCAGTAAGGTTTTTCTCAACATGATCTGGAATGCTTATATTATTAGATAGTATCCTTAATTTTTCTCTCATAAATTTTACAGCATATAATGCCGTAGCAAAACGATCTATATCTGTAGAGCATAAATTAATATACCCTCCCTCCATCAAAGCCGTTTTCCCCACATTATTCTTACCACTAATCAAATTAACCCGCTTAAACCCCTCTGCCTTGAAGTCATCAAAGCATTTAAAATTTTTAATCTCGATATATTTGACTAAGTGATTTTCCATCGTTAAAAAACTTCCTTGATGAAACAGGGGGAACTGCTTTTTAGTGAGAATGTCGCATGACGCTGCGCTTATGCGACCTACAACTATTTATAGTCGAGTTTAACACAGCGCAACCCAACCCAGCAGCAACCCCCAAAAAAACCCTTTTCCCCACCCGCTTGATCTAGATCAAGGCCGATGCCATTCAACATCCTTACACTGTGTCATAACGATTTCAACTCCAATTAACCACGACACAGTTCCCGTCGAGGAGGATGACCCATGTTTTGTATTCAATGCGAACAAACCCAAATTAATGGCAATGTATTAGGTTGCGTTACTCAACAAGGAAGCTGTGGCAAAACAGCGAACACGGCTGATTTACAAGATATTTTAGTGTACCAAATCCAAGGTATTGCCCAATATCACCACCGTTTAGGCAAAGTAGATCAAGAAGTGGCGGAATTTACCTTACACGGTTTATTCACCACCTTAACCAACGTCAATTTTAACGCTACCCAATTCGTGGCCTTAATCAACCAAGCAGCACAACTGCGCGACCGCTTGCAAGCACAATATGCACAAGTCTGCGCCGCAAACGGCAGCACGCCCGAAACCTTAAGCGAGGCCGCGCATTTTGTCCCCGCCACTGGCGTTAACGAATTATTAACACAAGCAAAAGTCGCCTGTTTAAACGCAGATGCAGACACCGTGGGCGAAGATGTGGTTGGCTTGCGCGTGCTGATTTTATACGGCTTAAAAGGCGTGGCGGCTTATGCCTACCATGCGTGGATGTTAGGCTTTAAAACCGATGAAATCTCCGCCGAATTAGCACGTTTATTAGACTACTTAGCCACTCAGCCGACTGATATTGAAGAATTATTCAAAGAAGCCTTGGCAGTGGGTGAATTAAACTTAACCGTAATGGCCTTGCTAGACCAAGCCAATACCGAAAGCTTTGGCGGGCAAGAAGTCTCCTCAGTACGCACCACACCCGTCGAAGGCAAAGCAATTTTAGTCAGCGGTCACGATTTACACGACTTGCAACAACTGCTAGAACAAACCAAAGATCAAGGCATTAACGTCTACACCCACGGCGAACTTCTCCCCGCCCATGCCTACCCCAAATTAAAAGCCTATCCGCATTTAGTCGGCAATTACGGCGGCGCATGGCAAAACCAGCAGCAAGAATTTACCGACTTCCCTGGCCCGATTGTCATGACTTCTAATTGCTTAATTGAGCCAAGACCGGCTTACCGCCAACGCTTATTCACCTGCGGCCCCGTGGGTTGGCAAGGCGTGCGCCATATTCAAAACGGCAATTTCGCGCCCGTGATCCAAGTCGCTAAAGCCACCGCAGGCTTTAAAGAAACCGCGCCAGAGAAATGCATTACTACAGGTTTCGGTCGCCATACCTTGTTTAATTCAGCCGGTGTCGTGGTCGATGCCATTAAGCAAGGTGCAGTGAAACATTTATTTTTAATCGGCGGCTGCGATGGTGCAGTACCGGGTCGGAATTATTACACCGAATTAGCCGAGCAAGCCCCTAAAGACACGGTGATTTTGACCTTAGGCTGTGGCAAATACCGTTTTAATCAGTTGGACTTAGGCACTATTGGCGGCTTGCCGCGTGTATTAGACGTGGGACAGTGCAACGATGCCTACGCCGCGATAGAAATCGCCAAAGCCTTGGCTGGCGTGTTTGAATGCGGTGTTAACGATTTACCTTTATCGTTGATGGTGTCTTGGTTTGAGCAAAAAGCCACAGCGGTATTTTTATCCCTGCTCGCCTTAGATGTTCACAACATCCACTTAGGGCCAACCTTGCCCGCTTACTTAACGCCAAATTTATTAAACGTGTTGCAAACCCGTTATGGCGTGAAAGCGAATCAAACCGCGCAAGCGGATTTACAAGCGGCCTTAGCTTAAGTCGTTATGAGTGTGTTTCAAATTACCTTAACCACGATAGACGCGCAGCAAGTGCAATTTGACTGCGCGTCGGACGAGGACATTATCAGTGCAGCAGAGCGGCAACATATTATTTTGCCGCAACAATGCCGCACGGGTGCTTGTGGTTTTTGCACCGCCAGCACGGTGTCCGGTGAGTTTGAATTAAAAAACTACAACGTGGCAGCCTTGTCGGATGAGCAACGCGCCAATCAGCAAACTTTGTTGTGTAAAACCTATCCGCGCTCCGCTTTGGAAGTGCATGCCGCCTATCCTTATGGCTCGATCCAGTTCGGTGAAATCCCACACGCCACCTTTACCATCGTCAGTAAAACGATGGTGACGGACAATGTGTTGCATTTGGTGTTAACGCAAAGCGATGACATGGATAATTTGCTCAGTGCCAATATTGTCGCGGGGCAGTACATGCAATTGATGTCGCCTGATGGCGCAACCGTGCGGGCTTATTCGCTGGCTTGTCCGTCAAATTGGGAAGGGCGTTTAGAGTTTTACATTCAACTATGGCCTGATGGCGAGTTTTCCCAGTTTTTGCGCCAAGCAAGCGAAGGTGATGCCGTGATAGCGCGAGGGCCACAGGGACAATTTGCCTTAAGTGAGTTAGGCTTAAAACCGCGTTGGTTTATTGGCGGCGGCACGGGCATCGCGCCCTTATTGGCGATGCTGCGTCAATTGGCAGAGTTTGGCGATCCTTTACCTGCGCGTTTATTGGTCGGAGCACGTCATGCGCCTTTGTTATTTGCCCATGAGCAGTATGACGAGTTAAAACAACAGTTAGCGGATTTTGAATATCAGCTTTGCTTATCTCAACCGCCTGAAGACTGGTCAGGTCATCATGGTTCAGTGGTGCAAGCCCTTAACGAAGCCTTGCAAAATGGCCTCACAGAAATGCCAGAGTTTTATTTATGCGGCTCTGAGCGTTTGGTGAATGGTTTGTTGACGGTGTTGGACGAGGCAGGCGTGGATCGGTCGTTGGTGTTTTTTGAGCGGTTTGCGGGGTGAGTTTGATGCTTGATGTAGGGTGGAATAGCGTAGCGTATTCCACCACAAGCCTCATGGTGGAATACGGCTTGCGCCTATTCCACCCTACACTATGAACAGCCGAGCGTATTAATCCCGATAACTGTTCGCATCTTCAGCTTTTACATTATCCGCACCTTCTTTCACTGGTGGTAATAAATCTTTACGATCAATACCTAAAGCCAGTGCGAATGCGCTTGCAATGTAAATAGAAGAATAAGTACCGATGAAAATACCGATGATTAATGCGGTGGCGAAACCGTGAATTAACTCACCACCTAAGGCGAATAACACCACTAACACCAACATGGTGGTTAATGAAGTCATTACAGTACGGCCTAACATTTGGTTGATCGAGCGGTTAACCACTTGCTCTGCGTCTTGTTTACGCATTTTTAAGAAGTTATCACGCACTCGGTCGAATACCACAATGGTGTCATTCAAGGAATAACCGATTACCGCTAACACCGCTGCTAATACAGTTAAATCGAATTCCAGTTGGAACAAAGAGAATGCACCGACTGTGATCACGGTATCATGCACCAAAGCTGCGATAGCCCCTAAGGAGAAGCGGTATTCAAAGCGGAGTGCGACGTAAATCAAAATACCGATTAAGGTATATAACACCGCTAAACCACCATCTTCCACTAACTCGCCGCCGATTTGCGGGCCAACGAATTCTACACGGCGCATTTCGACTTCTGTGCCGCCTTCGCTTAATACGCTTAAAATTTGAGTACTTAACTCATTACTGTTGTACTCATCGTGTACACCTAAGCGAATCATTACATCAGTAGAAGAACCAAAATTTTGCACAATCGCATCATCAAAGCCATTCGCACCTAAACGACTGCGAATGTCTTCTAAATTGGCTTCTTGTGCATAACCGACTTCAACCAATGTCCCGCCAGTAAAATCAATACCGAAGTTAAGGCCACGGATTAAGATGGATAACAACATGATAGTGAACAAGGCGGCGGAAATGGTAAAGGCCAGTTTCCGTTTCGCCATGAAATCATAGTTGTAATCAAAACGGTTTAAAAAATTCATCATAACCTGTTCCCCTTACACCGGCAGCGATTGTAAGCGACGATTACCATACATATAGTTCACCATCGCACGAGTCACCATAATCGCGGTGAACATAGAAGATAAAATACCCAGTGATAAGGTGATAGCAAAGCCTTTGATTGGCCCTGTTCCAAATCCAAATAACATCACCGCCGCAATTAAGGTGGTTAAGTTAGAGTCGAAAATGGTGGTGAAGGCGCGGGCGTAGCCAGAGGTGATACTGGCTTGTGGCGAATTGCCATTGGCAAGTTCTTCACGAATACGCTCAAAAATCAATACGTTGGCATCAACCGCCATCCCTAAAGTCAATACAATACCGGCAATACCGGGTAAGGTTAAGGTGGCTTGTAATAAGGATAATAAGGCGACCAGAATGACCATGTTGAGCAATAAGGCGACATTGGCAAATAAGCCAAATACACGATAACGCAAGCCCATGAATACCATCACGGCTAAGAAACCCACTAATACAGAGATTAAACCTTGATTGATGTTTTCTTGACCTAAGCTTGGGCCAATGGTGCGTTCTTCGATGATTTCCATCGGTGCTTTTAAGGCACCTGCACGTAATAACAAGGATAAGTTATGCGCTTCGCTGCTGGTTAAACCGGTGATTTGGAAGTTACGACCGAAGGCTTCTTGAATGGTTGCCACGTTGATCACTTCTTCCACTTTATTCCGCGTTTTCACCTCTTTACCATTTATGATCTTGGTTTCCATCTTATATTCGATGAATACCACCGCCATTGGCTTGCCCACGTTTTCACGGGTGATGTCTAACATGCGGCTCGCGCCTTTGCTGCCTAAGCGCACTACAGTCGCAGGGCTGCCAGAGCGTTGATCAATGGTCGCTGCTGCGTCGTTGATTTGATCCCCTGTCACAATCACGCTGCGTTTTAACAACACCGCAGAACCGTCACGGCGTTGGTATAAACGTGCATTTAACGGTGCGCGTCCAGTTTGTTCAGCTTCTGCCCAATCTTGTGCGCTGCCTTCGGTTAAGCGGAATTCTAAGGTCGCGGTCGCGCCTAAGATTTCTTTCGCCCGTGCGGTATCTTGCACACCCGGTAATTGCACCACAATGCGATCTTCGCCTTGACGTTGAATGATTGGCTCAGCCACGCCTAACTCGTTAACACGGTTGCGTAAGGTGGTGATGTTTTGCTCTACCGCTTGTTTGCGGTTTTCTTGCAAAGCTTGCTCGGTGAAGTTTAAGCGTAATTGGAAGTTTTCACCGTCTTCTAATTCGGCGATGGCTAATTCGCTGTAATCTTTCGCGATTAATTTGCGGGCTTCACTACGAGTGTCTGCGTCAGCAAAACTGATGCTAATGCCGCCTTGAGGTGTGGTTAAGCGATTCAGGCCACGATAACGTAAGCCATTTTCCCGAAACACAGTGCGGAAGTCGTTGATATAACGCTCTTCATCTTGTTGCACAGCGGTTTTCATATCCACTTCCATTAAGAAGTGTACTCCGCCACGTAAGTCCAAACCCAAATACATCGGTTGCGCGCCTAATGCGGTTAACCAACTTGGCGTTGCAGAGGCTAAGTTTTGCGCCACGACGTAGTTAGGGAACGCTTCAGCTAAAGCGGTGTAAGCTTTTAATTGCTGATCAGTGCTATGAAAACGCACTAATAAACGTTCAGGGGATAATTCGATGCGAGAATAATTCAAGCCTAATTCTTTCAGCTTGTTTTCAACAGAGTCGCGTAAGCCGTCATCAACTTGCGTATCGCGGGCATAAGGTGGCGAGATTTGCACCGCTGGGTCTTCGCCGAACAGGTTAGGTAAGGCATATAAACCACAAATGAAAACGACAACGCCTATCAGGATATATTTCCAAAGCGGATAATGGTTCATCAGAAAGGCTTCTAAAAAGGTGGAGGGAGGGGTTATAAAGTTTTCATGGTGCCTTTAGGCATCACAGAGGCAATTGCCATGCGTTGAATTTTCACTTCAACATTAGGTGAAACTTCTGCAACCACGAAGTTTTCCCCAACTTCGGTGATTTTAGCCAGAATGCCGCCATTGGTTACGATTTCATCACCTTTAGCCAAAGCATCTACCATTTGTTTGTGTTCTTTCGCCCGTTTGGTTTGTGGACGGATTAATAAGAAGTAGAACACCACAAACAAGAACACTAACGGTAACAAGCTGGCTAAGCTACCGCCTGCCGGTGCTGCTGCGTCTTGGGCAAAGGCAGATTGGATAAAAAAGTCCATTAAAGTTCCCTCATTAAAATTTTTGATCAGTGTAAACGCGCTATTATGCCACAATTGCCCATTGATACTCATGGACGATGCAGCAAATCCTATTTGTATAAAATCGGTATGGTAAGTGGTTGTTATCGCGGTATTAACCATTTTAAGGAATGAGTTGATGAAGCAAGCCCATTGTTTAGCGCGATCTTGGTTAAGCGGTTCACTGCCATAAGGTTGTTGTAGAGTTTGCGCCGCGTCTTTTTGCGGTGCGAACGCGGAGAGGTCTGTATTATGTTAGAACTTCTCCGCGTGCGCAAAATGCCGAGAAAGTGTATTGCGACACGCAAACTCAGTGGCGGCATTTCGCACACCCTACCACTGTGCATCTTTAGTAGGTCGGATAAGGCGTAAGCCGTCATCCGACATAACACAGTTGAAGCTTGCACCAAGCTACTTGCGGCGGATGACGGCTAAAGCCTTATCCGCCCTACAAGACCGTGACAGCTCTTAACTTAGCAGTTGGCGTGACTGGTTTAACGCATTGAATAAGTAACAACACTTTTCACAATGGTTTGTCTAGGTGGGGATGAGGCGGCGAAATCCAATAGCTAAGGGTGAAACTTTCTGCTAAGCGGTTAAGTTGAGAAGCCTATTTTCGCCTTTAGTCCGAGTGTAGGGCTGCACTTTCCGCCACAAGGCGTATAATCATCGTATAAAATACATAATTCTGAATCCGAGCAAGCACGTAGAGTGGATAAATTGTTTATCCGCCCGATCATCAGCCTCGAAATCATAAGCATAACTTCTAAACCTGAGCGGCGAGCAGTCGGTCGGGTTTTGTCGTTTCCATTGCCTAAAACAGCGTCTTTGCGTTAACGCTTTGTGTTAACGCAAGGGCGTTAGGCGTTCTACAGTATTGACTTTTCCAATGTCAGGAGTGTTGGGCATGTCCAAGCCAATCAATGAAATTAGTGCCAAAATCACACAGCCTAAATCGCAAGGCGCGTCTCAAGCCATGTTATACGCCACCGGTATGACTGAAACCGATATGAGCAAGGCGCAAGTGGGAATTTCCAGTGTGTGGTATGACGGCAATAGCTGCAACATGCACTTAATGGATTTAGCCACTAAAGTGAAAGAAGGCGTGATTGCTGCCGGTATGGTCGGCATGCGCTTTAACACCATTGGGGTCAGTGACGGCATTTCGATGGGTACAAGCGGCATGAGTTATTCTCTGCAATCGCGTGATTTGATTGCAGATTCTATCGAAACCGTGATGTCTGCGCAGTGGTATGACGCGAATATTTCTTTACCCGGTTGCGATAAAAACATGCCTGGTTGTTTGATTGCCATGGGTCGTTTAAACCGTCCTTCTTTGATGGTGTACGGCGGTACTATCAAACCCGGTTATGGTCGTCAAAAACAGACTTTAGACATCGTGTCTGCGTTCCAGTCTTATGGTCAATATATCGCGGGTAACATCAGCGAAGAAGAGCGCGAAGACATCGTGCGTCATTCTTGCCCCGGTGCGGGCGCGTGCGGTGGTATGTACACGGCAAACACCATGGCTTCTGCGATTGAAGCTTTAGGCATGAGCTTGCCTTATAGTTCTTCTATCCCTGCGGTTGATCCTGCGAAGTTAGATGAGTGTTTCCGTGCGGGCGCGGCGATTCGTTATTTATTAGAAAACGACATCAAACCGCGTGACATCATGACCCGCGCTGCATTTGAAAATGCGATGGTGATTGTCATGGCTACCGGTGGTTCTACCAATGCGGTATTGCATTTAATCGCAATGGCGCGTTCTGTTGGCGTTCCATTAACCATTGATGATTTCCAAGCGGTGAGCGACCGCGTACCGTTCTTGGCAGATTTAAAACCAAGCGGTAAGTATGTGATGGAAGATTTACATAATATCGGTGGTACACCTGCAATCATTAAATACTTGTTAGAGCAAGGCTTGATGACGGGTGATTGCATGACGGTTACGGGTAAAACCTTAGCGGAAAACGTGGCAGAGGCTCCAAGTTTGACAGCGGGTCAAGAGGTGTTCTTACCCGTTGATAAGCCGATCAAAAAATCGGGCCATTTACAGATTTTAAAAGGTAATTTAGCGCCCGGTGGTTCGGTTGCGAAAATTACCGGTAAAGAGGGTTTACGTTTCAGCGGCCCTGCTAAGGTGTATGACTGCGAAGAAGATATGTTAAAAGCCTTAGAAGACAAGCAGATTGTTAAAGGTGATGTGGTAGTCATCCGCTACGAAGGCCCTAAAGGTGGCCCTGGTATGCCTGAGATGTTAACACCGACTTCTGCCATTATGGGCGCAGGTTTAGGTTCTGACGTAGCCTTGTTAACTGACGGTCGTTTCTCCGGCGGTTCTCATGGTTTCATCGTGGGTCATATCGTGCCAGAAGCGCAAGAGGGCGGCCCTATCGGTTTAATCCGCAATGGTGATGTAATCACGATTGATGCTGAAAACCGGAAGTTAGATGTGGATGTGAGCGAGGAAGAGTTCACTAAACGTCGCGCTGAATGGCAAATGCCGCCTTATAAAGCGACTAGTGGTACTTTGTATAAGTATATTAAGGTGGTTAAGGATGCGTCACAGGGGTGTGTGACGGATGAGTAGTTGATGAGTGGGGTGGGTATGGTTTGCCATATCCACCTCATTTTTAACAGTAATTTTTTACTAACCTTGCTTAGTCCTTGTCATGAAAGCCCATCTTGAATCTATACGTTTTTTGCGTATACTTCCCTTATGAAAACCGTCTTTATTGAATCCCACATATTTGAAAAATACCGTGAAGAGTATCTAAGCGATGATGAATACAGGCTGTTTCAAGCTGAACTGATGTCTAATCCAAAACAAGGGGATGTCATTCAAGGCACTGGTGGCTTGCGAAAAATTCGAGTGGCGGGGAAAGGCAGAGGAAAACGTGGTAGCTCTCGTGTTATTTATTATTTCCTAGATGAATATAGGCGTTTTTACCTGTTAACCATTTATAATAAAAATGAAATGTCAGACTTAAGCACAGATCAGAAGAAACAGTTAAAAGCATTTATGGAGATATGGCGTAATGAGCAAGCGTGATTTATTCTCAGAACTCAGTTCAGCACTTATTGAAGCCAAACAACATGCAGAAGGCAAGTTAACTCTAAAAACGCATCAAATAGATGATGTTAGCGAGTTAAATATTTCACCTTCTGAAATTATTAGCATTCGTGAAAAATTTAATATGTCTCGTGGCGTTTTTGCTCGTTTATTACATACCTCTTCTCGAACGCTTGAAAACTGGGAGCAAGGACGTAGTGTTCCAAATGCTCAAGCCGTTACATTATTGAAATTGGTGCAGCGTCATCCAGAAACGCTTTCACATATTGCAGAATTGTAAAATCGCGACTGATAGGCTTCGTGCCTCAGCCCATCCTACTAACTAATAAACTAGTATTAAATGAATGGAGATTAGATGGCTATTAATAAAGCTTTATATGAAAATTTCGCTAGTTTTTTTGAAAACCCTACAAGAGAAGGTTTAAGAAAACTACTTCAATCTAATATTGGAGAAACTAATAATATTGATTTTAAAGAAACTCTTCCAGAAAAAGACAAGCTTGCTAAGCATTTGTTAGCAATGGCTAACTCAGATGGCGGGATAATTATAATTGGAGTTTCTGATGACACCCCTCCTATAGCAAAAGGTATTAGCGAAAAATGTGATAAGTCTGATATTCAAAAAAGAGTAGCTCCTTATATTCCAAAATCTTTACAGTTTGAAGTATTAGATTTTTCATACAGTGATTCTGAATATGGGGCAATAAAGGGAAAGTCATTTCAGGCAATTATTGTAGAAAGTGACCCTAAGTATATTCCATATTTATGTATAAAAAAGGGGGAAAATATTAAAGATAATGTTGTATATATTCGTAGAGGAACAAACTCTGATGAAGCAACACATGAAGAACTACAAAAAATAATAAATAAGAGAATTGAAACA
>QKBZ01000236.1 GCA_003245895.1 Beggiatoa sp.
TTTTTTCGAGTACTCAAACAGGGTTGCCAAATTGAAAAGTTACAGTTTGAAACAGAAAAACGGTTTGCTGTCTGCCTTGCGTTTTATCTCATCATCGCGTGGCGAGTATTGTATGTGACTATGCTAGGACGTGAATATCCGAATGCAGAATATGTATAAGGATGAGTCGGGACGATGGGAACGAGAAAAAAACTAATCAGCCCCCACCACCAACAAAATCTTGCCAAAATTCTGATTAGCTTCCATATATTCATGTGCCGCCGCCGCTTCTGACAACGCAAATTGGCGATCAATAATCGGCTTAATCTCACCTTGTCGTAACAATGGCAGCCAACGGTTCACAAAACGCTGAGTGATCGCCCGTTTATCTGCCAAAGACCGCGCCCGCATCACTGAGCCAATGATTTGCAACCGCTTACTCAGCACCGTACTTAACTTCAATTCCGCCAAATGCCCACCCATTAAGGCAACGATTAATAAGCGACCGCCTGTTTTCAGCACTTTGATATTGCTGGCTAAATAACTCGCGCCGATGAAATCTTCCACCACATCTACGCCTGCCCCTTCCGTCAACCGCATCACTTCCTCAGCAAAATCTTGAGTGTGGTAATTAATGCCTGCACTTGCGCCTAAGCTGATTGCTCGCTCAATTTTTTCCGCAGAACCCGCAGTGACATACACTGTCGCGCCTGCATGATGTGCCATTTGCGTGGCAGCAGTACCAACACCGCTACCGCCTGCATGAATTAAAATCGACTCACCCGCTTGCAAGCGGCCTAATTCAAAAATGGTTTCATTCGCGGTCATGAATACTTCAGGAATCGCAGCAGCATAAGCATAAGACCAATCATCAGGGATGGGCATCGCCATCTGATAATCCATCAACACATATTCTGCATACCCGCCGCCGCCGACTAAACCGAACACGCGCTGCCCTGTCTCTATCCCAACAACTGCCGAACCAATGGCAATTACTTCGCCTGCGATTTCCAAGCCCATCAACTCCGAATCACCTGCGGGTGGCGGATACAAACCGCGCCGCTGTAGCACGTCAGCACGATTTACGCCAATCGCATGCACTTTGACTAACACTTGCTCTGCTGCGGGTGTTGGCATAGGGTAGTCACTTAGACTTAATACCTCTACCCCACCAAATCCTTGTAAAGTAATGGCTTGCATTATGGTATCCTTAAAAATCAATTCAGGGTCGTTATTGTTTCATTTGCCCCCATAGCTTAATTGTTTGTTCAGGGGGTAGCTATGTACATGCTTCGGCGCATCGCTCGCTATACTAAACTTGGTCTTAATATTGCGTAGCCTTCTAAGGTTGTTCATCTCTTTTATTATCATGGTGTGGCACAATTTCCCATGCTTAAACCCTCACGATTATTTACCCGTTATTTAAATAAAAATGATACAACAGGCGTTCAACCACTCCCACTGATTGCGCCGGTTTGGTCTTCATTACAACTCGACGCATTAAATACGGGTATCGACAATGTTCATATTGATGTTTTCTTAGACCCGCATTTTTGCCGCCACACAATTTCCTTAATCGATGCTTTATTAGAAGAACGCACTACGACTAAACGCCGTTTTAATGATCAGCCTTCTACTGAAGTGCAACAGCAGTTAGATCATTTCAATGAAGCGTGTAGCAGTTTATTAGTCGCGAGTATTTACCAAGCAAGGCAAAGCGATGGCGCGGCACGGGTACAGTTATTAGAACTGGCTTTATTAAAATTTATCTTAGACAAAGTTAAGAAACGCTCAGAACAATTATTGCAAGACTTACGCAACCGTTTATTAGCCACTAGCTCAGCAGATAAAAATACACAGCAAACTTATGAGCGTTCTATTTGGATTAATAATAACTACAATAGGTTATTACAGAAAATTACCAGCGATTTGTTTAATCAAATTTACTGGGCAGAAATGGCTGAGGCGCGTACTTTAAGACAAAATCTATTTGGGCAGCCGTGGTCATTGCCTATTGATTTGTTATCTAACCCTGTTTTGCAAAGCAGCGATTGGCAAGATCATGATTTATTAACCACACACTATGTTTTGATGTCGCAGGATAAAGATAGCCTGTATGGTTACAACCGCCTGAGTGAAACCGTTGATTCATGGTTGGCTTTGATCAGTGAGGAAATTCCTTTAGAACGCTTAGCCCCTGCGGAAACCCCTGTATTAGCCAATTGGCAAGGTCAATTGCTCAAGTTTTCATGGCGAGACATGCCAGAGAATATCGAGACCTTGTTTAATGCTGAAGCAACGCGCCAGCAATTAGAAGAAACCCCAGGCCAAGCGCATTTAAAAGATTTATTGGCTAGCCAGCAAAAAGCCTTAAAACTGTTAACAGAATTAGTGCAACAAGCAGGGGTTGCACCGCATATTTTAGCGGCTTATGAAACGCCTGCTTTATTTGAAAATTATGCGCGTTTATTAAAGCCTTATGTCTTGTATCAAGGTTTATGTGGTGATTTACCTTTAGAACAAGTCTGGTATAAATTACAAACAGCAGAAAAAACTCGCCCATTACGGCGAGCGACAGATAAAGCATTAAGCAAAGCACCTTTGCAAGAGGCTTTTAAGCGGGTGAATCGGCGGCAAAAACAAATTCCGCCTACCGTGTTATACCGTTTTATTCATGACTTCGTGACTTATCGACGTGATTTAAAACAGCGTCATTTATTGCATCATGAAATGGGGCGTTTTCGTTTGTTAACCGCAGAAAACGATGTGCGTTTATCGCGTGCTAACCATTTGTTATATGAGTTCTTAGAACAAGCCCCAGAGCAACCACAACATGATTACATCCGTTGCCATGTGATTTTAAAAGCAGATGTGCGTGGTTCTACGACTATTACTTCGGAATTACGCAAGCGCGGTTTAAATCCTGCCACCCATTTCAGCCGCACCTTTTTTAATCCGGTGCGTAAGTTTGTTGATGTTTTTGGCGCGGAAAAGGTGTTTATTGAAGGCGATGCGGTTATTTTAAGTTTATTTGAATACGCATTGCAGCCTAAGCATTGGTTAAGCGTGGCGCGTTCTTGTGGTTTAGCGCGATCAATGTTGGCGGTAGTGGAGACGCAAAACCGGTTTTGTATCGAACACCGTTTGCCAGTATTGGAGTTAGGCATGGGGATTTGTTTTGCTGAATCTTCACCGGATTTTCTTTATGATGGCGATCAACGGGTGATGATCTCACCTGCGATTGGCGACGCTGACCGCTTGTCCTCTTGCTCTTGGAAATTACGCCGCCATTTTGCCAATCAACGCAATTTATTAACCCGTGTCATGGTATTTCAACAGCCTGCAACCGATAGCTTTAAAGGTGAAAAAGGCATGACCACATTCCGTTATAACTTAAATGGTATCGAGTTAGACAGTGCAGGTTTTGCCAAGTTGTGCAGCGAAATGTCGTTAAAGCGGGTGAAATTAAAATTACCGAATGATAAACGCAGCAGCGATTTTTTTGTCGGTCATTATGTAGATATGCAGAATAACCGGCATCAGGTGGTGGTGCGTCAAGGCCATGTGTCAATTTGGCAGGAGAATAGTTTGCAGTTTAAGCCAACGGATAAGGTGTATTATGAGGTGGTGACACATCCTCGGTTGTTGAGGGTGTTTAAGGCGTAGGGTGGAATAGGCGTAAGCCGTATTCCACCATGTGGCTTATAATCTGTTTTTGCTCAGCTTTTTGCAGAATTCCATGGTGGAATACGCTGCGCTATTCCACCCTACAACGACTATCATTCAGACAATTTGCGCTACCCCACCAAATAACTCCCCGTCCCCACTGCAATCAACACACCCTCATCGTTATGCAACTCCATACGGGTCACAGCAACCTTGCGTCCACTGCGCAATACACTGGCGGTTGCAAGAAAATATTGCCCGCGACCGGGGCGCAAATAATCGATCCGCATATCAATAGTGCCACTTTTATCAATGCCATCCATGCGCTCTGCTTCGGACAAATTCGCTTTGGTTTTAAACGCATTGGCCATTGCAATCATGCCGCCTGCCACATCGAGCACTGAAGCGATTACACCGCCATGTAAAATGCCATGAACAAAGTTGCCGATCAGTTCTTCGCGCATGTCTAAGCGCAAACGCACTTCATCTAAGTGCAAGGCTTCAATCTTTAAGCCTAATAATTTATTAAAAGGCATCTTGGTTTCAAATGAAACCAGCAAGCGATTTAACAAATCGTCTAATTCTTGTTCTGTTTTATCCATCGTGACTTCCTGCTGATGACTACGACTTATCTGCCCGATCCCACCACACTAACAAACCTTGTGCATTTAACTCAGCATCCATTGTTAACAACTCACGACATTGTGCTTCCGGCAAAGTGCATTGGTGTTCCCGTAATTGGCTGATGAAGTAAGTTAAAATGCGTTCGGTAAGCAAGCAATAACGCTTATCAGGATCGGGATCATCTTCAGTTTCTGAAATCACTGCTTCTGTGAGTAAAACCATTTGATCTAATGATTCATGCAGACACTCAGCTAATTTCGCCACAGAACCCACTTCGCCATAATGCGTCAAATACATCTTTTCTGGTTGATATTGCATTAAGCGATCAATACTTTGATGTAAAGCCAGTGGTTCAAATTGAACGGGCGTGGTGGTGATGAAAATAAAAGGCCCTTGCTCATTAGTAAATTCGGTATAAGCGATGCCGAAGGTGTCACCTGTAGTGAAACTACGTGAACGCGCATCATAAATGCAGCAGTGATGACGTGCATGGCCAGGGGTATCAAGAAACAGTAACTCGCGGCCTTGTAAACTCACCGTCGATTCATCTTCCGCCAAAATCACACGGTGTTCAGGGATAGGGATAATCTCACCGTATAAGCGTTGAAAAGCCTCTTCACCATAAACAGCTTTAGCACCCGCAATTAATTTAGTCGGATCAATTAAATGACGTGCGCCGCGTGGATGCACTACACAGCGTGCATTGGGGAAATGTTGCATTAACAAACCTGCACCACCGGCATGATCTAAGTGCACATGAGTAACAATGATGTAATCAACGGCTTCAGGCGCAATATTTTTGGCCTCCAAAGTGGCTAACAAATTCGGCGCAGAATGGTTCGTACCCACGTCAATAAAAGCAGCGTGTTGATTTTCAATAATTAAGTGACTTGCGGCTAATTTTGGACGCACAAAACCTGTGTCAATGGTACTAATACCGTGTTCATGATCTTGATACAGAGCGTTATTCATAATGATGTACTAATGTTGTGGGTTGTGATGCTGCATTTAAAAGCACATAAATAGCCTGTATTTAAATGCTAACACTGAGTCGTTTAAGAGATGGAAATAGATGAGGTGTTAATTTTATGCAAAACATAATCATTGTTTAATGAATGTCAAGCGAGCGTAACCGTTTGTGTGCCTGATTTCCTCCAACTCACTAACATGATGCCCATGTGACTAAGAGTCAAGAGCGAACGTTAATAAAAAGTTCAATTGAACTTTTTTGTGTTAGCGGACAAATTTATTTGATAAACGGTTAGCGGATGGCAGCTTGAGTATCGTCCTGTAATTACAAAGAAAGATACGTTAAAATAATAAGCTTATGTGCCGTTAAACACTGTGATAAAGCGCGTTAAAAAAATGCCTGTTTCTTAAAAGAAAACCTGTTAGTAGAGAGAAGCAAGCTGTATTGTAAAAGCAATATATTTTTTTAACAGTCTGTTTTAATACAAATTTAAATGCTCATAACCCACAGACCCTCTATTCATTTAAGTCTCGTTCAGGAGTAGTATTTATGCCGTTCTCTAAAGAGCTACATGAGCGTCTGGCAAAACTGGAACAAGAACAAGAACGACAGTTGCAAGAAATTGAATCATTGCAAACCATTGATTTTGATCGTTTTGACGCGAACCTGCTTGCGCCTTCGCCAGTTGCTGCCGCTAAACCTATTCACTCGATTCAAATTCCTCACCCACCGAAAAAGAAGTTAGGTAAGGGCTATAAAATTCGTTTAGATTTTGGCAACGGTGCCCCTGCCAGCGAATGGTCAGAAGATACTCACGGTTGGCGTAGTAAAGGGCAAGGTAGTTGTTACGCCGACGAACATATTGCTGGACAAAAATTAGCAGAATTGAAACAACGCTGGCCAGAGTATCCGCTGATCATGTTTAGCGTTGACTAACAATATTCAAATACCTCCGCATTGCATTTTGATAAACCATGGCTTTTAACAATAAATACAAAAACGCCGCAACCGATGGTTATCATATATCGCGATGCCACTTCTCAATACGCTGTGCAACTCCGTTTTAGGCAAACAATAAGGCTCCTCTACTCAGCCGATTTGTAATGTTATATCATTTAAATAACGATTGCCTGCTTACTGAGGACTTGCATCATGGCTACTCAGCATATCCCCTTAGCCTTTACAGGGCTTAAAGGTCATAATCATCAACATTGCCAGCAACAAGTGTTAAATACGGCTGCCCGCTTGTGCCAACAGCGTCACGTCCGTTTAACACCCTTGCGCCGCGAAGTGTTAGCCTTAATCTGTCACAGTCATCGGCCGTTAGGGGCTTATACCTTATTAGAACAATTGCAAGCTCAGCAAGGCCGCCGCGCTGCGCCGCCAACGGTTTACCGCGCCTTAGATTTTTTGCTTGAGCAAGGCTTAATCCATCGTATTGCCTCGTTAAATGCGTTTGTTGGCTGTTTTCAGCCGGAACAGCCGCACATCGGACATTTTTTAATTTGCGAACGCTGTGGCAATGCGGCCGAGTTTGACACTCCAGAATTAAATCAACAATTACAACAAACGACTGATCAGTTAGGATTTAAAGTGACACAACAAACCGTTGAATTATTTGGACGTTGTGCGCAATGCCAACAACAGGATGAAGTATGAGCACCTTAGTGCAAGCACGGCATTTATCCTTAAGTTTTCAACAGCGTAAAGTGTTACAAGACGTGTCTTTGCGCGTGCGTCGCGGCGAGATTGTGACCTTAATCGGCCCTAATGGAGCCGGTAAATCAACCTTAGTGCGTGTAATTCTCGGTCTACTCGCGCCCGACCAAGGCGAAGTGCATTGGCCTGAAAAAGTGCGCGTGGGCTATATGCCACAGCGTTTAAGCATCGATCATGTGTTGCCACTCACCGTTGCTAGATTTCTGCGTTTAGGTGGACAACATTCTGTACCGCAAATGTTAACCACTTTAAACGAAGTCGGCGCAGAGCGTGTTTACCACGCTGCCTTGCAAACTTTGTCCGGTGGTGAGTTGCAACGTGTGTTGCTTGCGCGAGCCTTATTGCGCCAACCGGATTTGCTGGTATTAGATGAGCCGATTCAAGGGGTAGACATTACTGGTCAATACGAATTATATGAATTGATTAGCAAAATTCGCACACAGCGACAATGTGGTGTGTTAATGGTGTCGCATGATTTGCATTTAGTGATGGCGGCGACCGACCATGTTGTCTGTTTAAACCAGCATGTTTGTTGTGAAGGCTCACCAGACACCATTAGCCAACATCCTGCTTATAAACGCTTATTTGATAGCCGTGCTGCACAAGATTTAGCCGTGTATAGTCATCATCATCAGTGCTCAGAACACCCTCTACCGCCAGATTCTCCTAACACGGAGGAAGTATCGCGTCATGGTTGATGATTTCTTAGTGCGTGCCATTTTAGGCGGGATTGGTGTGGCCTTAGTTGCAGGGCCTTTAGGCTGTTTTGTGGTCTGGCGACGTATGGCCTATTTTGGCAATACTTTGTCACACTCAGCGTTGTTAGGCGTGGCCTTAGGCTTTTTGCTCAATATCAATTTAACCGTCGGCATTGTGTTGGTATGCCTTGCGATTGCTTTATTATTGGGCATCTTGCAAGAGCAAAAGCGGTTAGCCTCAGACACGGTATTAGGTATTTTAGCGCATAGCACTTTGTCGCTAGGCTTAGTCGTGTTGTCTTTTTTAGAAGGCTTACGGCTGGATTTATACAGTTATTTATTCGGCGATTTATTAGCAGTAACGCCCGTAGATTTATATTGGATTTATGGCGGCGGTTTTTTAGTGTTATTAGGCTTGCTCAAGCTTTGGCCTGCTTTGCTATCCATCACCATTCATGAAGAATTAGCGCAAGTTGAAGGTGTGCCAGTGAATGTGGTGCGCACGGTGTTGATGTTAATGGTGGCCTTAGTGATTGCCGTGGCAATGAAAATCGTTGGTATTTTGCTGATCACTTCTATGTTGATTATTCCACCTGCGACTGCACGCAGTTTTGCACACACGCCAGAACAAATGGCGTTTTTATCCGCCTTAATTGGTAGTTTGGCGGTATTGGGCGGATTAATCATGTCTTATTTAGCGGATACACCGGCAGGGCCTTCGGTGGTTGTAGTAGCAACCGTGTTTTTCATTATGGCCTTATTAGTACCCGTTAAACAATGAATATATCAACAAAACTTAATAAGTTTTAAAACAGTTACTTAAATGTGTAAACCGCTGTGCAAACACAATAAGCTGATATTCAAACCAACAGAGAACGTGTACAATTCCCGCCCAATTTCAACTTAATTTATAGCTTGTAAACAACAGATTAGATGTATTAGCAAGTGAATATATCTAGTTTACGGCATGCTGGTTATTAGAGAACTTATCACTATGAGTTGGTTTTTTGAACATTTAGAGGTGTTGATTATCGTCAGTGCCGTGTTACTGCTACTTGTATTGCTGGCATGGATGTATAGTCACCGGCAGCGACGTGCACACATGCTCCTGCATTCAGAACACGATTTATATGAAGATAATTATTTAGAAGAAAAGGTTTATGGCTCCGGCAGCCCTGATGATCCCTTTTTTGATGAGCAACCCTTTACGGATACAGGGGAATGGGAGCAAACGGTAACGCCTGTCACTTCAACTGCTGCTACTGCTGAAGCAGAACCGCCGCCGCCTCCTATTACTAACGCCGAACCAGAGCCAGAATACGAACAAGAAGTTGCAGAACCTGCACATAATGCAAAATCAGATAATGAAGAACTGATTATTGCTTTATTCGTCGTCGCGCCTAAAGGCCAAGTTTTTTACGGCTTAGACTTATTCTCCGTTTTCGAGGAATTAGGCATGCGCTATGGCCATATGAAAATTTACCATCACTATGGTTTAGGCGAATTAAAAGTTGAAGAACCGATTTTCAGTGTTGCTAACTTAATGGAACCGGGGACATTTGACCCAAGCAACCGAGAAGAATTTAACACGCCTGGGGTTGCTATGTTTATGCGCTTACCGGGGCCATTTGGCGGGCGGGTGGCATTAGAATTGTTGTTGAATTGTGCGCAAAAATTAGCTGCGCAAATGGAAGGGCAAGTGGTGAATGATCGGCGGCAGGTGTTAGATCAGAAATTGATTGAGCAATTGCGTCATAAGATTATGCAGTTTGAGGCGCAAGCGGCTTGATGTGGAAAGCCATATCGTAGGGCGGATAAGGCGCTAGCCGTCCTCCGCCATGACGTTCGTTGTCTGAATCAGAATTTACAGAATTAACTGAACAGCGTGTAGGATGGGTAGAGGCGCGCCCGTAATTCTGTTTTAATCACCATATTATCTCGCGCCGAAACCCATCATGTAATTCTGCAAAATGATGGGTTTCGCTTCGCTCTACCCATCCTACAAGATAAATTTCAAATCCTACGCAGCCGAACTATCACTCAAAGCCGCTTTCCGCTTAGGCAATTTATGCTCTTTCTTCTGATACTTCAGCAACGGCGACATCGCATTGGCTGTCCCCACCCCTAAGCTCGCCATATACAACAGCAAGGTGCTGTAAATACCAAAGTGGAATAAGAACACACCGGACACGCCGACTAAACCGGGCACTAAAGCCGCGTGGAAACTGTTTTTCACATTTTTGTTTAAACCTTCTGCCAATTCAAATAAGCGCGGCAATTGGTTTAAATTTTTCTCCATTAAAATAATGCCTGCCGTGTCAGTCGCAGCGGTAGACGCACCTTTTAAGGAGATAGAAACTTTTGCGGTTTTTAAGGCAATCGCGTCGTTAATACCATCACCAATAAAGCACACTGATTTGCCTTGTGCTTGTAAGCGTTCAATATGTTGTGCTTTGTGCTCCGGTAAGGTTTCTGCGAAATAGTGATCAATGCCTAAGCTGTTGGCTAAGTGGCGGGTCGGTTTTTCATGGTCGCCAGAAATGATATATAACTCTAAGCCACGTTGTTTTAAGGTTTGAATCACTTGTTTCGCTTCTGGACGTACCGTCGCATGCAATTCAACAGCACCGACTAATTGCTGATCCACCGAAATGAAAATAACAGAATAACCGTGTTCATGGCTAAGGGCTTGTAAATTCTGTGCCGCTTCTGGTAACACCACGTTTTGCATGTTCATAAAGCGGTGGCTACCAACATGAATGACTTGCTGATCTAAATCGACTTTAATACCGTAACCGACATCATATTTTGCATTGTCGATGGCAGGTAATTCTAAGGCTTGTGCCTCTGCCGCTTGTAAAATAGCTTTGGCAATTGGGTGGGTTTGTCGGTATTCA
>QKBZ01000037.1 GCA_003245895.1 Beggiatoa sp.
TGCCCATGATCAGCTTGATAACAAACCAAACGATGAAGCTAGTGATGAATACCCAAGCGAAGATAGAACCTGCACCGATTAACTGAGTCAGGAAATTAGTTTCAGTATTGGTAATTGGCACTGCCATTAAGCCCCAGATACCAACAACACCGTGAACGGCAATCGCGCCCACTGGATCATCAATTTTTAATTTATCTAAGGCTAAGATAGCGAAGATAACGATAACGCCACCTACTGCACCGATTAAGGTTGCATATAATGGGTCTGGAGTTAAAGGCTCAGCAGTAATAGACACTAAACCAGCTAATGCGCCGTTTAATACCATTGTTAAGTCAGCTTTGCCGAATAATAAACGAGACACGATTAACGCAGCAACTAAACCGCCAGCCGCCGCCATGTTAGTGTTTACAAATACATTTGCAACATTGTTTGCGCTTGAAACGCCAACGATAGCTAATTCAGAACCACCGTTGAAACCGAACCAGCCGAACCATAACAACATGGTACCTAAGGTAGCCATTGGTAAGTTTGCACCAGGGATCGCGTTCACTTGACCTTCTGGGCCGTATTTACCTTTACGAGGCCCCAGTAATAATACGCCTGCTAACGCAGCCGCAGCACCAGCCATGTGTACCACGCCAGAACCTGCATAATCTGCGAAGCCCATTTCATTTAAGAAACCGCCGCCCCATTTCCAATAGCCTTCAACTGGGTAGATAACCGCAGTCATGAATACCGCGAATAATAAGAACGCCCATAATTTCATACGTTCAGCAACTGCACCAGATACTACTGACATTGCAGTGGCAACGAATACAACTTGGAAGAAGAAATCAGCGCGTGCTGAATAATAAGGTGAACCGTCACCACCAGTCACTGCTTCGACTGCGTTGTCAGCACCTAATAAGAAAGAAATCGCAGGTAAGATACCGCCTTCAGGCGCAGCGTCACCTGGGTACATGATTTGATAACCTAAAACCATGTAAGAGATACAGGCGATTGCGTATAAAGATACGTTTTTAGTTAAGATTTCGACGGTGTTTTTACCACGTACTAAACCGGCTTCTAACATCGCAAAGCCTGCGGCCATTAACATGACCAACACACCCGATATTAAGAAATAAAAGGTGGTTAGGGCGTAATTAGTTCCTAAGGTTTCTGTCATTGTTATGTGACTCCGTAAACTAAGAAAGTTGGGTGGGGATACGATTACAACGCATCCGTGCCGGTTTCACCGGTACGAATCCGAATAGACTGTTCAAGGTCATAGACAAAGATTTTGCCGTCACCAATTTTGCCGGTATTTGCAGCTTTGGTAATTGCTTCAATCACTTGATCTAATAAGTCGGCTTTGATTGCGGCTTCAATTTTAACTTTAGGTAAGAAGTCCACAACATATTCAGCACCACGGTATAACTCGGTGTGCCCTTTTTGACGGCCAAACCCTTTAACTTCCGTTACGGTAATCCCTTGTACACCGATTTCTGATAATGCTTCACGCACATCATCCAGTTTGAAGGGTTTGATAATGGCAGTCACCATTTTCATAGGCTGGTTTCTCCTTGTTTTAAAAAAGGATGTTTATTCAACGATGTGAAATGAATACGTTAGCGTGCTATAGCGGGTTGAGTTTAGACACAGCATGCCAAAATCAGTGTATTGGGTTGGAAATGCTATAGCCACTGTTAAAAAACAGTTCAGCAAAATACAATAACTATGCCACAGAAATATTGCTATTTATTTCAAAATCTTAAAATAGCTTATTTCAGGACAGATACTCTTTTTGCTTTGTTTTGGTGCATTGTTATAAATTAAGTTGTGATAGATTTGCACTTTTTTAGTGCGGTCTGAGAACTTAATTAGGGCAATGCATGCAGATAGACTTGAACACGCGAGCGAGCGACAAAATTAAATTGTCAATACAGTCAGCAAGGTTGATGACTATTAACAAACATCATCGACAATTCAAACTAAATGATTGAAAATATTGTTTAAATTTATCTTTGGTGTGTTTTGGTTCAGTCTATGAGCGCAATCATCAAGCTTCAAGGAGCATCGTGATCGTGAATATTATCATACTTAGTGTGGTTATAGGGTGTATTGCGTTTATCATTTTGGCGCAAAACCGCCTCGTTACTTTAAGAAATCGCTTAAAAAATGCGTTTTCACAGATTGATGTGCAGTTAAAACGCCGTTATGACTTAATTCCCAATTTGGTGGAAACCGCGCGTGCTTATATGGAACATGAGCGAGAGACTTTAACAGCGGTTACTGATGCACGTAATCGTGCGGCGACAGCGCGGCAAATGATCAGGCGACAACCCGAAAATACGGGGGCTTTGCAAACTTTAATCACGGCAGAGACGGAGTTAAATAGCAGTATGGGGCGTTTTTTTGCCGTGAGCGAGAATTATCCCGAATTGCGCAGCGATTTGACGATGGTGCAGGTGATAGAGGAGTTAAGTTCGACAGAGAACCGCATTGCCTTTGCACGACAACATTTTAATGATTGTGTGATGAGTTATAACAGCTACCGAGAACAGTTCCCACAAAGTTTATTAGCGAATACCTTTGGCTTTCGAGAGGCGGCGTTTTTTCAGTTGGATACGCCGGAAGCACGGCAGGGGATTACGATTTCATTTCGCTAATTTCTCGTAGGGCGGATAAGGCGTTAGCCGTCATCCGCCGATAATGTCGCATGACGCTACGCTTATGCGACCTACACACTTACCTCCCCCGCCAACATCTCAGGGTGTGCCATTAATAACTGCTCCGCCACTGCACTCACTTGCGCTGTCGAACGCGGGCGCGTTAGCTCCACATGCTGCTGATGAATAATCCGAGCCGGTGCACGAGAAAAGAACAATACCCGATCTGCAAGGCTTAACGCTTCCAGCAAAGTATGGGTCACAAATAACACCGTCGGCTTCTGTTGTGACCACAAATCTAACAGCAAGCTATGCAATTGCTGCACAGTGGGCGCGTCTAGCGAAATAAACGGCTCATCCATTAATAACAACTGAGGTTGCACGACAAAGGCTCGCGCTAAGGCTACTCGGCGCTGCATACCGCCGGACAGTTGAGAGGGAAAAGCGTGCAGGGCATCGCCTAAGCCAACAGCTTGCAACATCGCCTCTGCTCGCGCCACCCGATCCGGTGTGTGTGCTAACACCAGCAACACATTATCCAACACCGTTAACCACGGCATTAAACGCGCTTCTTGGAACATAAAGCCGATGCGCAAAGCGGTATCGCGCCCTTGGTGTAAAGGCTGATTATCAACTGTCAGCCGTCCGCTAAACTGCGTATCTAAACCGGCAACGATATTGAGCAAAGTGCTTTTGCCAGCACCAGAAGGCCCTACCAAAGCGATAAACTCACCGGCTGCCGTTTGAAACTGCACTTGGCTTAAAATCGGTTCGCCGTTTGGGGTGTACCGTTTTTCGTCAATCTCAAGCTGTAAACTCATGGTCGCCACCGGTTTAAATAGCGTTCTAGTGGGCGTAACAGCAAGCCTTCGACACATAACACAATGATAATAAAAGCTAAGGTGTAAGCCAAAATGCTGGTAATATCAAAGAATTGGAAGAAAGTGCCAAGCTGAAAGCCCATGCCGTTGCTACGACCTAGCAACTCTACCACTAACACGATTTTCCAAATTAACGCCATGCCGCTGCGGGCAGAAGCCATTAAATACGGGTATAACTGCGGCAGATAGACGTGGAAAAATCGCCGCATGGGAGGCACTTTAAATACTTGCGCCACTTGTAATAGCGAACGGTCGATAGCTCTCGCCCCTTCGCGCACGGTGACTACGACGGTCGGCACTTTGTTAATCACCACAGCGGCAATCGCAGCCCAATCGGTCAACCCTAGCCACAAATAACACAAGATGATGACCACTAAGGCGGGGATGTTTAAGCCTAAGACCAGTAAACCGTCTAACACCAAATCGACTAGACGAAAACGCCCCATTAACACGCCGATTAAGGTGCCTAATAACATAGCGATGAAGAAGATCACGACGACGCGGGCTAAGGTGACACCAAGGTGATATAACAGCGCACCTTCCGTCAAATGCCACCAGAATTGCGTTAATACCACCCACGGCGAAGGCAGCAAGGGGTCTTGTAACCACCATGCTAAGCCTTGCCAGAGTAATAAGAAGCCGATTAAAGATGCGCTGCGTAATAAAGCAGGCCAGTAGCGTGCAGACATTACAACTCAAATGCTTCCCAGAAAGTGCCTGCACTCAGTTCGGTGCTGTCGCCGACTAATTCGCTGCCGCCTTCTTGGGCAAGTACGTGGAATAATTGTGCGGCGGCTGTGCGTTCAGAAACACCGAATTGTTGTGGAATACCTGCGCGGTAGGCATCGCGTAAGGCGATTAAGGTTTCATCATCTTTGGCTTTGGTTAATGGGCGAAGGCGCGTCCATTCTTCATCAGAGCTTTGTAATAAGTGTTTTGCTTGGTAAGAGGCTTTAACAAAATTTAACATCTCTGTTTTATGTTCATTTGCCCACTGTTCGTTAAATACCCAAGCGAGTAAGGGAACGGCGGTGTCGATGCCCAAGGCTGGTAAAATATCTGCCACTTGCATTAAGGGCTGCATACCAGCGGCTTGTAATTGCGCGTTGTAATGCCAGAAGTTGATCACAGCGGGCAACTCTTGGCGCAGCATTAACTGATTTAACAAGGGCGGCGCACCAAACACCGGTTCAACCATAGTGGCTAAATCTTGATTTAATTTTTGTTTAGCAAAAGCACGGAATAACAGCCAGCTTTTATCCACTGCTCCGCCTGCAATGCCTAATTTTTGCCCTGCTAAGTCAGCTAATTGTTGAATATTGGCATCGGGGCGAACCATTAACGCGCCCACCGTCAGCGAATAAGGCACAGCCGTGTAAAGCCGTTGGCTGGCGCGTTGCCGTGATACCCAAATCCAATCATTAACCACTACATCAACTGCATCACCTTGTAAGGCCACATTCACCGCATTTTTAGAAGCTAAAGGCACAACCGTAACTTCAACACCTGTTTGCTTATCAAATTCGTGTTGCTGCAACACATCTAATTCCCAGTTCACGGTACCGAATTGCAGCACGCCAACGCGAATAGGGAATAAATCTGCCGCAAAACTGGGGCTGATGCCAAAACAAAAGCAAAAACTGAGCAATAGCACAATACGCATATCAACGCTCCTTAGGTTGTTCTTTTTGAAGTGCAGAGTGGTGCAAAAAAGACGAGTCAGCGAGAATTAGTTATCCATTAACTGATGCCATCTCGCAAAGGGACAAAATTCACATTCTCGATGGTGTGTTGTTCAAAACGGGTACGGGTGCGGATGATTTTTAATAATTCTTGATGTCCGCGCTGAGGCCCTACCGGAATAATCATGCAGCCGCCAATCGCCAATTGATCCAGTAAAGCATCAGGAATCTGTTCTGGTGCGGCAGTGACTAAAATACCGTCATAAGGCGCATTCTCAGGCCAGCCCCACGTACCATCACTGTATTTAAACTGGATGTTATTAAAGTGCATGATATTGGTTAAGCGATCTGTTGCCCGATCTAACAAGGGTTGAATGCGCTCCACGCTATACACGTGATCCACTAACTGCGCTAACACTGAGGTTTGATAACCACAGCCGGTGCCGATTTCTAACACGCTATGCAAGGTCGCAGAAGCCAGCAAGGATTCCGTCATCAAAGCCACAATATAGGGTTGGGAAATGGTTTGACCATAGCCGATAGGTAAGGCGTGATCCGCATAGGCATGCGTGTACAACGCATCGTCAATAAACTGATGACGCGGCGTTTGATAAATGGCCTCTAAGACGTTGGGGTTACGAATACCTCGTGCTTTAAGACGTTCAATTAACCGTTGTCGGGCATTTTTCTGGATCATGAAGCTAGGAAACCCTGAGAGAGTAATATTATTGTTAGTTTGAACAATGGTTCGGGCAGTTTAAAAAAAACATAAATTTCAACTGGTTATAATTTTGGGCAAAAGCATGCAACCAATTGATTTTATTGGATACCCTAAAAAACGATCTGAACTATTGTTTGATAAGACTTGCCAGAAATGTAGCATAATTGCAAAGGGACTGATAGCGTATCTGTCTGTAAGCAGCGATTAAAAAGCCTGTTTATTTTGAGAAAAATAGGTGCAAGGTCACAGTTGTATTGCTGTCTTCTACAGAGTATGAACTGTTACAGCAGGAAGCTACTGACTAGGCTTAGCTGTCAAGCAAGCTTCTGATGAAATGCCTAGTATTTAAACAGTATTATTAAATAGCTCTTTGATTGTTACTATGGACATAAATAAATGTAGCTTGTCATCAGTTAATTCTACAAAACCAAACTTTTGATAAAAGTTTCTTGCGCTTTCATTTTTAGCATGAACTACTACACCATACACGCCAATTTCTTTTGAGGCAGCCAAAACACTTTTTAAGACTTCTAGTAACAAAGTTGAACCAAAACTTTTTCCTTGTTCTCTTTTATCTACGGCCAATCTAGCAAGTAATGCGACAGGAACAGGTCTGGCAGGCAGTTTACAGTTGTCTGCTTGTCTCAAGTCTTCAGGTAAGCAAGTATAATCAATGCTATACATGCAAATGGTATAATATCCAATTATGTTGGCGTAATCTTCTTTGTCTACAGCAATAAAAGTTCTGCTAATAACTCCCTCATTAGATAATGAGTGCTTTCTTATAAAGTAGTTTAACGCATGATTTCCACAGTCAAATTTCTTTAAGTTAAAGCAATGCTCCTCTAATGAAAGAAACCTGATTTTTTGTATCATTAATCAGTATACTCGCTATATTTTTCCATAGCAGAAAGTAACGCTGCATTCGGTTTTGGTGGGTTCTTTAACAAGTCTAAAAAACGCTGACTTTCTTGTTTATTTAAACTTATTTTTTCATGTTCTAACATGGTTTCTCGTGCTATTTTTTTTGCACTCTGCAATACAAACTGAGAGATATTAAGGTTCTCTAGCTTGGCAGCCAACTCAATTAATGCCTTGTCTTCATCAGATATACGAATATTTAACCGAGAGCTTAATACCTCGCTCATTGTAGTCTCCTATAAAATTAAGAAAGATAACGCATTTTTTAGGAACTCACATTACGCAGCTTAAACACGGTGGGCAAAATCCCACATCAGCAGCAGTCAATGATTAAACTGCATACCGTGTGGGATTTCGCACACCCTACAACTCGTGCGTAATGTGAACTAGGAAGTATAGCTGTCTCAGCTTATTTATACATCCACTGTACTCACAAGTGGCAAAATGTTCAGCCACGACGGAGGGACTTCCTTCCTCAGTCCATCCTACATCTCCATTCCATTGCATTAACAAAAACACACCTTTTATATTAAGTGCATTTATTTACTTAACAACGCTAATAAAAAAACATTTGCTATCCGGTATGGGGCTTGCAAAGTCTAGCCAATAACGTTATTAAACGTTAAAAAACCATTTAATATTGCTGCCATCTCCCATCATAATAATTAATAGCATATACACCCCACAGGCGCATCTAGGGAGGGACAGTTACCAAAGGAACCCAAGCAAGCAAATGAATAACGATAGGCTTAAAGTCGTCTTTTGTTGGCATATGCACCAACCAGAATACTATGCCGAAAATTTCTATCAATTACCGTGGACGTATTTACACGGCATAAAAGATTACATCGACATGGCTGCACATTTAGAAGCTATCCCACAAGCGCGTGCAGTCGTCAATTTTACCCCCACCTTGCTCGAACAAATCGATGATTATCATCAACAAATTCAAGCCCATTTAGCACAACGCACGCCGTTGAAAGACCCGCTGTTACACGCCTTAGTCCGCTATCCATTTTGTACCACCCAAGATACGCCTGAACAACAATTGGCTGAACGACAAGCACTGGTTTGGCAATGTTTGCGTATTAACCGTGAACGTTTAATCGAGCGTTTTGCTGATTATGCCCGCTTAGCGGAATTAGCTGATTGGTTATTAGCGCGACCTGAATTACTCCGTTATTTAGATGAGCAATATTTTGTCGATTTAGTCGTTTGGTACCATTTAGCATGGCTAGGCGAAAGCGTGCGCCGCACACAACCGCAGATACAAGCCTTAATCAATAAAGGTAGCAAGTTTACCCTCGCGGATCGCCATCAACTGATGCGCATTATTGGCGATTTGCTGGGCAGCATTATCCCGCGTTATCGCCGTCTCGCCGATGCAGGACGGGTGGAATTATCGGTAACACCTTATGCACATCCTATCATGCCCTTGCTGCTGAACTTACACAGTGCGAGCGAAGCTATGCCCAATGCGCATTTGCCCGCTGAGGCTGATTACCCCGAAGGCAAAGCCCGCGCCCGTTGGCATATGCGTGAAGCTTTGCGCACTTTTCAGCATTATTTTGGGCGGCTGCCTTGCGGCTGTTGGCCTTCAGAGGGCGCCGTCAGCACAGCAACTGTGCGTTTAATGGAAGAATTTAATATTCGTTGGATCGCCAGCGGTGAGACAGTGTTACATAACAGCTTGCAGCAAGCGCATCAAAGTGGCTCCACACATCAGCAATATCGCTTGCACAATGGCTCAGTGCGCTGTTTTTTCCGCGATGATCGTTTGTCTGATTTAATTGGTTTTGAATATTCACGCTGGCATGCCGATGATGCAGTGGCGAATTTAATTCACCATTTAGAAAACCTCGCGGATCACATACCTGATGGCGAACATCGCGTGGTGTCTATTATTTTAGATGGCGAAAATGCGTGGGAATATTATCCTGAAAACGGTTATTACTTTCTCAACTGTTTATATCAACGCTTGGCAGAGCATCCACGACTAGAAATGACCACGTTTCAGCATTGCTTACCCCTGCCAACGCAAGAATTGCCCGCCTTAGTTGCAGGCAGTTGGGTGTATGGCACTTTATCGACGTGGATTGGCGATGCTGATAAAAATCGTGGCTGGGAAATGTTAATTGCGGCTAAGCAAGTATTTGATAAAGTAGTGAAAACCTTATCAAGCAAACAACGCGAAGCAGCGGAGCGACAACTGGCTATCTGTGAAGGATCAGACTGGTTTTGGTGGTTTGGTGATTACAACCCCACGGACTCGGTGAGCGATTTTGATCGCTTATACCGTGCGCATTTGAAACAACTGTACCATTTGCTGGGAAAGTCACCACCGTATTATTTATATGAAGCGTTTAGTCATGGCGGCGGCGATCCTGAAGCTGGTGGCATGATGCGCCGAGGACAACAACCATGAGTTTAGAAATTCAAGTGGTGAGTGGACAGGGTTTATTGCCCTATGTGGAAGCCGTCGCAAAATTGCGCATGACCGTGTTCCGTGAATATCCGTATTTATACGATGGTTCACGCGAATATGAACAACGCTATTTGCAAACCTATATCGAAGCACAAGATTGCATTTTTGTTTTGGTGTTAGAGGGCAAAAATGTTATAGGGGCTTCTACGGCTTTGCCTTTGATTGCGGAAACCTTAGAACTTAAACAACCTTTTTTAGATCACGGCTATAACTTAAATGAGGTGTTTTATTTTGGCGAGTCGGTGTTATTGCCGCGTTACCGTAATCAAGGCATTGGCGTGCGTTTTTTTGCGGAACGTGAGGCACATGCAAAGCATTTAAATTTCAAATACGCCGCTTTTTGCAATGTATTGCGCACCGATGATCACCCGTTGTGTCCACCCCAATACCAACCCTTAGATGATTTCTGGCATAGGCGTGGTTTTACCCGTCACCCCGAATTAAAAGCATGGTTTTCTTGGCGCGAATTGCATGAATCTGAAGAGTCATTAAAACCAATGGTATTTTGGCTAAAACAGTTATAGCTAATATACTCAATAAAAGGATTTTCGTAAGGCGGATAAGACCTTAGCTGTCATCCGCCATTGATTGCATGACACTTTAGTTGATGCAATTAGCTCAGCATATTTCTACCTGCCCGCATCCTCTCTGTTGCCACCATTTTTTTATCGCTATTAAAGCCTATGTGACAGCGTATTTAGGTGTAAGATAGACGCGCATTTGTAACGAAATAGCGTTAATACCATTGTTACACACTTGGATACACTTGTTTAATAAGTAGCAAAATAGCGCATATTCACATAAGCTTATCTCTTAAGCAAGTAAAGCCTATTCATTAGACAATTTTATTGTCTAAGATAGCGTATTTTTATTCACAATGCTTTGTAAGTGATTATGTTTTTTTCATCCAAAAATATAAAAATACGTCCTATATTACACACCGTTATTTTTATCGCTGTTTATTTAGGACTGTGCTCATTGTATATTGTACTGTCCAGTGAGTTAGCTTTTCAGCTTGCTGAAACAGGTCAGCAATTAAAGCAAATTGAGCAATGGAAAGGAATTGCTTTTGTTTTATTAACCGGTGCTTTTTCTAGTCTAGCATTATACCTATTACTATCACGTATTCGCATTGATCAAGAACAATCGATAAAGCAACAAAAAATATTAGAAGCCCATCGTAATAATTTTGAATTATTATTTTTTAAAAA
>QKBZ01000297.1 GCA_003245895.1 Beggiatoa sp.
TTGTGTACGTTGAGGATATTGCTCAAGCAGCAGTTGATATTTTTCCCCCTCATGTTGTAGTTCGCTTAATACATCGTGTATCGCTAACACGATTTCTTGATTTAACTTGCGATCCAGTTGATTAGTAGTAGCATTGCTTTGTTCAGTTTCTGATAACTCATGATAAAGCACTAAGGCCATGAATAAATTATACGGAATATCAACGGTCATAATGCCTTCTGGCATCTCTTTATCATTCGCTAAACTCGCTTGGCTGGATACGGCAAGCATTAACAAAAGAAAAAGACTGCATACAAGCAAGGTTATGCTTTGAGTGTTTAACCTGCCGCGCTTAACGATAAGAGTGATTTTGCCCATGCTACTCTCGATGTTGGTTAGTAACGAAAAGATATAGATCGCATACTCATGTGCTAATAGCGTTATGCTAATCTAATGCCAAATAACATTTGCACATAGCAAATCATGCTAAACGCATGATTTTATTAAATTGAGTTGTATTGCAGAGCGATGAGGGGACAGGTAGATAACAATGCAGTCTCACGTTGCTGAGTTGTTATCAAGCGTGCGTTAGGTGATGGATACAGTGTGAGCTAGCTATATTGTTTAAGCTGCGCTTCAAAAGCCTCAGCAGTGACTGGGCGGCTATAAAAAAAGCCTTGTGCTTCGTGACAGCCATGTAGTTTCAAGAAGCTTTCATGTAATTCATGTTCTACCCCTTCACTGATCACGCGCAGTTTTAAACTACGTCCTAAAGCAATCATGGCGGCAGCAATTTCACCATTATCTTGATCGGTTTCTTGATTAGGTAAAAATGAGCGGTCAAGTTTGAGTTTATCAACGGGTAATTTCTTCAAATAACTCAATGAAGAATAGCCCGTGCCGAAATCATCAATCGCTAATTTAACACCTAATTGCCGTAATTCATTTAATACTGGACTGGTGCGTTCTATTTCTTGCATTAATAATGTTTCGGTGATTTCTAGCTCTAATGAAGTGGGTTCTAGTTTTAATTCTGCTAGAATTTCTTTAATCAGTGCAACAATATTGCTACGTTTAAGTTGTAATGCCGATAAGTTAACAGCGATATGAATTAAGGTCAAGCCTTGCGCTTGCCATGTACATAATTGCTGGCATGCTGTTCGTAATACCCATTCACCTAAAGGTAAAATTAAGCCCGTTTCTTCTGCTAAAGGAATAAAGTGATCAGGTGCAATAATACCTTTGCTCGGATGTTGCCAACGTACCAAGGCTTCTGCACCGATGATCATGCCGGTATTTAAGTCAACTTGTGGTTGATAAACTAAAAATAATTGATCACCTAAATTTAAAGCATGTCTTAAATCATTTTCTAATTGCAAGCGTAATTGTGCCGCATAAGTTAATTCTTGACCATAGAACTGATAACTATTGCCACCGCGTTCTTTAGCACGAGACATGGCGGTATGGGCTTGTTTTAATAAATCACTAATGTCTTTACCATCTTGTGGATATAAACTAATGCCAATACTAAAGGTAATATATAATTCGTGATTATCTAAATAAAATGGCTGGTTGAAATGGTTTAACAACTGACTGGCTAATTGCGCCGCATCTTGTGGCGATTCACATTGTTCTTGCAACAGTGCAAATTCATCGCCGCCTAAACGTGCCACCATAAACTCGCCATGCGTGCTTTGCGTTAAGCGTTCCGCCGTCGCTTGTAATAAGCGATCCCCCATTTGATAACCTAAGCTATCATTGATTTGCTTAAAGCGATCTAAACCGACAAATAAAAATGAAATCAAGCGATCTGTTTGTTTCACTTCGGTTTGTTCAATTAAGCGTCTTAAGCGTTGGTTAAGCAATAAACGGTTTGGTAAATTGGTTAACAAATCATAATGACTTAAATGGTGAATTTTTTCTTCTGATTGCTTACGTTCAGTAATATCAGAAAAAATACTAATGTAGTGATGCACTTGTCCATTGACATCAATCACGCTGTTGATTTCTTCCCAACTAACAAAGGTTTCACCATTTTTACGGGTTTTCTGTGCTTCACCCCGCCAAACGCCGGTTTCTGTCAAACGCGCCCACACATTTTTCGTATTATCTGAACTGTTTAAAAAGTTAAAGGGTTGACCTAACGCTTCTGTTTCATAATAACCGGTTAATTCAGTGAATGCCTGATTCACCGCCACAATGCAATGATCTGCATCAGCGATAATCACGCCATCAGCAGAGTGTTCAAATAAAATTGCCGCTTGATGTAAGCGCTGTTCTGCCTGTTTACGCTCGCTAATATCCCGTAAGGTCGCTAATAAATGTGGTTGTTCTTGATAGCTGATTACACTGCGGTGTAATTCAATAAAAATTAAACCACCACTTTTGCTAATGGCATGCGCTTCAGCTAAAGGAAATGCGTGTTCAATATCAAGAAATTTGCTAAACAAATCATAATAATAAGGGTGTAATAATGATTTGCCATAAACGCCAATTAAATCGCTGTAATGATAGCCAAATAGCTGGCAGGCAGTGGCATTAATATCCACAATACGGCCTTCTAAATTCATAATGAAGAAGGCAACAAAAGAAGAATCAAATATGGTGCGGTATAAGGCTTGTTGCCGACGGGCTTCACGGGCTTCGCGCTGTAATTCTGCTAAACGACTGCTTTCTAAAGTGCGGGTGACGATGGAAGGTAATAATTCGATAAAATTGGTATCTTTGCGCACGTAATCCACTGCGCCTTGTTTCATTGCCGCAACCGCAATGCTGATTTCGTCTTGTGCGGTGACAAAAATGACGGGAATTTCAGGACGCATTTGTTGAATATGTTGCAACAAGGTCATGCCATCGGTATCAGGCAATTGATAATCAACTAATATCAATTCAAATTGATGGTCGTGTAAGCGATCTAAACAGGCTTTACCAGTTTCTTCTACCTCAACTTGATAACCCACATTTTCTAACGCGGCTTGCACTAAAATGCCATGAATTTCATTATCTTCAGCATATAAAATACGCGCTGTTTTAGTGGGCAGTTCAGAAATTTTGACGTGAGTATTACCCTCTTCTAATAAATGTTTTTGATTAATAATTTGATAAAACGTATTCTTGCCCATTAATTTAGCACGGTACATGGCTTGATCTGCCGCCCGCAATAAGGACACTTCATCTTTACCATCTTCAGGGAATACTGCAATCCCCACGCTTGCCGATATATCTAAGGTATGATTATTAGACTCTACTTTTAACGCCAGTTTATTTAAAATCCGCCGTGCTACCGCATGCACATGCTCTTTTTGTTCTAACTGCGACAGAATAATGGCAAATTCATCGCCGCCTAAGCGGGCTGCCACATCGCCTTCCCGAATGGTTTTGGCCAGTCGTTGCGCGACGGTAATCAATACTTGATCACCAGCCTCGTGACCTAATTGATCATTAACTTGTTTAAAACCATCTAAATCAATGTAAAAAACCGCTAGTTGCTCTTCACTTTGCTTTGCTTGCACAATCACATTTTGCAATTGGCTATGAAACATAGCGCGATTCGCTAAACCGGTTAAGCGGTCATAATTGGCTTGATATTGCAAACGCGCTTCAGATTGCTTGCGTTCGGTAATATCAGAAAAGACGGAAACATAATGTGAAATGCCTTGATCGGGACGGCGCACCACTTTTATTTTTAGCCAAATGGGATAAACCGAGCCGTTTTTACGCCGGTTCCACACTTCGCCTTGCCATTGATCATTAGAAAATAAGGCTTCCCACATTTGCCGGTAAAATAAACGATCATGGCGGCCTGAGCTAAGCATGCTGGGATTGTGGCCTAATACTTCGGTTTCGGTATAACCCGTAATTTCAGTAAAGGCAGGATTAATCATAATCGTCGCATTGCTGGGATCGGTGACTAAAATAGCATCGCTAATAGTTTCAAACACTTTACCGGCTAACCGTAAATCGTCTTCTACTCGCTTACGTTCGGTAATGTCTTCTAAATTCCACACCGAGCCTTGCGAGCTATCCTTAGCTTTCAATAATTTACCGCGCAGACGACACCAAAAGCGTGAACCATCTTTGCGTCTCATCAAACGCTCAGTTTCATAGGTTTGGCCTTCTGTTAACATCGGATAGGCTTCTTTACCTAAGGATTCAAAATCATGCGCTGTACTGTATAAAAATTCGGTTGATTGATTAATTAAGGCTTCTTTACTGTAGCCAAATATTAGAGCAACCTGCTGATTAATTTCTAAAAATTTTCGTTCTGAGCTGAGAAAGGCAATGCCGGAAGGCGTGCTGTCTAATACCGCACGTTGGCGTGTTAAGGTGTGTTGTAACTCGCGGTTACGTTCAGAAAACTGTCGTTTTAAGCGGTGCAATTGTAAATGGGTATTCAAACGCGCTAATAATTCCGATTCTTGTACAGGTTTAGTGATGTAATCCACTGCCCCTAATGCAAAACCACGCACTTTTTCTGAAGTATCAGACAGTGCTGTCATGAAAATAACGGGAATTTCGGCTGTGATGGGGTTCGCTTTTAGCCGCTGACAAACCTCGAATCCATCCATATCTGGCATCATAATGTCAAGCAGCACGAGGTCAATAGTGGGGTGCTCGGAAACAAGCTGTAATGCTATCTGCCCTTCATTTGCAAGTAATACATCAAAATGATGGAATGAGAGCACCTCTCGTAAGATGTCTAAGTTACTTTGAGTATCATCGATGACTAGAATACGCTGAACAGCAGAAACAGTATTCATCATAAATTAGCTAATTTGAACAAGGCGATTAATAAAAATAATGCATTAAGTGTACGCATTTTCATCTCGGAAAGGCAGTTTATTTGAATGTGTTTAAGTATGGTATAACTTAAATTTACTCAGTTCTCTGACAAACTAAGCTAAGCGTTACTTGCATGGCCTATACCCCCATAAAGAAAGGGTTGTAGCATTGTAACGAATTAACAAGGTAGATTCATTTTGAAAATGTTGCCGCGTTTCAGGCTTATGCTCATTGTCATGAAATTAAAGTCGGTACAGTATTATAAGCTGTGCTGACGAAGCGAGTGCCGCGTGCTTCAGCTTTTCCAGCTTCGTGCCAAATAAAGACCCTGCACGAACCCTAGCCTACAATAGAAATTCATTTTGTTTAATATAAAAATTTTTAATTAAGCATTTTAATGGTTTGATTTTATAAAAAATATGACACTTAAAACGATTGCTATCAGTAGATATGAGCTTGTTTTAAGGTCTGTGGGCGGTAGGTGAAGCGGATAATTTAGCGTACACTGTTGTTTATCTGGATGGCGAGTTAGAAAATTGCCTTTTATGAGACTAATTTGTCATATTAGGCATAAAAAACCTATTTTTTATGCTTCATTTCAACTAATTGAATTCTGGGGTGAGATACCCTATATTGCTTTGCATCATCTACACGTCACTTGACGATGGTCTTTTAGCCACTGCGCTGCAAATAACGCTAGTATATGCGATACAGTAGAGACATTTTTTCAAAACACACCAGCGTTGACCTATGCACTTGGTCATGCTAAGTCCTTGTGTCGTTTCATTCTTTGCCTTTATTCACTTCATACCAATCAGCAAAATATGTCTAATACACGCATTCGGGAAATTCCCTACAATTACACTTCTTTTTCTGACCGTGAAATTATTATCCGTTTGCTCGGTGAACAAGCGTGGGACACCTTAAATGAATTACGCTCTCAACGGCGTACTGGACGTTCTGCGCGCATGTTGTTTGAAATTCTAGGCGATATTTGGGTGGTGCAACGTAACCCATTTATTCAAGACGATTTATTAGACAATCAACGCCGCCGACAATCCTTAGTCGATGCTTTATATCATCGCTTATCGCAGATTTTGCAGCGGGCGCATGGTAATAACTTAGCCATTGAATTGTCAGAAATGACTAAGCAAGCGATTCAAAGCTTTGAGCAATGGCTAACTGAACAAGCCAAATTGCGCACTAAAGTAGAAAAACGCTTACGACAAGAAACGCGCAAAGACAACGTGTGTTTTGATGGCTTAGCGCGGGTGTCGCATGTCACTGACGCGACCGACTGGCGGGTGGAATACCCTTTTGTAGTGGTGTTTCCTGACACTGAAAAAGAAGTTGCCCCGTTGGTAAAAGCGTGTATTGAATTAGGTTTAACTATTATTCCGCGTGGGGGTGGCACAGGGTATACCGGTGGTGCCATTCCGTTAGATGCCAATAGTGTGGTCATCAACACGGAAAAATTGGAAGCCTTAAGCGATGTCACCATGCAAAACTTGCCAGATGTTGCGGAGCCAGTTGCCACTATTCGTGCCGAAGCCGGTGTGGTGACGGCGCGGGTGTCAGAACGGGCGGCTGTTGCACAACATATTTTTGCCGTTGATCCCACCTCGCAAGAAGCTTCCACCATTGGTGGCAATATTGCGATGAATGCAGGCGGTAAAAAAGCCGTGCTGTGGGGGACGACTTTAGATAATTTAGCCTCTTGGAAAATGGTAACGCCTGAAGGTGATTGGTTAACGGTAGAGCGTATCGGTCACAATTTAGGCAAAATTCATGAAGTGGCAGAAGCAGAGTTTCGTGTCACGCGCTATGAAATTGATGGCAATACGCCAAAAGGTGCGCCAGAAACTTTACGCATTCCTGGTGAGCAATTACGCAAATCGGGTTTAGGCAAGGATGTTACCAACAAGTTTTTAGGTGGCTTACCGGGGGTGCAAAAAGAAGGCTGTGATGGCTTAATCACCTCTGCGGTGTTTGTGGTGCATAAACAGCCGAGCTTTATTCGCACTGTGTGTTTAGAGTTTTTCGGTGCTGACTTGAAAAAAGCAGTGCCTGCCATTGTTGAAACTAAAGATTATTTAGACAGTTTAGACCCGAAAAAAGTGTTGCTGGCAGGTATGGAACACTTAGACGAGCGTTATGTGCGGGCAGTGAAATATAGCACTAAGGCACCGCGTCAAGAACTGCCTAAGATGGTGTTATTAATCGATATTTCGGGTGAAGACGAAAACGCAGTCGCGGAAGCGGCTTCACACGTCGTGCGTTTGGCGAATGCGCGTGAGGCGGAAGGCTTTGTGGCAGTCACGCCGGAAGCACGACAACAATTCTGGAAGGATCGCAAGCGCACAGCGGCGATTGCAGCACATACCAATGCTTTCAAAATCAATGAGGACGTAGTGATTCCATTAGGACGCTTGTCTGAATACAACGATGAAATTGAACGCATTAATATTGAGCAATCGACGGCTAACAAGCTGCGCATGTTAGACGCTTTATCTGCGTATTTAGCGACGGAAATGCCTGAGCTAAAAACCGTTAGTGATTATGAAGCGGCTTATGATTGTGCCGAAAATGATGCCATTGTGGCGGCGAAAAAAGCAGCCGCACAAGCTTTATTAGCTGAGACCAAAGCGCGTTGGTCTGCGTTCATGGAGCATTTAGACACGCCAGCGGCTGAATTAAATCACTTAATGGAAGCGAAAACGCAAGCCAAAGTGCAGCCGAATGACAGCATTTTCACTTTGTTGCAACGGCGTGACTTGCGCATTTCTTATCGTCAAGCGGTTGAGCATCCGTTAAATGAGATTTTTGGTGGGCATAGCTTTACCGGTGTGCGGCAAAAATTTAGCACTTTACATGATAATTTGCTGCGTAGTCGCTTATTCGTCGCCACGCATATGCATGCAGGCGATGGTAACGTACACACCAATATTCCCGTTAACTCTAATGATTACAATATGATGCACGAGGCCGAGCGCGTCGTGGCACGCATCATGGCGTTTGCTGAGCATTTAGGTGGGGTAATTTCGGGCGAGCATGGTATTGGTATCACGAAGATTCAGTTCTTAGCCCCTGAAGTGATACAAGCCTTTGCAGATTATAAGCAACAAGTTGATCCACATGGACATTTTAACCGAGGCAAATTAATGCCTGGTTCTGGGCTGCAAAATGCTTACACGCCTTCGTTACGCTTGTTAGAGCAGGAAGCCTTAATTTTAGAAGCCAGCGAGTTGGGGCAACTCAACGGCATGATTAAGGATTGCTTGCGTTGTGGCAAGTGTAAGCCTGTGTGCAACACGCATGTGCCACGCGCTAACTTGTTGTATTCACCGCGTAATAAAATCTTAGCTTCTGGTTTGATTATTGAGGCATTTTTATACGAGGAGCAAACGCGGCGCGGGGTGTCGTTACGTCATTTTGAGGAAATGAATGATGTGGCGGATCACTGCACGGTGTGCCATAAGTGTGCAACGCCGTGTCCGGTTGACATCGATTTTGGTGATGTCACCATCAAAATGCGTTCTATTTTGAAAAATTATGGCAAGCGACGGCCTAATATTGGCACATGGGCTTCCATGTTATTTTTGAATGTCACTGACCCAACTACTATTAAAATCATGCGTAAAGGCTTGATTGAATGGGGGTATGCGGCACAGCGTTTAGGTTATACGGTTGCGAAAAAACTTGGTTTAGCAGGGCACAAAACTACGCCTGCGGCGACTACCGGCAAAATGCAGATCAAAGCACAAGTGATTAATTTTGTGAAAAAACCGATGCCTGCACAAGTGCCTGCTCAGCCATTGCGCAACTTATTGCAAGTGGAAGATGAAACCATTGTGCCGATTTTGCGCAATCCGCAAAAAGTCAGTGAAGACAGCGAAGCGGTGTTTTATTTCCCTGGTTGCGGTTCCGAGCGTTTATTTAGTCAAGTAGGCTTGGCAACTTTGGCGATGTTATATGATTTAGGCACGGAAACCGTGTTGCCACCAGGCTATTTATGTTGTGGTTATCCACAAGCCTCTGCGGGTGATATTGCCAAAGGTCAGAATATTACGACAGCCAATCAAGTATTATTCCATCGTGTGTCTAATACTTTGAATTACATGGATATTAAAACCGTAATTGTATCTTGCGGTACGTGTATGGATCAATTGTTGAAATATCAATTTGAGCAAATTTTCCCTGGTTGCCGTTTGTTAGATATTCACGAGTATTTAATGGAAAAAGGCGTTTCTTTAGAGGGCGTGTCTGGGGTGCAATATATGTATCATGACCCTTGCCACACGCCAATGAAGAGATACCAGCCTAAACAAGTGGTGTCTAAATTGGTTGGGCAGCCGGTGTTATTGTCCGAGCGATGCTGTGGTGAGGCAGGTACTTTTGCTATTGCACGGCCTGATATTGCAACGCAAGTGCGTTTCCGCAAACAAGAGGAATTGCAAAAAGGGGTAATGCAGTTAACAAACGAAGCGGCTCCACAACAGCCAGTGAAATTGTTAACCGCCTGTCCTGCGTGTTTGCAAGGTTTATCACGTTATCGGGATGAGGTTAGCGTAGAGCCTGATTATATTGTGGTTGAGTTGGCGAATCGTCAATTAGGCGAAGGCTGGCAAAAACAATTTATTGACAGTGCGCGACGTGGTGGGATTGAGCGCGTGTTGTTATAACAAGTAACACATTGTTATAAGAGAAAAAAGGGCGAGTACATCATCGAATGTACTTGCCCTTTTGCTTTAAGCCTTACTGTCTTGTAGGGCGGATAAGGCGTAAGCTGCCATCCGCCGTCAGTCGCTTGGATCAGGTTTCAACCGCATTATGTCGGATGACGGCTACGCCTTATCCGACCTACAAAACAGCAAGGCGATGGGTTTCGCTTTGCTCTACCCATCCTACATATAACTATACCGCTTCATTGCGGGTTATCCTCAACCATCGTTTTATGCAACTTAACTGGTTGTGCATGTTGCTGTTTCTTGGTACGCATCCGAATATTGAGCAATTCCACACCCACAGAAAAGGCCATGGCAAAATAAACGTAGCCTTTTGGAATGTGTAAACCAAAACCTTCGCCAACCAAAGTAAAGCCCACTAAAATTAAGAAACTTAAAGCAAGCATTTTAATCGTTGGATGTCTCTCCACAAATTCGCCTAAGGCTTTAGCAGATAACATCATAACGCCCACTGAAATAATGATAGCTAAAATCATCACCTCAATGTGTTTAGCTAAACCCACTGCGGTAATAACAGAATCTAATGAAAACACAATATCGATAATGGCAATTTGCACTAAGATAGAAGCAAAACTGGCTGTAGCTGTAGAACCTGCACTGGCTTCTTCACCTTCTAAACTATTATGAATTTCGTGGGTACTTTTCCACAGTAGAAATACACCACCAATAATAAGAATTAAATCTCGACCGGAAATTTCATTACCAAACACAGTAAATAAAGCAGCAGTTAAGCCCATTACCCAGCTTAAGGATAATAATAATGCAATGCGACTTATCATTGCTAAGCCTAAGCCAAGTATTCGGGCTTTGTTACGCTGCTGTTCAGGTAAACGCCCGACTAAAATAGAAATAAAAATAATATTATCAATGCCTAATACAATTTCTAATGCTGTTAAGGTGAATAAGGCAATCCACGCTTCTGGGCTGGCAAGCCATTCCATACAAACCCCCTGAAAAAAGATAAAGTGTGCTGATCCTACCCTAGTTTTCTGTCATTGTTCAAATCAAGGCATAAAAAAACCTGATGAGTTTGTTTAACCCATCAGGTTTAATTTTACGCCCTGAGCAATAACGGTTTTATTAACGTTTTCTCATCGCAGGGTGCCGAGAAGAATTAACAGATTGCTCTTCTTGAGAAGAAGGCAATACAGTAGAAATGGAGTGTTTGTAAATCATTTGCTTATTATTGGCACTCTCTAAAATAACAACATATTGATCAAAACCACCAATATAGCCATTGAGACGAATACCATTAATTAAGTAAATTGAGACCATTATTTTATCGCGTTGATAAACTGCTAAATTTTGATCTTGTAATGACATAGTTAAATTAACCACTAAATATTAAGTAATTTTTGTTGTTGTCCAACAGTAGTACAGAGACAGGCTAAGTACATTTAAAACCATCGGCATCGCGGTGTTTTTGGCTGCCTTGTCGGCAAAGTTGCATGTTACTTTATCTGGTTGCCCCTCATATTACCAGATTGTTTAGTTAAATAAATTAGCTGGCTGCCTTAGAATCACAGATTCCGTTTTATGCAATGTCCAGTGATTTGATTCAAAAACTTGCCCTGTTGCTTGAACCATTATGTAGAAAAGCAGGCAAGCATATCATTCAGATATGGCTATGTGATGTCATGTGTTAACGTGTGCCTCAACTTTTTGTTTTAATTTGCATTGTTGCCGGTATCTTAACCATTGTCCCAGTTGTGCATAGCCCATGACAGTCATAATGGGAAATAAACTGGCAAATGCAATTAAACCAAAGCCATCAATTAATGGACTTCTGTCTGGCACTGTAGCGGCTAAACCTAAGCCTAAGGCCGCAACTAAAGGCACGGTAACAGTGGAGGTTGTGACACCACCAGAGTCATAAGCTAACGGAATAATCATGCGCGGTGCATAAAAGGTTTGGATAATGACCACGATATAGCCGGTAATAATGTAGTAGTGTAATGGCGTGCCTGTCACAATCCGAAAAGTACCTAAGGCAATACCAATTGCAACGCCTAATGCCACTGCAATGCGCAAGCCCCAAATAGTAATCACCCCGCCAGAGACATCACGCGCTTTAATGGCAACTGCTAACAATGAAGGCTCTGCAATAGTGGTGGAAAAACCAATCGCAGCAGCAAATAAATATACCCAATAATAATCTGCCCAATGCACTTGTTCGACCAATTGCTGCGCAGTGCCATAAATAAAGCTGGGGGCAGTTAATTGATCCGCCATTAATTTGCCTAAAGGGAATAAAGCTTGTTGCAAGCCTTGCAAAAATAAGGCTAAGCCAACGATGACTAAGGCAAAGCCAATCAATACTTTGCGAAAATTTGGAATGGGGCGGCGAATCACTAAAAATTGAAAACCAAAAATAATAGCCGCGATAGGCAAGACATCACGTAAAGTTGCCAATAAATTTAGGAAAAATTCTTGTAGTGCAACCATGGTATTTAATGTACCCAAATGCCGTATAACATAACAAAAATCATGGGCGTGAGTGACGCAAAGGCAATTAAACCAAAGCCATCGACCATAGGGTTACGCCCTTTGATACTAGAAGCCAGTCCAACACCTAATGCTGTCACTAAAGGCACGGTAATAGTTGAAGTGGTTACGCCACCTGAGTCATACGCGATACCAATGATGTCAACCGGTGCAAAGCCTGTCACCACCACCACAGCAAGATAGCCTGCCATGATCAAATAATGGATTGGCCAGCCTTTCAAAATACGAATTACACCGATGACGATTGCAATGCCTACAGACACGGCAACTGTGATACGCAAGCCTGTTGCATATTGGGCGCGCGCTTCCTCTGTTTCACTGATAATACCGCCTGCAGCGGCGACGGTGGCTGCCTCTTTTGCCACAGCAATTAATGCGGGTTCGGCGATAGTCGTACCAAAACCTAAGGCAAAGGAAAATAGCATTAACCACAGCACACTGCCTTTGCGCGCAAAATCATATGCCATATTTTCGCCAACGGGAAACAAGCCCATTTCTAAGCCACGGGCAAACAAAGCTAAACCGACCACTACCATCAATAAACCTGTTAACAAATTACCTAAGTCAGGTAATGACTGTTGCAAGACGACAAGCTGAAAAAAAGCAATCACCGCAACAATCGGCGCAAGGTCTTTCGCGCTCTCTAAAAACGGCATGAGTAATAGACGAAATAATTTCACGAGCGTATTAACTTTGTGTAGCTTAAGACTAATGGTGGTCTCTCATCGATGAGGCCAATCATAACAAATTTGCTTCCTGTTGCGGGAAAATTCCTAAACAACACGAAAAGCACAAACAGTTCATTGGCAATCTGCAAGAGATTTAAAAAATCAGCTTTTGCGGCATGCTTCTTAGTCAATACCGTCATAAAAACTCATGCTTATTGTTGTCAGACAAGAAAAATGGCAGAAGGCGCATATTTTTAAGAGTTACTCGAAAGGCATAAAAACAGAAAGGTTATTGAATGTTAGAATATTCAATAGGTTAGTTTTGAATATTGATGTGATTTAAGCCGGATTAGCCTATGAGGAGATAGGGTTTAACAAGGGATTGAAAGTGATTTTTTGTGTTGACCCCCTGCATACCTACCATTATACTTCCGACTTTCTCGAAAGCTTGTAGGCGGTTTAGCTTGTTAGGGATGTAACGATAAAAATTGAATTAGACGTAGCTGAAAGTTCAAAAATCAGTATAATAACCGCCGATAATCGTATCGTGATACGAAGTTTAACAGTCATAATTTATCATGAGTGAGCCAATGCCTTCAGTCTCTCCTCCTTCTGACCTAGAGGCGAGAAAAATATTTCGGGTACAGGCGTTGGTCGTCTCAGCCCTAACATTAGGTTTTTATTTTGTTTTAGGCCAAGCCGCTGCACAAAGTGCATTATATGGTGGTGCCATCGTATTATTTAACACATGGCTTACGCATCGCCGATTACGCGTAGCTCAAGAATTAGCAAAGATTGCGCCAGGTAGAGAAGTCACCAGTTTATATGTGGCCGCAGTCCAAAGATTTGTTTTTACTCTAATATTTTTTGCGCTGGGGATGGGATGGTTGAAGCTTGCGCCTGTTCCAATGTTAATTAGTTTTGCATTTACCCAGTTCAGTTACTTCATTGGCGGATTTATCATTTCTAAAAAGTAAATTTTAATTTCAATTTTTTTAGGAGTTAGGCAAGTGAGTGCAGCAGAAGGTGGCGGTCAAACGCCAGTGCAATATATTCAGCATCACCTGACCAACCTCAGCGTTGGTGAAGGGTTTTGGTCATTAAACTTAGATACGTTATTTTTTAGTATCGGTTTAGCCGTGCTGTTTATGTGGATTGCAAAAAAAATAGGGGAAAGCTTAAACGCTGAAAGCCCTACTGGAATGCAAAACTTCCTAGAAGTTGTTGTAGAGTTTGTTGACACACAAGTTAAAGACTCGTTCCAAGGTCGTAACCCATTGATTGGGCCATTAGCATTAACGATTTTCGTTTGGATTATCTTAATGAACTTAATGGATTTAATCCCAGTTGATTTGTTACCTTGGTTAGCCTCTTTAATCGGTATTCATTATCTCAAAGTCGTACCTACCACTGATTTATCAGCCACCTTTGGTATGTCCTTTAGCATTTTCGCGTTGATTATGTTCTTCAACTTTAAAGTTAAAGGGCCAGTTGGCTTTGTGAAAATGTTCTTATTCCACCCATTCTCTGCAAACAATATTGTTGCTAAAGTCATTTTAATGCCGTTTAACATTTTAATGACCGCAATTGAAGAAATTGCTAAACCCGTTAGTATGGGCTTACGTTTATTCGGTAATATGTTTGCGGGTGAATTGATCTTTATCTTGATTGCATTGTTACCTTTCTGGATTCAATGGATTCCTGGTGGGATTTGGGCAATTTTCCACGTTGTGGTAATTACCCTGCAAGCTTTCATTTTCATGCTGTTAACGATTGTGTACTTAAGTATCGCGCACCAATCGCAGGATGATCATTAATTTTTAGTGTTATTTTTTATTAACTTCTATTTATTTAACCTTTAAGGAGACTATTCATAATGGATGCTTCAACTATTGCTCAAGTGGGTGCTGTTTACTCAAACACTGTTCTCGTAGTAGGTTTAATCTTAGCTTTCGCAGCTGCAGCTTCTGCAATCGGCTGGGCGATCATTTGTTCTCAATACTTATCTGGTATTGCTCGTCAACCAGAAATGCGTTCTCAATTAATGGGTCAAATGTTATTCACCGGCGGTTTAATGGAAGCATTCCCAATGATCGCGTTAGGTATCGCTATGTTCTTCACCTTTGCTAACCCTTTTGCAGGTTCTTTCTTAGCTGCAATTGGCGGGTAATTCCGTCGTTTTATATCTCGAAAACGAATTTGAATTACAATTTAAACAGGTGTTGACATGAACTTAACAGCCACTCTTTTGGGGCAAATGGGTACCTTTGCAGTACTCGTTTGGTTCGTCAGTCGTTACCTTTGGGGACCGATGACGACAATGCTGGCTGACCGTAACAAGCGGATTGCTGATGGTTTAGCAGCCGCTGATCGCGGTAAGCATGAGTTGGAGTTGGCTAATCAACGCGGTGCCGAAACTTTGCGTAAAGCAAAACAAGAAGCTGCTGAGATTGTTGCCGCTGCTAACAAACAAGCCAGCCAAATTGTTGAAGAGGCCCGCAACGATGCACGTCAAGAAGGCCAACGTCAACTGGAAGCCGCGCAAGCTGAAATCGAACAAGAGAAGAAGCGTGCGCAGGAACAACTGCATGAACAAGTCGTGGGCTTAGCGATTACTTGCGCTGAAAAAGTGCTGGAACGTGAAGTAAGCGCTACTAACCATGCAGATTTCATTCAGCAGATGATCAAAAAATTATAGGCGTAACATATGTCAGAACTTGCAACCCTGGCGCGTCCTTATGCGGAAGCGGTCGCGGAGTTGGCCAAGGCAGACAATAGCTTCGACAAATGGTCTAACGACATTGCGATGTTAAAGGCCATTGTCGAATCTCCTGAGTTAGCTCACATTGTGGATAGTCCTAGTGTGGGTGGAGAGAAGCTTGTCAGTCTGATTCTGGACATTTGCGACGGCCAAATCAGCGACGCGGCGAAAAACTTCGTTCGGGTTTTGGTTGATAACCAACGCCTGCTTGCTTTGCCGTATGTTGCCGTTCAGTACGAAGCCTTAAAGGCGCAGCAACAAGGGTATGTCAAGGTAGAGATTGTATCTGCCTATGCCGTGCAGCCTGAACAGCAGCAGGAAATTGAAGCCAGCCTCCAGAAAAGTCTGGGCAAAACGGTCGAGATTAGCATAAGCACAGATGCCTCTCTAGTTGGAGGCTGTGTGATTCGTGCTGGAGATCGCGTCACAGATCTTTCCATTAAAGGACGACTTCAACAATTGGCCGCTGAACTGCGCCATTAAAGCGAGAAAGAACCCATGCAGCTTAATCCATCTGAAATCAGTGAACTGATTAAACAAAAAATCCAGAACTACGATTTGTCTGCGGAAGCACGTAGCGAAGGAACCATCGTCAGCGTAACCGACGGTATTATCCGTATTCACGGTTTAGCTGATGCACAACAAGGGGAAATGTTAGAGTTACCCGGTGAAGGTTCTTTCGGTCTGGTTTTAAACTTAGAGCGCGACTCTGTCGGGGCCGTAGTTTTAGGTTCTTATGAACATTTAGCCGAAGGCGATAAAGTCAAATGTACTGGCCGGATCATGGAAGTACCGGTTGGTGAAGCGTTATTAGGTCGGGTTGTTAACTCTTTAGGTAATCCGATTGATGGTAAAGGCGCGATTGCCACTACCAAAACGCTGCCAATTGAACGTATCGCTCCAGGTGTTATTAGCCGTCAATCTGTTAGCCAACCAGTGCAAACCGGTTTGAAATCAGTTGACGCAATGGTGCCAGTCGGTCGTGGTCAACGTGAGTTAATCATTGGTGACCGCCAAACCGGTAAAACAGCCGTTGCAGTTGATGCAATCATCAACCAAAAAGGCACAGGCATCAAATGTATTTATGTGGCAATTGGTCAGAAAGCCTCCTCGATTGCCAGCGTAGTGCGTAAATTAGAAGAACACGGTGCAATGGATCACACTATTGTGGTTGCTGCATCTGCTTCTGAATCTGCGGCATTACAATTTATTGCGCCATATGCTGGTTGCGCCATGGGCGAATACTTCCGTGACCGTGGTGAAGATGCCTTAATCATTTATGATGACTTAACCAAGCAAGCTTGGGCGTATCGTCAAGTTTCTCTGTTATTACGTCGTCCGCCAGGTCGTGAAGCGTATCCTGGTGACGTATTCTACTTACACTCTCGTTTATTAGAGCGTGCAGCGCGTGTTAACGCTGACTATGTAGAACAGATGACTAATGGCGAAGTGAAAGGTAAAACAGGTTCTTTAACTGCATTACCTATCATTGAAACCCAAGCAGGTGACGTATCAGCCTTCGTACCTACCAACGTAATTTCGATTACTGACGGTCAGATTTACTTAGAAACTGACTTGTTTAACTCTGGTATCCGTCCTGCGATCAACGCGGGCTTATCCGTATCTCGGGTAGGTGGTGCAGCACAAACTAAGATCATTAAGAAATTAGGTGGTGGTGTACGTTTGAGCTTAGCTCAATACCGTGAGTTAGCAGCGTTTGCGCAGTTTGCGTCTGACTTAGACGAAAGTACTCGTAAGCAAATCGAACGCGGTCAACGTGTAACCGAGTTAATGAAACAGAAACAATACTCTCCATTAAGCGTTGCTGAAATGGGTGTGTCTCTGTTCGCGGTGAACGAAGGCTATCTGGACGATGTGCCAGTGAAAAAAGTGGTTGATTTTGAACACGAATTACACGTTTACATGCGCAACAATGCAGCAGACGTGTTGAAAGAAATCAATGTTAGCGGTGACTTCAGTGATGACATCGCAGCACGCTTCAAAAAAGCGATTGAAGATTTCAAAGCCAACCATACTTGGTAATTCATCGAGTTAAAGGTAAAGGGTACTGACACAAGCTTAGGCATAATACCTAAACTTTGGTCGGTTGCCCTTTTCCCTTGTTGATTTAAGGATAGCTTATGGCCAGCGGCAAAGAGATTCGCACTAAAATTGCGAGTATTAAAAACACGCAAAAAATTACTCGTGCGATGGAGATGGTGGCGGCAAGCAAAATGCGTAAAGCGCAGGACAGAATGCAAAAGTCCCGCCCTTATGCCGAAAAAATCAATCGAGTAATTGGTCATCTGGCGCAGGCTCACCCAGAATATAAACACGCTTATATGCTTGACCGTGAGGTGAAGAATGTCGGCGTGATTGTTATTTCGTCTGATCGTGGCTTATGCGGTGGTTTAAACACCAACTTATTTAAAACAGCGTTAACTTCTCTGCGTAAATGGCAGCAAGAAATTGGCACTGACCGCAAAATCAATATTTGCACCGTAGGTAGTAAAGCGGCAGGTTTTTTCCGTCGTTACGGTGGCAATGTGGTTGCACAAGCGACGCATTTGGGTGATAACCCTACGTTAGAAGACTTGATCGGTCTGATCAAAGTCATGTTGGATGCGTACAACGATGGTGAAATTGACAAGTTATTTTTAGTCTCTAATGACTTCGTTAACACCATGACGCAAAAGCCAGAAGTTAAACAACTTCTGCCTATCCAGCCGACAGAACAAGACAAGCAGGAAACGCATCATTGGGATTACCTGTACGAGCCTTCAGCGCCAGAAGTTCTGGAAATGTTACTGATGCGCTATATCGAATCTCTGATTTATCAGGGCTTAGTCGAAAATATTGCCTGTGAACAGGCAGCGCGTATGGTCGCCATGAAGAGCGCCTCGGACAATGCGGGTAACCTGATTGAAGAATTGCAATTGGCTTACAACAAAGCACGTCAAGCTGCAATTACTCAGGAAATTTCCGAGATTGTCGGGGGTGCGGCTGCGGTCTAATCAGTCGCTATAACGGTTTCCCAAATCTTATTTAGTAAAGAGGAATCTTGTCACATGAGTTCAGGCAAAATCGTGCAGATCATTGGGGCTGTGGTGGACGTTGAGTTCCCCCGTGATGCGCTGCCGAAAGTATATGATGCATTAATTGTAGAAGAAAACGGGTTGACGCTGGAAGTTCAACAACAGTTAGGTGACGGCATTGTGCGTACCATTGCAATGGGTAGCACAGAAGGCATGAAACGTGACTTAGCAACTAAGAACACTGGCCAACCGATTACTGTACCTGTAGGTCAAAAAACCTTAGGTCGGATCATGGACGTGTTAGGGAATCCTGTTGACGAAGCAGGCCCTATTGGTGAAGAAACCCGTTGGGCAATTCACCGTAAAGCGCCAACTTACGAAGAATTATCTTCAACTAACGACTTGTTAGAAACCGGCATTAAAGTAATCGACTTAATCTGTCCTTTCGCTAAGGGTGGTAAAGTGGGTCTGTTCGGTGGTGCAGGTGTAGGTAAAACTGTAAACATGATGGAGTTAATCCGTAACATTGCGATTGAGCATAGCGGTTACTCAGTGTTCGCAGGGGTAGGTGAACGTACTCGTGAGGGTAACGACTTCTACCACGAAATGAAAGACAGTAACGTACTTGATAAAGTATCGTTAGTATACGGTCAGATGAATGAGCCACCAGGCAACCGTTTACGTGTTGCATTATCTGGTTTAACCATGGCTGAATTCTTCCGTGACGAAGGTCGTGACGTGTTATTGTTCATCGATAACATTTATCGTTACACCTTAGCCGGTACTGAAGTATCTGCGTTATTAGGTCGTATGCCATCTGCGGTAGGTTATCAGCCAACATTAGCAGAGGAAATGGGTGTGTTACAAGAACGCATTACCTCTACTAAAACCGGTTCTATTACCTCTATCCAAGCGGTATACGTTCCTGCCGATGACTTAACTGACCCTTCACCTGCTACAACCTTCGCTCACTTAGACGCGACTGTTGTATTATCTCGTCAAGTAGCAGAGTTAGGTATTTACCCAGCGGTAGACCCATTAGACTCTACTAGCCGTCAGTTAGACCCATTAGTTGTTGGTCAAGATCACTATGATACTGCTCGCGCAGTTCAAGGGACTTTACAACGCTATAAAGAACTGAAAGACATCATCGCCATTTTAGGTATGGATGAGTTATCTGAAGAAGACAGACTCGTTGTACAACGCGCTCGTAAAATTCAGCGGTTCTTATCTCAACCTTTCTTCGTAGCAGAAGTATTTACCGGTAGCCCTGGTAAATATGTTTCTCTGAAAGACACCATCAGTGGTTTTAAAGCGATTGTTGCCGGTGAGTATGATCACTTACCAGAACAAGCGTTCTACATGGTGGGTTCTATCGACGAAGCGGTTGAAAAGGCGAAAAAACTCTAATTTTAGTGTTTTTTAACTGCGAGCTTGCAGATTCAATACAAGGTAGTGTGGTTTGCAAGCTTCGCACGATTCACTAAACATTACAGAGGGCTTTTATTATGACAATGACGATCCACGTCGATATCGTTAGTGCTGAAGCTGAAATTTTTTCAGGACTGGCTGAAGTCGTCTATGCTCCCGCTGTGCAAGGGGAAGTTGGGGTCATGCCACGTCATACGCCATTTTTGTCACCGCTGAAACCCGGCGAAGTGCGTGTTCATCTCGGCCCAAATCAGGAAGAATCGTTTTATATCTCTGGTGGCATGTTAGAAGTGCAACCACATTTAGTTACCGTATTAGCAGATACTGCATTACGTGCTAAAGATATTGACGAAGCTGCTGCATTAGAAGCGAAACAACGAGCAGAAAAAATGCTGGCTGATCGCAATGCTGAGATTGATTACTCTCGCGCACATGCAGAATTGGCTGAAGCGATGGCTCAGCTTCAAGCACTGGATAGACTGCGGAAAATTAAACAAGTTCGCTAGTCTTTCCTAATCTGAGCGATTCAGATGACTCAGATTGTTGGGATAACATTGCGTAGGTGATGTTATCCCATTCTTTTCTCTATACCTTTCCTTTCACCTTTAACCTCAATCGCTGGTCTTATGGTGACACTCTCAACTGTTATTCTCGCCGCAGGGCAAGGCACGCGCATGCGTTCCCATCTGCCCAAAGTTTTACACCCCCTCGCTGGTCGCCCTTTATTAGCGCATGTGTTGCAAACCAGTCAAAGCCTTGCCAACAATACGAATTATGTTGTGTATGGTCATGGCGGTGAGCAAGTGCAGCAAGCCTTTGCCAACTGGAAAGAGCTGACTTGGATCGAGCAAACTGAGCAATTAGGTACAGGACATGCCGTAGCGCAAGCCTTACCACAGATTGAGGATGATGCCACCGTTTTGGTGTTATATGGTGATGTGCCGTTAATTCAAAGCAAAACTCTACAATTTTTAACGCAAGCAGTAACAGCAAATAGTTTAGCGATTCTCACGGTAGATTTAGAGCAGCCAACAGGCTACGGTCGCATTGTGCGCGATCACCGTGGGCAAGTGGTGCGTATTGTAGAAGAAAAAGATGCGGATGCGATTACGCGTAAAATTACCGAGGTGAATACCGGTATTTTAGCTGCACCTGCGCGTGCTTTGCGCAAATGGTTAGCCGCCTTGCAGCCAAATAATGCGCAAAGCGAATATTATTTAACTGACATTATTGCGTTAGCGGTAGCGGATGGTTTTCATATTCACACGCAACAGCCACATTCTGAACAAGAAGTGTTAGGTGTGAATGACCGCATACAATTAGCCAGTTTAGAGCGTTATTATCAATTACAACAAGCACATGATTTAATGCGACACGGTGTTAGCCTTGCAGACCCATCACGTTTAGATATTCGCGGTGAAGTCACCTTAACAGGGCAAGATATTTTTATTGATGTAAATGTAATTTTAAGTGGTCAAGTGAGCTTAGGCGAAGGTGTTAGCATCGGCGCAAATTGTGTGATTCAAGATGCCATCATTGGAGATCATGTTGAAATTTTACCGAATAGCGTAGTAGAGGATGCAGTGGTGGCACAAGGCTGCCATATTGGCCCTTTTGCGCGTTTGCGTCCAGGGACGATGCTAGCAGAAGGTGTTCGCGTCGGCAATTTTGTAGAATTGAAAAAAGCAGATGTTGGACAAGACTCTAAAATTAATCATTTAAGTTATATCGGCGATTGTGATATTGGGCGAGCGGTCAATGTCGGCGCAGGTACAATTACTTGTAATTATGATGGTGTGAATAAGTTTAAAACCACGATTGGCGATGGTGCGTTTATCGGTTCTGATACCCAGTTAGTCGCACCCGTCACTGTGGGCGCAGGTGCAACTATTGGTGCAGGTTCTACCATCACTAAAGATACACCAGAAAATCAATTGAGCTTAAGTCGTAGTAAGCAAGTGTCGTTTCCGCAATGGCAACGACCACAAAAGAAGGCATAAGTTTGTCGTTGAATTTTTTGTAGGGCGGATAAGGCGTAAGCCGTCATCCGCCATCAAATTCTGTACAAAATTAGCGTTTTTAGCCCCGCAAGGTGGGCAAAACGCCGATTGAGGTCGGAAACAATCCCAGCTTCTCGGCGGCGTTTCGCACACCCTACATCGAACTACTGCACAGAAGCCGTTAAACTATCTTGAATAAAACGCCAAGTTCCTGTGATATATAACACATCTACTTCTTTGCGGATGGTATCAGGGAAAGGGGCATAAGGGCTGGCAAGTTGCACAATTCTTAAGGCCGCTTGGTCTAAAACTGAATGGCCAGAAGAGCGTTTGATTTTCACATCTTTCACTAAGCCTTCAGGGCTTAGAGCCACTTCCATAATTAAACGTCCGGTTAAGCCAGAATTACGCGCCGCTTCGGGATAGTTTAAATTGCCAATGCTTTCGACTTTACGCCGCCATGTATCCATATAGGCAGCATATTTAAATTCTTGTGTGTTGACAGAAATCCGTTTTGAGCGGGTGTGATTAGAGAAGTCATTAAACTTTTCGTCTAATTCCGCTTGCATGCTGGCAAAGTTTGCCATTGCGCGTTGCATTAATAAACTGGCAGGAATTTCCTCTGTCACTTCTGTAGTGCGATCATGCTCACCATTCAGCGTTTGTGGTTCTTTGATTTCACTAATCGCTTGTTGCTGAGTGACTTTAAATTCACTATCCACTCTATTACTAGAGATCACACGACTGTCTGGCGTTTCTTGAGAACGTGCAATTTCAGGCGGCGGAGGGGTGGCAATTTCACGAGCATGAGGGTCAGGGAAAGGCGCGATTAAAGGGGTTGATGGGCGTTCAACATCTTCGCTGCTGCCACTGCCTTCACTGTTTGATTGCGCAAGGAAATCTGCTTTCTCTGGTTTTTCAACGGTACTTTTTTGCACCAAAATTACTTGCATGGAGTTTTTTGAGGCATGAGAAATACCAAAGGGAATAAAACCGGTCGCTCCGATAGTGATACCGTGTAGTAGTGTTGCGAAAAAAATCGCAATCATCATACGTTCTGTAGCAGCGTGGACAAACATAGTATTTTGTCAAAATTAAAAGTAAAAATATAAAGGCTGAAGCTGTTAGGCAAAGTAATAACTGGCGGCTAGTAAACCTAGTAATAACAATAGCACACCAATACTTGGCCATAAGTAGGCAGAGGCTTCAACAGGTGTCAACTCGCTGTCAGTGGGGCAGAGCTTATGACTTAAGCGGCTAGTGACTGCGCGATAAGGCTGTACAAGGGGATGCAGCAGCTTATGTGTAATCCGCAGGCTTAAACTACGCCCTAACCAAAACACATCTCCGGCGGGTATATAGATAACCAGTTTAACAAACTGTTTCTGATTCAGAAAGATAAACATTAAACTCAAAGCAATTCCGAGCAATATTGGCCAAGTTGTTGACCATAAATAGTTTATAGTCATTAAGCCAAAATGCTGCCACTGCAATGCTAAAGAGACTGATAGCAAGCCAAATACCAATAATAGCCACGCTGTCGATAAGATGGGTTGCAAGTATGGAGCTTGTTCATGTGGTAGCGTGCGCCAGCATAACCAGATAAAGCGCGTAAGCACAATGGTATATAAAATCGTGACGAAGTTGATCCACATTGGCAATTGTGCTGCCCATGATATAGGGCTTAGCTGACTCAGGTTTTTTAACTCAGTCAGCATAAAGGCATGACTGGTGAAGGGTGCACCTAATAACATTAAGACGGGCAACAGCAATGAACCCAATAACCAAGCACGTAATTTAGGCGGCATAGTGCGCATTTGCATTAAACCATTGCCGAAAAATAAAGTGCCCATAATTAAAGTGTGATGCCCGATAAAGGCTAATAACAAAGGTTCTAATTGTGACCACTCACTTGCATCAGCAAAGCCTAAGCCGATAATCATGAGCATAAGACCAACTTGGCTAATATTAGCGTAGGCGAGTAAGGATTGTCGGTGAGCTTGAGTTAAGGCGATGAGCAAGCTGTACACACCGCCGATAAAACCCAATAAAATAAAAGACTCTCCCCATGTTATTTGAGTGATAAGCCCTAGCGGCAATAATTGCTGCCATGCAAACACGTTCACATATAACATGGCACTGCCCATGACGATGATTCCAGAAATAGGTAACACACGGTATGCGATGGGCAAACACATATGCAGCCCTAACACGCCTATTTTTAAGCCAAACCCCATTAAAAGTAAGCTGAAAATGGCATCTTGATAAGTAGCCTGAGTCAAATGGGCGGCTATTGAAGCCAAATTTAAGTCGTCTGGTGCATCGGCAACCAGCAGTAACAAGGCCAGTAATAAACACATATTGCTGAGCAGGCTAAAACTGAGATAAATACGTCCCGCTTGGCGCACGCGATATTCTTCATCATAACGACGGTAAATCACCAAGCCATAGGCGGTAAAGCTCATCAATACGATAAAGGTATAAAAACTGATGATGTCTTGCGCCACGATGATGCCCAAGTTGCCGGTCATGCACAGCAAGAAAAAAATCAAAAACTGATGTAGCCGATCATCTTTTGCCATCACACTGCGACTAAACAAGCCTGCAACCAGCCATAGTAAGGCGGTCACGCCGAGCAAAGCTCTCCCATTAGCTTGAATGCCTAATTCAGCGCCTAATATGCCCCATGTAAAGTAAAAGCTCTGTCCATCTTTAACAAAAATAGCGAGCAACAGTGCAGGTAAGGCTGCCCACGGTGCTAGTTGTACTGCCAGATCGCGCCATTCTTCTACTAACATGCTGAGTGCCAATAGAAAAGGTGTGAAACAGAGCAATACGAAAAATAAGGCGGTGCCGATAGTGATTAATGCAATTAACTCGCTCATAATTCGTTGTGCTTAAATGTAGAGTGTCTTAAGTAATGAGTAAGTTGTTGTTATTTTCATTTTATTAGCATGCAATTACGCATCATAGCGGGTATTTTTTGACATACAACCGCAATTTATATTTATGACGCAATATAAGTACCGACTAAAGAGATTGTTTTAATGTTGTTTGTTATGGAGTCGGACAGGATTGTATTTCAGAAAGGAGGCTGCACATGGAATATTTGCACCATAGCAATTAGAAACCGCTAATCTTGGTGCTTTGGTAAGAGGATAAAGAAAGGCGATTGCATACAATTATTTTTATTTATTTCTTAGATATTTCTCATCGCTAAAACTGCTTACCCATTGCGGGCGATAAACAACAAAAATAGTCATTAATAAACCATTCACAAATGCTTCAGGAAATAACATGACAATAATGAATAAAGGCTCATCGCCTAAAGCATGTAATTGGTAAGTATTACTTAATAGTAAAATGCTTAAACCAATTAAGCGATTGCTCAGCATGGATAATGCGCCGCCGACAAATGCGGTGACGTAAATATAAATGAAGAAATGTCGCGGAAACCAAATATAGGCTAACCAGTACACACCATAGGTCACAGCAGCAGGCAACACACCGTTAATTAATACATTATCTGCAAAGCCTAATGCGTCAGTTCGACCTTCTAATAATAAGCCAAGTTGTGCGACGCTGGCGCATAAAATGGCAAACGGTAGACCAAACATTAAGGTAACGGTAGTCATTAACAGTAAGTGAAATTCCATACCTGCCGTGATGCCGCCGCCAAAGTGCCATACTAACCACAAGATAACACAGCTTGCGAGCAAAACATGGTTGTCTTGTGAGTCTCGTAAGTGATGCCACGGTGCTTGCCAAATGGCCCATATTAAAATCGGAATGTATAGCAGAAAACCTGCCCATAGCCATGCAGCAGGTAATAAATCTTGGGTAAAGTTCATTTGGGTAAACTTAAGTACAATGAATGAGGAAAGGCGTTATGCCTTGCGCATTTTATAGAGTGCTATGGCTAATTTCTTTAATACAGATAAAAAAATGACCAATAAGCCTGCAAGCACAAATAAAAACCAGCCAAGGGCTAAACCGTGCCATACCGCTGCTCGGTGTTTAGCAATTTGTTGCGGGTTTACTAGCAGCGTATTTTGATATTGTAGTTGTTGAATGCGACAGGGAGCAAAGACGGTGATTTGCTTGCACCACAGTTTAATCGGTGGGCGGCGATGTAAAACATGCTCTAAAGATTTCAAGCCTGATAGGCCAACTTGAGCGGAAGATAAGGCAAAGTCTTGTTTGAATTCTTTGAGCGTGAACTGTAGAACAGTATCGCTTTTAGTACTGGCGCGGCTGGTTTGCAGCGTATCAACTTGTCCGCTATAGATGTGTAAATCTGTTAAAGGTGTGGCTTGTGGCAAACCTAAGGCCAGCAAGACTAAGTGCGTAAGTGCCATGAAAGCTGTGCCAAATAAGATGAGTGTGGCACCTGTGTTAAAAGTTTCTAAGCAACAACTGTAACGGATGAGTAACCATAAGCTGCCGAATGCGCCAATAATGCCGCTTAAAAGTAAAGCGTGATGCCAGCCAAATATCAGCAATAAAATCATATTACTGCCAATGAGTAAGACTAAACCGATGAGCGTTAGCAGTCTGTTAGGTCGGCATGGCTCGAGTGTAGATGTGGTCATTTTGAGTCATCTAAACTTCAATAGGGCATGTAGTATTAAACGCTTTAATAAAGTGAGTAATATTGTAATCAAACCGACGATAACAAATAAAAAACAGCCGTAAACTAATTTAACCCAAACTTCAGCACGATAGTGTGCAATTTGCTCAGGACTGACCAATATCTGATCCTTATATTGCAGTTGCTTAATCTCACAGCTACCAAAGGTCGTGAGTTGCCGACACCACAGTTTAACCGATGCAGGCGGGCTTAAACGCTGTTGCAATTGTTCTAATCGCTGCATGCCAATTTGATAAGCGGATAACTCAAAATACTGCTTACTGTCTACTAAGTTAATCTTAAGTATCGAGGCACTTTTAGTGCTGCGGCGATAAATTTTTATATGTTCTATTTGCCCGCTGTGTATTTGTAATTCTGTTAAAGAGATGGCTTGTGCTGGCCCTAATGTAATGAGTGCAAGGTGGGTAATGCACATAAAGATAGCACCAAACCAAATCAGCCATGCCCCTGTCTTAAAAGATTCCAGCCAGCAACCATAACGGCTTAATAACCATAAGCCGGTTAATAAACCTAACATGCCCAGCAACATTAAATGTTCGTGCCAGTCAAAGATAAATAATAAAATTAGTGTGTTAGGAATGGTTAAGATTAAGCCGACGGCGGCGGGGAAGGTCTTGGGGTGGCAAGGTGGCGGTGAGGTCATGAGAAGGGGTCTCGTTCCCATCGTCTCACGATGGGAATGCATACTGCGTCGCTCCAGCGGCGCGTTTAGATTCATCATGATTTTATGTAGATTTGTAGGATGGGCTGACGAAGGCCAGCCCCTTGTTTACCGCGATATTGGGTTAAGCGGTTGGCACGACTGATGGGCTTCGTGCCTTAGCCCATCCTACAATACTTGGTAACAAGCGATAGACACGATTCGCGCCGCTGGAGCGACGCGGTATGCATTCCCATCAAAATATGATGGGAACGAGAAAAACTGTTACGCCTCGCGCCGCCAACCTGTCCCCTGCGCATTGTCTTCTAACACCACACCTTGCGCCTTCAACTCATCCCGAATACGATCCGCTTCTGCCCAATTGCGCTCTTGTCGTGCCGTATTCCGTGCTTGAATTAAGCCTTCAATTTGTTCCGCTGATAAACCTGCTTCCGCGTCACTGCCACCACTATTTTTCAAGAAACTTTCAGGATCAGCTTCTAATAAACCGAGGATTGCGCCTAATTGACGTAATTCATTGCCTAATACTGCCGCTTGTGCAAGGTCTTGCTCGCGTAAACGGTTAATATCGCGCACTAATTCAAATAACACCGCTAAGGCTTCTGGGGTATTAAAATCATCATCCATTGCGGTTAAGAAGCGGGCGCGATATTGCTCTGCTGGCGGTAACTCGCTGCTCGCTGGCAAACCACGCAAAGCGGTGTAAAAACGAGTTAAGGCTTGCTGTGCTGAGTCTAATTGCTGATCAGAATAATTCAGTGGGCTGCGGTAATGACTGGCTAAAATGAAATAGCGGATCACTTCTGGCGCATACTTGGCTAATACTTCGCGCAAGGTGAAGAAATTGCCTAAAGACTTAGACATTTTCTCTTCATTTACCCGCACAAAGCCATTGTGCATCCACACGTTAACGAAGGTCTCGCCAGTCGCACCTTCTGACTGTGCGATTTCATTTTCATGATGTGGGAACTGTAAATCCATGCCACCGCCATGAATATCAAAATGATGACCTAAGCAATTGGTAGACATGGCAGAACATTCAATATGCCAACCGGGGCGACCGTTGCCCCAAGGCGATGCCCAGCTTGGTTCCTCAGGCTTAGCAGATTTCCATAACACGAAATCTAACGGGTCTTGTTTCGCGGTATCCACATCCACCCGCTCGCCTGCGCGTAAATCTTCCAGCTTTTTGCCGGATAACTTGCCATAGTTTGCAAAACGGCTAACCGCATAATATACATCGCCATTATCCGCTTGATAGGCTAAGCCTTTTTCTATCAAGGTTTGCACCATAGACACGATGTCATCAATAGATTCTGTGGCACGCGGCTCATGATCAGGTCGCAACACACCTAAGGCATCCGCGTCTTCATACATTGCCTCAATAAAGCGATTGGTTAAGGCATTGATGTCTTCTTTGTTCTCATTGGCTCGGGTAATAATTTTGTCATCAATATCGGTGATATTGCGGACATACGTCACCTCATAACCTTGCGCACGTAAGTAACGCACCACCATGTCAAACACTACCATGACCCTTGCGTGGCCAACATGGCAAAAGTCATAAACGGTCATGCCGCACACGTACAGGCGTACTTTATTCGGTTCAATGGGCTTAAATTCAGCTTTTTGTCGAGTCAAGGTGTTGTAAATCGTCAGCATGGTGTTTTCAATTCTGTGCCTGAGGAAAAAAGCTTATTGTAACCAACCATGCACAGCATTACGAGGGACTGTGCAGGCTTGCCTCACAAACCACCTACATAAAAAAATCTGTCAATGCTACATACGGACTGCCCAGATCGTTTTATAATAATGAATTTATGTTGTGCTCGTGCACGACAGCAATTCCACTGTATCGCAAGCGTTTTGCTACCTGCACGGTAGGCGCTTTGAAACCCAGCCCAATCCCTTTCTTTTCGATTAACAGAATACTAAATTAAAATGAGCGACATCAAAAAAGTAGTATTAGCCTATTCCGGTGGTCTTGATACCTCCATTATTTTGAAATGGTTACAAGACGTTTATCAATGTGAAGTCGTCACGTTTACCGCTGATATTGGTCAAGGTGAAGAAGTAGAGCCTGCGCGCCATAAAGCAGAATTGTTAGGCGTGAAAGAAATTTATATCGAAGACTTACGCGAAGAATTTGTCCGCGATTTCGTGTTTCCGATGTTCCGCGCCAACACGGTTTATGAAGGCGAATATTTATTAGGTACTTCTATCGCACGCCCTTTAATCGCCAAACGCTTAATCGAAATTGCCAACGAAACTGGCGCCGATGCCATCTCTCACGGCGCGACTGGTAAAGGTAACGACCAAGTGCGTTTTGAATTAGGTGCTTATGCGTTAAAACCTGAAGTACACGTGATTGCACCTTGGCGCGAATGGGATTTAACCTCTCGTGAAAAATTGTTGAGCTACGCAGAACAACACAATATTCCAATTGAGCGCAAAAAAGGCCAGCAATCGCCTTACTCTATGGATGCCAACTTGCTGCATATTTCTTATGAAGGCAACGCCTTAGAAGACCCTTGGCAAGCCCCTGAAGAATCTATGTGGCGTTGGTCAGTGTCACCAGAAGCGGCACCTGACACTGCAACTGAATTAGAACTGGAATATGCGCAAGGTGACATCGTGGCGATTAATGGCCAAGCGATGAGTGCTGCTGAAGTGTTAACCTACTTAAATAAAGTGGCAGGCGAAAATGGCGTAGGCCGTTTAGACCTCGTGGAAAACCGTTATGTAGGTATGAAGTCTCGCGGTTGCTACGAAACCCCCGGCGGCACTGTCATGTTACGCGCTCACCGCGCCATCGAGTCTCTGACTTTAGACCGCGAAGTGGCACACTTAAAAGACGACTTAATGCCACGTTATGCCAGCTTGGTGTATAACGGTTACTGGTGGAGTCCAGAACGTCTCATGTTGCAAAAAATGATCGACGAATCACAAGCCAACGTGAATGGTCGTGTACGTGTGAAACTGTATAAAGGCAATGTCATTGTGACCGGTCGTGAATCCAGCACTGACAGCTTATTTGATACTAAGATTGCGACGTTTGAAGACGACGCAGGTGCTTACAACCAAAAAGACGCTGAAGGCTTTATTAAGTTAAATGCTTTACGGATGCGTATTGCGGCTAAATTAAAACAACGCCAATAAATTGAAGTACTAAGGGCTGTCATTCATTGGCAGCCCTTAGAGACAACCCCCTGCACAATACAGTCTCTCTCTTTGGTAGGAGTAACCTTCACACGAGACTTGGCACTTCAAATAACAATACCTCTGCCCGCAGGAATATGTACTGATTGTATATATGCTCTCTTTAGCACTTAAATATGTATTACATTTATCGCCATATAATGGGGTTATTTGCGCATGTAAATGCGTAGCCTATTGCATGTCTAAGTGCTTTTTACTGACCATTTTGCGAGTGAGTCACACACCTATGAAATTATTAGTCATTTGTCTATCAATTCTGAGCTGTAGCTTGACATTGGTAGCCCCCGTTTATGCAAGAGCAGTAGAGGCTCAAACGGAAGAAATTAGCGCACCACCGCGTTTTGATTTTGCAGATGTCCGTCGTCGAGCACAAGAATTAGCCCATCAAGCGTATAACGATCACGCTTCCCCATTACCTCCCGCCTTAGAAAAACTTACCTACGACCAATATCGGGACATCCGTTTTCTGCCCGAAAAATCTTTGTGGTATGAAGATAAACTGCCTTTTTTAATGCGCTTTTTTCATCGCGGTTTCTTGTTTCAAAAACAAGTGTTAATCGATGTTATCGATAATGGCGTGGTGCAATCTGTACCTTATCAAACCTCATTGTTTGATTATGGCAAAACCAAGTTACCAAAGGATTTACCGGCTGACCTTGGTTTTGCAGGCTTCCAATTATTCTATCCACTGTCCTCAGAACAACGTTTTGATGAATTCGCAGTGTTTTTAGGTGCGAGCTATTTTCGTGCTGTCGGACGTGGACAATGGTATGGCTTATCTGCACGTGGTTTAGCCATTGATACTGGTTTGCCTAATGGTGAAGAATTCCCTTATTTCCGCGAATTCTGGGTGAAGAAACCGGAAAAAGATGAAACCAGCCTGACTTTATATGCCTTATTAGACAGCCCTAGTGTCAGCGGTGCTTATCGCTTTATTTTGCAACCGGGCTTGAATACAACCATCGAAGTGAAAGCCAGCTTATTCTTCCGCAAGCAAGTGGAAAAATTAGGCTTAGCCCCATTAACCAGCATGTATTTCCACGGTGAAAATACTGAACGTTTTATGGATGATTTCCGCCCAGAAGTGCACGACTCTGACGGCTTATTAATCGCTTCTGGTAGCGGTGAATGGTTATGGCGGCCTTTGATCAACCCACAAGGCTTACGCATCCATAGCTTCTCTGATAATAATCCGCGTGGTTTTGGTTTAATGCAGCGTGACCGTGATTTTAATAACTACCAAGACTTAGAAGCGTTTTATCACTTACGACCAGGTGTTTGGGTAGAACCGTTAAATGATTGGGGTGAAGGCCGTATCGAATTAGTGGAAATCCCGACTGATGCCGAGCGCAATGACAATATCGTCGCCTTTTGGGTACCTAAGCAAGCCATTGAAGCCGATCAAGAATACAGCTTGTCTTATCGTTTAAATTTCGTTGCTGATGATGCTGAATTTCACCCTGGTGGACGTACTGCGGCAACGCGCGTTGGTGGCGCGGGGACAGATAAATTAGATTCTTCACGGCGGAAATTTGTCTTGGATTTTGTCGGCAAAAAATTAAACCAATATCCAGCAGATACAGCAGTGCAAGGTATTATCTCTGCCTCTACTGGCACCGTTACACCCGCTATTGTGCAAAAAAATCAAATGACAGGCGGCTGGCGCTTATTTTTTGAATTTACCCCAGAGCCAAACAAAGCAGCAGAATTACGTGTGTTCTTAAAATCGGGTTATGACGTGTTGACTGAAACATGGAGTTATCAATGGGACCCGAATCAATAGAGACCGGTGAAGCTGCCAGTTTAGTCTCTCCGATAATATTGCAGCGGGTTGCGCATTACATTGCCGCATACGATTTGCCAGAAACAGAGGCACAGCAAGTGCAATTGTTGGTGGAAAATCGTCTTAATGATTTGCTACACGCCAAGGTGTCTATATCGCTTGCATTGGCCATTCAGGAAACGCAAAACATTGTTAATCAATGGTTTGTACAACATCCGCCGAGTGATCCACTGTTATCGATTCATGCCACCTTGCTGTGTTGGCACCGTGTTGATCGCATTACGCAAGCCACCTTATTAACGTCGCCAAACTTACCGCTGGCCAATGGTGTGGAAAACTTAATTCATGTGGCGGTGCAAGCTGTGCCGCCGTCTAAGCCACAGCCAGTACCTATTGAGCCGTTTCGTTTTTTGCGGCCTTGGTATTTACCGTGGCAGTTGCTTAAAGCAACGGTATATTACAGCACGCACTGGTCAGTTCGTTTATGGCGTTGGCATTCAGCTCGGAAACTCCCATGATGAAAGTCTCACAAGCTTTTCAACCCTGTCACCGCACCAGTCTTATTCGACGTTTGTGTTTGTTCACATTGGTGTTACTGACTACTTTAGTTGCAATGGGCTTATTAACCAGCGTGTTTGAAACCAATGGTTTGACCGCTTTAGAGCTATCGTTACTATTGCTATACGCCATTTTATTTAGCTGGATTTGTTTCTCTTTTTGGACGGCCTTAGTCGGCTTTTTTGTCTTATTCACGCAACGTGATCGCTGCCAAATTTCCGCCAGCATCCGCGATATTCCCGCTAAAACCCCGCTGCAATCGCGCACCGCTTTAGTAATGCCGATTTATAACGAAGACCCGCAACGAGTATTCGCCGGTTTACGTGCCATTGCCACCTCCTTAATGCAAACCAAGCAACAGCAACACTTTGATATTTTTATCTTAAGTGATACTCGCTTGCCTGAAGTCTGGGTTGAAGAGGAATTGCATTGGCAAGCCTTGCAGAAAAGTTTAGACGGGAAAATGCGCGTGTTTTACCGCAACCGTTTGCACAATAGCGAACGCAAGGTTGGCAATATTAAGGACTTCTGTGCGCAATGGGGCGACTACTACGATTTTATGATCGTGTTAGATGCTGACAGCTTGATGAGTGGTGACACCTTAGTCAAGATGACACGTATCATGGAGCACAACCCTAAAGTGGCCTTAGTGCAAGTGCCGCCACAGTCAGTCAATCGTGAGTCCTTGTTTGCTCGCATTCAGCAGTTTGCCGGTAATGTGTATAACCCCATTTTTACCGCTGGTTTAAATTTCTGGCAGTTAGATGAAGGTAATTATTGGGGACACAATGCCATTATTCGGGTGAAAGCCTTTGTTGCACATTGTGGTTTGCCTAAGCTGTCAGGGCGGGAGCCGTTTGGCGGTGAAATCTTTAGCCATGACTTTATCGAGGCGGCCTTACTACGGCGTGCAGGCTGGCAAGTGTGGCTGGCTTACGACATGGACGGCAGTTATGAGGAAATCCCGCCGACCTTAATCGACTATGCACGGCGTGATCGACGTTGGTGTCAAGGTAACTTGCAACATACGCGCTTGTTATTTGCCCAAGGCTTTCATCCGATTAACCGACTGCATTTGCTCATGGGCATCATGTCGTATTTAGCCTCGCCACTGTGGTTAGTCTTTCTTATCGTGACGGGGATTGATGCTTATTGGAAAGAGCAAATGACCCCTGTGTATTTCTGGGGTGAAACTTTATTCCCGAACTGGCCTGCCTCTTATCGCATTGAAATGACTACGGTATTAATCGTCACCTTGCTGATTTTATTTTTGCCGAAATTGCTGGCGTTGATTTTAGTGTTAAAAGATCGCGCCCGTTTGTCACTTTATGGCGGTGCAGTGCCTTTGATTTCCGGTGTGGTGTTAGAAACCGTATCCTCGATGCTGTTAGCACCGATCATGATGTTATTTCAAACTCAGTTTGTGCTGGCGATTTTGCTACGTCGTAATATCAACTGGATGAGCCAAAACCGAGCAGATCACCATACCCGCATTGGTGAAGCCTTGTTGGTGCATGGTTGGCATATGGTGTTAGGCATTGGCGTGGGTGTGTTTGCTTATCGTTATGTGCCGGACTTTTTTTGGTGGTTAACGCCAGTATTAGCCGGTTTGGTGTTGTCGATTCCGCTGTCAATTATTTTAAGCTATGCCTCGTTAGGACATTGGGCGCGGCAATTAAAGCTGTTTTTAATTCCAACGGAAATGCAACCGCCAGATTTATTGCAAGATTTGCGTTATTGGCTGCATGTGGAACAGCATGTGGTGCCAGCGCATGATAATCGCTTTATTCAGGTGTTAGCAGAGCCAAAAGTCAATGCTTTGCACTTAGCCTTATTACCTGCACATGCCAGTGCGCCCGATAAGCGTTATCGTCATTATCTGCAAGGTTTGGTGTATCAGTTGTTGGAAGAAGGGATTAACAGTTTGTCTGCCAGTGAGCGGCGGGCATTATTGTTGGATCGCGAGACAGTGTTGCAGTTGCACACGTTGTTGTGGGGTTTGCCTGCAATGGCGGGAAGTTTGGGGCAGCTTTCGGCGAAGGAGTTGCCGTAAGCTGTTGTAGGGTGGAATAGGCGTAAGCCGTATTCCACCATGCGGCTTATAATCTGTTTTTGCTCAGCTTTTTGCAGAATTTCATGGTGGAATACGCTGCGCTATTTCACCCTACAACCTAAAAGCCAAATGTCGGATGACGGCTAAAGCCTTATCCGACCTACAATTGCTCCATAATCCCGCTCAATTCTGCACTACGTTGATCCGTCATGCGAATTAAACAGGTCAAAGAGCGTGCTTGCGTTTGTGCTTCCGCCCCTAACTCAGCTTGCCACTCACAATTATGATCTCGAAACTGTAACCACGTCCGTTGCACAGCGATTAAATTCGCCAATTTAGAAGCTTTCTTGCTAGATTCACTAGGGTGGGCTGCTAAATATTGATCTAACTTATCACGCAGTTGTTTATACACACTATTCAAATGTGCATCGCTGGCTTTATAGCTTTCCGTCAAGCTTTCTACAGAAGCCTTAGCCGTTTCTTCCGCTGGCATAGCTAACGCTTCCTCTTCAGTCGCCACACCTTGTGGCTGCATGCGTTGTTCTTCGGTGACTAATTCCGGTGCAGGTTGCCAAATAATTTCCGCTAACACGGTCTCTTTTAACTGCTCAGCAGATAATTCCTCGCCTTCAGCGACCGTGTAGGCAACACCTTGAAAACGGTATTGCAGACTTTCCATATTCGGCACTTGGCAAATGGCATTACCGGTATCTGCCAATTCTGCTTGGCATTTTACCGCTGTGCTATCACCGAAAACTTCAGCGTAGGTTTGTCCTGTTTGTACTTGATTTGGCGCGGAAATTTGTGTGCTGTAAATTTGAATACGGCCAATTTTGCCTAAATCTGCACTGGGGAAAATGTCTAAAATACGATCTTCGCCTTGGAATACAGAATAAAACGGTTTTTCCACAGTTTCTGTGTAGCGTTGTTCCTGCAATTCATATTGCTTAGGTAAGGCTTTAGTAATCGCTGCTAAATCAAACGCGGT